>VGAB01000065.1 GCA_016870935.1 Actinomycetota bacterium | reverse complement strand
GCGGCCGTCGGCGTGGCGCAACTCAAGAAACTTCCGCGGTTCATCGCTGCGCGGCGCAGGAACTTCGATCGGCTTTTGTCGGGCTTGAAACATCTTGAGGAGTTCTTTGTGATGCCGGCTACGACACCGCGGTCTGAGCCGAGTTGGTTCGGCTTTTTGCTGACCGTCAAACCGACTGCGCCGTTCTCTCGATATGACGTTGTTCAGCATCTTGAGTCGCATCGCATCGCCACGCGCCAACTATTCGGCGGAAACCTGCTGGCCCAACCCGGATATCAGGGCATCGAGCATCGAGTCTCGGGCACGCTGAAAAACACCGAGTTGGTTTCGCTGAACGCGTTCTGGATTGGCGTGTTTCCTGGGTTGAGCGATGAAATGATTGACTACATGATCGAGACCATTGACGGCTTCGTAAAATCTAAGAAGTGAGGTCGAGGTACAAATGAAGCGACTGATTTCGGTCATCGTTCCGGCTTACAACGAAGAGTCGTGTATCGAAGAGTTGGTTCGTCGGCTGTCGATAGTTTTTACCCAAAACTCCGGTTACGACTTCGAGACGATTTTCATCGAGAATGGCTCGACTGATCGCACCTGGGAGATTCTGCAAAAGGTGCACCAACAAGATGCCCGATTCAAGGTCGTGCGATTGGCGCGCAACTTTCGCATGGACGGCGGCATCACGGCCGGACTTCACCATGTTTCGGGTGACGCGTGCGTGTTCATGACCGCAGATTTGCAGGATCCGCCCGAGTTGATCACCGAATTCATCAAGAAATGGGAAGCGGGCTTCGAGAATATTTACATGCAGGTGTCGAAACGAGTGGGCACAGGACCAATCAGAACATTGAACTCGAAAGCCTTCTATTGGCTGGCGGGCAAACTGACCGACAACAGAATCCCCAAGAATGCGAGCGACTTCCGCCTGTTGGATCGAAAAGTCTACGAAGCGGTCAGATCGATGGACGAGCGCAATCGATTCGTGCGTGGACTGGTTGCGTGGGTCGGCTTCAAATCGGTGGGCATTGAGGCTGAACGGCCCGAAAGATATGGCGGAGTGTCAAAGGCCCACTCGCTGAAAGTCATCGACCTTGCGTTCAAGGGAATTTTCTCTCACTCGTATATTCCGCTGAAATTGATCACCGCGACCGGGGTGGCGATTTCGCTCGTTTCGTTTATCGCTTTGATCGTTTGTGTCGTCGCCTGGGTTACCGTCGGCGTGCCCTTCGCCGGATTCGGAACAATAGTCTCGGTGGCAGTTCTCGCATTCGGCTCGATCACGTTCATGCTCGGCATCATCGCCGAATATCTGGGGCTCATTTACGAAGAAGTCAAGGGTCGGCCAAACTTCGTCGTTTCAGAACTTCTCGGCGTCAAGACCGGTAACGAGTAAACATGACAAAGCAAAAATGCTTGGTGCTCGGTGCATCTGGGTTGATTGGCTCGGCCGTGGTCCAAGAATTTGGCGAGCATGGTTTCGAGGTTTGGCAGTCGTCACGAAGCAAAGAGTCACCGTCGGCGCGACAGGTCAAACTCGTGGGCAATGCCGACTCGGATAGCGAGAAAATTCGGTCATTGCCGAAATTCGAATCAGTCGTCTGGGCACAGGGAACAAACACGAACGACTCGATACTCGATTTTTCGGAAGACCTTTTCTCGAGCATCTTGCACGCAAATCTGGGATTTGTCGTCTCGACGCTGGGTTCTTTGTTGAAACACGAAAAAATCGAATCAGGTGCCAGGCTCTGCGTGGTCTCGTCGATTTGGCAGGAGGCGGCCCGGGACAACAAGTTGTCGTACATGGTCTCAAAGTCGGCGATTTCGGGGTTGGTTAAATCGGTCGCCATCGACTTGGCCGGACGAAACATTCTCGTAAATGCAGTCTTGCCCGGGGTGCTCGACTCGCCGATGACGCGACGCATGCTTGATGCCGACCAGATCGCTCGAGTTGAAGGACGAACAGGTTTTGGACGATTGATCAGCCCGACCGAAGTGGCAAAGGCGATTCTTTTCCTCTGCTCGGCACAGAATCTGTGTATTACTGGTCAGTCAATTGTCGCCGACTTGGGATTCACCAATGTCCGACAAGTCTGATTTCAGTCTGAAAATAAAGGCCCAATCGGGCGACTACGAAGTAAAAATCGGAGTCGGCACATTTTCGTCGATCCCCAACTTGAATGATGCCATCGTCGTGGCTGACACCCGCTTCGAGCAACTACTTTTGACTCGGGGTGTTTCTAAGTTTGCTTTAGTTGATGCTGTTGAGACGAACAAGAATTTGTCAACGGTTGAGTCGATTATTCTCGATCTGCAGAAATTTGGCGTGAGGGCAGATTCAACCGTTCTCGCACTTGGAGGCGGGATAATCCAGGACTTGATGACGATGGCCGCATCGATCTATATGCGCGGCATCAAGTGGGTCTTTTTTCCGACAACTCTCTTGGGAATGGTCGACTCATGCATCGGTGGAAAGAGCTCAATCAATACCCGGTCAGTAAAAAACTTGATCGGCAACATCTACCCTCCGACCAAGGTGATTATCGACACCGAATTCGTCAAGACGCTCGGTGAAGATGACGTGCTGTGTGGTCTCGCCGAAGCCGCAAAAATATGTTTTTGTCGAGGTGAGCCCGAGTTTCGCAGATTTTTGGAGCTATGCGACGGTAAATCTTCGCAGGAGATTGCCGTGATGGTGGCACATGTTTTGTCTGCCAAGCAGTGGTTCATCGAACTAGACGAGTTCGATCAGTCTGAGAGAAAGCAACTCAACTTTGGTCATACATTTGGCCATGCGCTCGAAGTCGGAAGCGGGCATCGGATTCCGCACGGTTTGGCGGTGGCGACCGGAATGCTGGCGGCTTTGGAGTTTGAGTCGCAGTCTCGATCACTTTCAAACGTTGAGAGCGAATTGGCTATTTTTTCGGCCAAGCTCGCATCAAAGTTGGGTGATCGAGCACGAGTCGAGTCGATCGACTGGGCGAGGTATGTTGAGGCGTTCAAGGCGGACAAGAAACATGGCGCAGATGACTACAAAGTCTTGCTGCCCAATCCGAATGGGGGCGTTCGAATACAGAAGTTTGAAAAATCTGAAGCGATACTTTTGAGCGCAGTCCAAGCGCAGAAGTCGGTCTTGACGGGCGTCGTGCGATGACTCACGCCGACCAAATGATGGGTTGGTTGCAACAACTCGGTTACTCTCACTGTTTCTTCGTTTCGGGCGGGAACAGCATGCATCTGTTGAACGCCGCCCGTCAAAGAATGACGTGCATACCCGTGGTTCACGAAGTTTCGGCCGGCATCGCGGCCGAATATTTCAATGAGTCATCGCTCAGCGAAGGTCGGGCATTCGTGTTGCTTACGGCGGGGCCGGGTTTGACGAATGTCGTCACGGCGCTCGCCGGTGCCTACTTGGAGAGTCGTGAACTGTTGGTTCTGGGCGGTCAGGTCAAGAGTTCTGATTTGGCGACGGCGGGCCTTCGCCAAAGAGGAATTCAAGAGGTCGATGGCGTTGCCGTTGCACAGCCAGTGGTGAAGGTCGCAAAACGTATTGACAAGCCGATTTCGCGATCGGAGTTTGAGACCCTCGTTCGTGGCTCGTCGCTCGATCGCAAGGGTCCTGTGTTCTTGGAGATTTGCCTTGACGCTCAAGGCGCTCCGGTCGAAGCGACCTCTTTTGATCAGTCGGCGCCAACTGAACTCAATGAGGCATCAGCACCGTTAATTTCGAACGAGATCGATGATTTGGTTGCGCGCCTCGCGGCGAGTTCTCGACCAGTTCTCTTGCTCGGGGGCGGTGTGGGTCGCGACGCGGGTCGATCGTTGATCAAAAAAATTGAAAAACTCGGTGTGCCGGTGATGACGACATGGAATGCCACGGATCGATTCGACTCTGGTCACAAACTTTATTTCGGTAGACCGAATACCTGGGGGCAGCGCTCGAGCAATTTGATTTTGCAGAGCGCCGATTTGGTGATTGCCGCCGGCACGCGACTTGGTCTTCAGCAAACTGGTTTCAATTGGCGAGAGTTTGTTCCGCGGGGCGAGGTGGTTCAGATCGACGTGGATCGAGCAGAGCTTGATAAAGGTCACCCGAAAGTTGCCCTGAGAATTTGCGGAGATGCCACTCAGGTACTCGAGCAGGTTTTGCGACGCTCGAAGATGAGCACGAGTTGGTCGGGGTGGGTGACCGAGGCAAGAAAAGTTCGTTCATGCGTTCCGTTGAGCGAGGACGTCAACGGAAAATTCGCGGGATTTGTCAATCCATATGAATTTGCGTTGAATCTTTCTGGGCTTTGCGACGATCGGGCAACGGTGATCCCGTGTTCGTCGGGCGGCGCTTTCACCGTGATGATGCAGGCATTCAACCAGAAAATCGGCCAGGTCGTCATCACGAACAAAGGTCTGGCGAGCATGGGGTATGGGTTGGCGGGGGCGATCGGGGCGTCGCTTGCTGATCGAAGTCGGCGAACGGTTCTGGTTGAAGGCGACGGTGGCTTTGCCCAAAACTCGCAAGAGTTGGCGACGGTTGCCGTGCAGAAACTCAATTTGAAGATCTTTATTTTTGCCAACAACGGCTACGCCAGCATTCGCATGACGCAGAAAAATTATTTTGGTGGCGCATACCTGGGTTGTGACGTCGAGTCGGGTTTGGGTTTTCCCGATTGGCAGAAGTTGGCCGCGGCCTATGGTCTTCGGGCGATGACGATCAACGAAGGTTTTGAGAGCGACGCGAACTTTCTCTCTTCATGGAACGACAACGAGGCCTGTCTCTATGTCGTGCCGATTCACCCCGAGCAGACCTATTTTCCGAAAATCTCGAGCCAGGTAACGGCATCGGGATCGATGGAGTCGGCGCCACTGCACAAAATGTCGCCGCCTTTGCCCGACGAATTGTTGCGCGAGTTGGATCTTGATCTCGATTGAGCGGTGTTTTCGGTTAAAGTTGGGCTGGCAAAGAGATAAAGGATCCGCGAAATGAACAAAACCGAGCGCGAAATGGTCGAGATCCTGCGCAAAGGTAAAGATTCATACGGTTATGTCTCGGTGAAGGCCGAGTTCGAGGCCGAGGGCACTCGAATGGAAGAGTTGCTTCGATTGATGGAGATCGCCCACAAGGCCGGCCTTGAGTTGACTGTGAAGATTGGCGGTTGCGAGGCGATACGCGATTTGCTCGAGTCGAAACAGATCGGCGTTCGATACATCGTCGCACCGATGGTCGAGTCGCCGTATGCGCTGTCGAAATACATCGCGGCAAAGAACCACGTCTATTCTTCGGACGAGCAACAGGACACCGATTTCTTGTTCAATATCGAAACGATCACGGCCTATGAGAATTGCCAGAAATTGGCGGATGTGGCCAAAGCCGATGGCGGGGCCCAAGGCATGGTTTTTGGGCGAGTCGATTTTTCTGGTTCGATAGGTCTGGATCGCGACAGTATCAACAGCGACAGGGTGATGGACTGCGTAAATGCGACGGCCGAAGTCTGCAAAAAGTCGGGTCTGCAACTGGTCGTCGGTGGCGGCGTGTCTCGCGATTCGATCGATTGCCTGCGTCGTGTGGAGAAAATTCTGTTGACGCGCTTTGAAACGCGCAAAGTCGTGTTCACCGGCAAGGCGATTCAAATCGACAAGATTGAGAACGGATTATTGAACGCCGTTCATTTCGAGATGCTGTGGCTGATGAACAAGCGCGATTACTACGGCACGATCGAGCGCGAAGACGCGAAGCGGATCGACATGCTGGAAAAGCGCTGGAAGATACTCAACAAACAGAACTAGAAACCATTTAGTGTTGGCTTTGGGCGGCCCCGAGCATTTGCTGGATGCCGGCTTCGAGGCTTGTCCATTCTTCGACTTCGAGTAAAGCCCTGGTTTTTCGGGTGGCGGGCACGTATTGGTGAAAGTTTTTTGCGCTCGGGTCGGGGTTCGCAACGATGACTTCGGGCCTGAAGTCGAGCACGTGCGCCGAAACTTCGGCTACCGCCTGAGCCAGTTCGAGAATCGAGACCGACCGCTCAGAACCGACATGAATCGGGTCGGCGATCGAACCCTTAGCCGTCGCTGCCCAAAGCCATGTCGCCATATCTGAGCCATGCATGTACGAACGGCGCGATTTGCCGTCACTGTTGATCTTGATCGGTTCGCGGAGCAACGCGTTTCGCACGAAATTGCCGATCGCAAAGTGCGTGTCGAGCGGAAGATATTCGCCGCTGAAGGTGAATAGTCGAGCGATAATCGGCGAACATTTGCCGATATTCGCGGCCTCGAGACACATCGACTCGGCAACTTTTTTCGACGCGGCGTACGCGTCGTTGAGTTCGCCATACGGTTCGCGTTGATCTTCGGGAATATTGACGACCGCCTGGGGTTGCCTGCCGTAGACGGCGCCTGAGGACGTGAAAACAAATGGAACATTGTTGGTCGCATAGCCCAAAGCCGCGCGCATCGCCTCGATGTTGACCCGTGTCATCTCGGCAGGGTTCGACTCGTTGAGTTGTGCCGACGCCGGAGTCGCGGCGTGGATGATCTTGTCGATCGAGCCGAGTTGAAGTCGGTCTGTGAGCACATCCCCTTGAACCAATTGCAAATTAGTGAAGCCGATCGCTTTTGCCTGGTGCGCCTGCACCGAATCGAGATTGCGAGTCGGAACGATGATCTCGATTTTTGACGAGGAGACTTCGCTTGCGATCTTCGCCACTTTGATCAACCACTTGCCGACGAAACCAGTTCCTCCGGTGACGAGCACGCGCGCCCCGTCGAGTTGGTCGAGTGCGCGAGCAAGAGACTTGAGGTGGGGCTCGGT
>VGAB01000064.1 GCA_016870935.1 Actinomycetota bacterium | reverse complement strand
GACATGGTGTTGGTCGTCGATGGTCGTTACGGAGATCAGGCCCGAGATCAGGTCGCCCAGTCTGGCGCCAAGTGCGAGATCGTCGAAGAACGCAGTGCGGCGGCGATTCGTGACGCGATTGTCAAAGCCACGCGCGGCCTCGACAATCTGGGCTTTGATGCCAACGAGATGACCCTCGGTCAATACGAGTCGTGGCGCGAGAACCTTTCGGTTGAACTCGTCAAAGTCGCCCCCGTCGTGCCGAAGTTGCGCCGCCGAAAAACCGAGCCCGAAATTCAGCGCATGCACTTGGCCGCTGCCGCCACCGACAAAGCGCTCGAAGAAGTCGTACCGATGCTCTCGTCGGGGGTCACCGAGTGCGATGTTCGCGACGAACTCGATTATCGCATGCGAAAACACGGGGCGGAGTTCACCAGTTACGACACGATCGTCGCCAGTGGCCCGAATGCGGCTCGTCCGCATCATCGACCCGTGCGCCGCCAAATCGTGGCGGGCGACAGCGTGGTGATCGATGTCGGTGGTCTGGTCGACGGTTATCACTCAGACATGACCCGCACATATCTGATCGGTGACGTCGAGCCGGTCTTGAGTGAGATGCACGAAGTCGTAAGCCGGTCGCAGTTGCTCGGGCTCGCCCATGTGCGCGCGGGTGTCTTGGCCGAAGATCTCGACAAGACCTGCCGCGATTTCATCGTCGACGCCGGCTTCGGCGACGAGTTCACACACAGCACCGGCCACGGCGTCGGCCTGCAGATTCACGAGATGCCGTGGGTGCGGTCTGGTTTCGTCGAACCGCTCGAGGTGGGCGAGGTGGTGACCGTCGAGCCCGGGGTCTATCGTGAAGGGCTCGGTGGCGTGCGGATAGAAGACCTTGTCGTCGTGACGCAAGACGGTTGCCGAATACTTACTTCAAGCAAAAAGGATCGCAAGTGCCTGCAATTACAACCAACGACCTGAAAAACGGCATCACCCTCGAAATCGACAACGGGCTTTTCACCGTCGTCGACTTTCAACATGTCAAGCCGGGCAAGGGCGGTGCGTTCGTGCGCACGAAACTTCGTAACCTGCGCACCGGCAACATCCTCGAGCGCACGTTCAACGCGGGTGTGCGCGTCGAGCAGGCGATTCTCGAGCGAGCCGACATGCAGTTTCTCTACAAAGAGGGCGACGATTTTGTTTTCATGGATGTCGACACCTACGAGCAGATCAATCTCGCCCCGCGAACACTCGGCGAAGCGGCCGACTATCTGGTCGAAGGGGCGAAGGCGATGATCGCCCAATACGACGGCGAGGTCGTCAGCGTCGAAATTCCCGTCACGGTCGAACTGAACATCTCGGTGACCGAACCGGGCATTCAAGGCGACCGGGTTTCGGGCGCGCGCAAACCCGCGACGCTAGAAACCGGCAAGGTCATTCAGGTTCCGCTGTTCGTCAACATCGGTGATCGCGTCAAAGTCGATACCCGAACGGGTGACTACATCACGAGGGTCTGATGTCTAAGCCCCGCACACGACGCGTCGGGGAAGACGAGCGAAGCACCGTTCGCGAGCGGGTGCTCAATTTCTTGTATGAGGCCGAATCGCGCGACATTTCCGTTTTGGCGGTGCTCGACGCCCAAGTCTTGGCGGTGCAAGATGCCGTCGTCGATTTGGCGAAAGGGGTCGAGGCGGGGCGCGCTCAAGCCGACGAGTTGATCACCGAGCACTCCCATTCATGGACGCTCAACCGCATGCCGGCGATCGATCGCAACGTTTTGCGTCTGGCGATTCATGAACTCGTGGCCCGACCCGAAGTGCCGACTGCCGTGGTCATCAACGAGGCGGTCGAATTGGCGAAGCGATTTTCCACCGAAGAATCGGGCAAATATGTGAACGGGGTGCTTTCGGCGATCGCCAAAAAAGTGCGGGGTTAAACTGACCGAACCGCGACCGTCGAGAGGCATTCGGTGAGGCGACAAATCGTTAGAAACCTGAAATTGCGGGCTTCGCAGATCACGGTTTGGCAGACCGCGACCGGCGCGGCAGTTTTTCTGCTCGCCCTCTATCTTTCGGCGATGAGCATCGAACTGCATCGTGGGCTGAACACCTCGGCATACGATTTCGGGCTATACGACCAGGGGATTTGGCTTCTGTCGCGATTCAATTCGCCATTCGTCACGCTGATGGGTCGAAACCTGTTCGGCGACCACACGAGTTTCATCCTGCTTTTTTTGGTGCCGTTCTATTGGGTCGTCGGTTCGTCCTCATTTCTGTTCGTGACTCAAGCCGTCGCTATCGCCGCGGGTGCGATACCGATTTTTTTGTACGCACGAAAACGCCTCGCCAGCGAGGTTTACGCGACGATCTTTGCGGTGGTCTACCTGCTGCACCCAGCAACCATCTGGATCGGCCTGGAGAATTTTCATCCCGACGCGTTTCTGGGCCTGTTCGTCGCCTTGGCGCTTTATGCAGCGATGGAGTCGCGTTGGAGATTGTTCACGATCGCGGCGATTTTGAGCCTGAGCGTCAAAGAAGACGTCGCACTCGTCATCGTGCCGCTCGGACTCTGGATCGCTTGGCGCAGAAATCTCAAGATCGGTCTGGTCACCAGCGCCGCCGCGCTGTGGTACATGCTGCTGGCGATCTTCGGCATTCAACAGGGCATCAACGGCGTCGGCTTCAGAAACTCATGGCGAATACCGTTCGGCGGATTCGGCGGTCTGGTCAAGACGATCTTCAGCGATCCGATGCAAGTTCTCGCACATCTGGGCAGTGAATCACGGCCGTATTACCTGCTGCAGATGGCGTTGCCCGTGGGGTTCATATTTCTCGCCGCGCCCGAGGTCGCGGCGATCGCCCTGTTCGTCGTCGCTTCGAACTTGATCAGCACTTTTTATTATCAGTTTCATATCGAATACCACTATTCGTTCGTCATCGTGCCGATTCTCGTGTTCGGCACGATTCATGCGGTGGGACGTTTGGCGGAGAAGTTTCGCGTCTGGCTCGTCGCGGTTTGCATAGTCACGTCGATCTTCTCGGCGTTCTTTTGGGCGCCCCTGCCCGGCGCGCGAACCAGCATCGAATACAACGGGTCGAAGACCGAGTTCGTCGTCGCCGCGTTCGAGGCGTTAGACAAGGTGCCCGATTCGGCGGTGGTCAGCGCGTTTCACCCCTTGACCGCGCAGATTGCCCGTCGCGAGCGAATCTACGCCTTCCCCGTGCCATTTGAGCGCGCCCTTTACGGCGTCGACGCGTTTGCCGTAGGCGATGTTCTTCCGTTTGTCGACGAGATCGAATTTGTGGTTCTGCCCAAGTCGTTGGACGACAAATCGGCGGTCATCTGGGCGAAGTTCGTGGATCGTTATCAGATCACCTATGCCAATTCGTGGTGGGTCGTTTACCAACGGCTGTGATTCGGCTCCCCGCCGCATCGAGGGTGCTATATTGACGGGGAACCAAAAACAATATTTCGTCAAATGAGTCCTGTGAGGCTCGAACGAAGGAGTGTGAGTGGCAAAGTCGGTTGTTGGCGCGTCGTCGCATGAAGCGATGACCAGGGCAGATGTCAAGCGCGCGATCGTTCGAATCGCCCACGAGATCATCGAACGCAACCACGGTGTCGAAGGTTTGGCGATCGTCGGCTTGCAGCGAGGCGGCACCTGGATCGCCAAAGAGATCGCAGCGCAAATCAACGACATCGAAAAGTCGGTAACAGTACCCGTGGGTGCGCTCGATGTCAGCCTGCATCGGGACGACATCGGCATTCGACCCGTTTCGTTGGGGGCGATCAGCGATATTCCGTTCGACCTCTCGGGCGCCACGGTCGTTTTGGTCGACGACGTCTTGTTCACCGGTCGCACCGTCAGGGCGGCGATGGAGGGTCTGAACAACTATGGTCGGCCCCGTGCGGTTCAACTTGCCGTGCTGGTCGATCGGGGCCACCGCGAGTTGCCGATTCGCCCCGACTTTGTCGGCAAAAATTTGCCCACCCACATCGGCGACGAGGTCGCGGCAACCAGCGACGGAGTGACGGTAACCCCGGGTTCGCAGGCGAGTCGATGAAACATTTGTTGGCGATCGACGAGTTGGGACTCGACGGCCTCAACGCGTTGCTGAACCTGACCGATCACATGGTTGAGATCAACCAGCGACCCGTGCCGAAAGTGCCGGCTTTGCGCGGCAGGACGGTGGCAAGTTTGTTCTTCGAAGACTCGACCCGCACACGGCTGAGTTTCGAGACCGCCGCCAAGCGACTCTCGGCCGACACCATGACCTTCAACGTCTCGACGTCGAGCGTCAACAAAGGAGAATCGTTGCGCGACACCGTCGCCACGATCACCGACATGGGTGTCGACGCCTTCGTCGTGCGCCACAAATCAGTGGGCATACCGTGGCAAATCAGCGAGTGGACCAAAGCCTCGATCATCAACGCGGGCGACGGTGCGCATCAGCATCCCACGCAGGCGCTGGTCGACTGCTACACGATTCGCGAGGCGACCCACGCGAAAAGTTTTTCGGGTATGCACATGGTGATCGTCGGTGATATAAAACACTCTCGGGTCGCGCGCAGCAACATCCAGGCGTTTTCGATGCTCGGCGCCGCGGTGACGCTCGTCGCCCCGCCCACGCTTTTGCCACCAGATGTCTCGCATTGGCCAGTCTCCGTCTCGCACAATCTCGACGATGTTCTGCCGCAGACCGACGTGCTCTACATGCTGCGCTTGCAGAGCGAACGAATGGCGCAGGGACACGTGCCGACCTTGCGCGAATACAGCGAGCAATATGGTCTGACCCAAAAGCGCGTGATGAACCTGCAGGCTCAGGCGATCGTGATGCACCCGGGGCCGATGAACCGCGGGGTTGAGATGCAGATTGATCCGTCGGATGTCAAGAATTCGCTGATTCATCGCCAGGTTGCCAACGGTGTGGCGGTGCGCATGGCGGTCTTGTTCGATCTTTTGGGCAGCGGCTCGAACTTGGCGGGTCAGGCATGACAAAGTCGATCGTCATAAAAGGCGGAACGATCGTCAATCGTTCATCCGAGCAAGCGCTCGACTTGAAAATCGAGAACGGTCTCGTCGAGCAAATCGGCAAGAACTTGAAGGGCGAGGTCTATCTCGACGCGAGTGGCTGCGTTGTTTCCAGCGGCTTTGTCGACCTGCACGCCCACCTTCGTGAACCGGGCAAAGAAGAGGCAGAAACGATCGAGACGGGAAGTCGCGCCGGCGCGCTGGGCGGTTACACCGCGCTGGTGGCGATGCCCAACACCGACCCTCCACAAGATTCGGTCGCCGTCATCGATTTTGTCCGCGAACAGGGCAAGCGCGCCGCTCTTGTCGAAGTTGTGCCGAGCGGTTGCATCACGCTCGGTCGCCAGGGAGAGTCGTTGGCGCCGATGGCCGAACTTGCGGCGGCGGGGGTTTCATTGTTCACCGACGACGGCAGCGGCGTGCAAGACGCCTCCTTGATGCGACGGGCGCTTGAATATGCCAGGGGCTTGGGCGTCACCCTGGCCCAACATTGCGAGGTCGCCGAACTCACCAAAGGTGCCGTGATGAACGAGTGTCAGTGCTGCACCAACTTGGGTCTGCCGGGGTGGCCGGCGATCGCCGAAGAGTTGATGGTCTTTCGCGACATCGAACTCGTGCGCATCACGGGTGCGACGATGCACTTCTTGCATCTCTCGACGAAGCGAAGCGTCGAGTTGGTCAGGGCGGCCAAGCGCGACGGTCTGCCGATCACCGCCGAGGTGACGCCGCATCATCTGTCGTTGACCGAGGAGTTGCTCACCTCGTACGACCCCGTGTTCAAGGTCAATCCGCCGTTGCGTTCGATGCACGACATCGCCGCGCTCAAGGCGGGTTTGATCGACGGCACCATCGACGCGATCGCCACCGATCACGCGCCGCATCCGCGTCGCGACAAAGAGATGTCGCTCGACATGGCCCCACCAGGAATGCTGGGACTCGAGACGGCGCTTGGCGTCGTGCTCGCCGAAGGCGCCTGCGAGGTTCGCGATGTGGTCGCGTTGATGAGCTGGAACCCCGCCAAGATCGCCCGCGTCGACGATCGGCATGGGCTCGACCTGGTCGCGGGTGCCGTGGCCAACATCTGCGTGTTCGATCCTGAAATCAAATGGAAAGTCGACCCTGAACGAATGGCCAGCAAGAGCATCAACACGCCGTACATCGGTCGCAGTCTCAAGGGTCGAGTGCGCCACACAATTTTCAACGGCGCGACAACCGTCGTCGACGGGCAGGCGCAAAGATGAGCCGCAAGATTCGTCCCGCCCTTTTGGTTTTGCAAGACGGCACGGTTTTCGAGGGCGAAGCGATCGGCGCCGGTTCGTCCGAGTTGGCCGAGCCGATCATCGCCCGCGGCGAGGTCGTGTTTCACACGGGTCTTTCGGGATATCAAGAGATCCTGACCGACCCGTCTTACGCCGGGCAGATCATCACGTTCACGACCCCGCATATCGGCAACTACGGCACCACCGCCAAAGACAGCGAATCGCACAAAATTTTCGCCCGCGGCGTCATCGTGCGCGAGTTGGCACGAAGGCGAAGCAATTGGCGCAGCGACGATTCGCTCGACTCCTTTCTGAAGCGGCTCGACGTTTCAGGCATCGCCGGCATCGACACGAGAAAACTGACCAGGGTCTTGCGCGATGCGGGGGCGATGCCAGGGGCGTTCGGCACGGCGAGTGAATCCGAACTGCGCAAGGCGGCACAAAGCGAAAAAGGCACGGCCGGCAGAAACCTGATCGCCCAGGTGACGACGACCAAGGGTTATGTCCATGGCTCGGGCAGGTTGAAAGTCGTGGCGTTCGATTTCGGCATCAAGACGACGATTCTCAACTGTCTTGCAGAGTTCGCCACGGTGCATGTCGTGCCGGCGACGACGACCGCGAGCGAAGTGTTGGCGATGTCGCCCGACGG
>VGAB01000063.1 GCA_016870935.1 Actinomycetota bacterium | reverse complement strand
GTGTCCCAGCGGGCGCCGCCCATCGCCACGACGCGGGCGTAAAGAGAGTCG
Organism: Actinomycetota bacterium; assembly: GCA_016870935.1. Taxonomy (GTDB): domain Bacteria; phylum Actinomycetota; class Acidimicrobiia; order Acidimicrobiales; family Ilumatobacteraceae; genus BACL27. The sequence goes on along the minus strand of VGAB01000063.1, from coordinate 6,878 downwards.
ACGAGTTTCGTCATCGTCAAGTCGGCGCCGTTGTTGGCCGCCTCGTCAAAGCAGATGCCGAGATCTTTGCGCATCCACTCGACGGCGAAACCAAAATCAAACTGGTCGCGAACCATCGTCTTCGAACGATTCTCCATCTGCCATGACTGCGCCGCGCCTTTTGAAATGACTTCAACAACCTGGTCGGCGTTCAAGCCCGCACGAACGGCGAAGTTGAGCGCCTCTGACAAACCCGAGACGACGCCGGCGATGCAGATCTGGTTGACCATCTTGGTCAACTGTCCCGCACCCGCGTCACCCATTCGCTGGCACGCCTTGGCATAGGCGTCGAACACGGGACGCACCCGGTCAAAAACCGTTTGCTCGTCGCAACCGCACATCACGGTCAGTGCCCCGTTTTCGGCACCGGCCTGACCACCCGACACTGGTGCATCGACGAAGCCGACGCCCGAAGCCTTGCATGCAACCGAAAGTTCTCGGGCCAGGGTCGCCGATGCGGTGGTGTGATCGACGAGAACCGAATCGCGTTTCAAACCTGCGATCACCCCCTGCTTGCCGAGCACGACGCTGCGAACATCGTCGTCATTGCCCACACAAACCATGACGATTTCACTTTGCGCGGCGACCTCGCGTGGAGATTCGGCGAACGCCCCTCCGTTTTTTGCAACCCAATCTTTTGCCTTGACCGTGTTTCGGTTGTAGACGGTTACTTGGTGACCTTTGCTCGCCAGATGTCGCGCCATCGGCGCACCCATCACGCCCAATCCGCAAAAACCGATCTTCGTCAAGGTCTCTTCTTCATGATTTCAAATCACCGATGAAACTTTTTTATCACTTCTTTTTCGAGGTCGATTTCGACGGCGTCTTTGCCGCCGACTTGGAGGCTTGTTTCACACCCGCCTTCGAACCCGACCGCGCCGACTTCGCCGACTTCGCGGGCTTGAGCACCCCTTTTTCGAGCGCTTTGTCGAGATACGCCTCGGCCTCTTCTGAGGTGCATTTCAACGCCGGCTGTATCTCGGAGATCAAGTTCACCCGTGCCCGGTCATACATCGTTTTCTCCGCGGCCGAAAGCGCGGAGTCTCTGTCGCGGGCGGCGAGATTGCGCACCACTTCTGCGACTTGGTAGACATCGCCGCTCTTGAGTTTTTCTTGGTGGTTCTTGAATCGTCGCGACCAGTTCGCCGGCACGCGTGGGTCGGCTTTCGCCAGCACCGAGACCAGATCTTGCAATTCGCTCGATGAAACCGGCGGACGAACCCCGACGGACGAAATTTGCTCGACGGGCACCGACAAGGTCATTTCGTTGATCACGGTTCGCAAAATGAGATAGTCAGAAATTTTGCCGAAGGCTTTCATGCGCTTGATGTTGACCACGATGCACGCCCCGTGCTGCGGGTAAATGACCGTGTCACCCTTTTTCCATTTAAGTTTCAATCGAAAGCCCCTCTAAATCTGACCCCTTAGGATACGCCACAACGCGCCAAAACTTTGAAGAGATCAGGCCCTCAACCGCTCGTTGCGCGGGTCGAACAACGGCTCTTGCCCAACGGTGGCCGGTTTGCGCTCGCCGAAAATTTCGATCTCAAGTTTGGTGCCAGACGCCTCGAACTCGGGGCGCACATAGGCCAACGCGATGCTCTTGTCGAGCGTGAAGCTCCATCCGCCCGAGGTCACAATGCCGACACGCTTGTCGCCGCTGAAAACCGACGCGCAGAATGGTGCGTCGGCGTCGCCGTCTTGGTCGAGAATCATCGGCACGAATCGATATTTCGGGCCCGCCGCCTTTTCGGCGACAAGGGCGTCTTTGCCGACGAAAGAAGGCTTGTTCAGATCGACGAATCGGTCGAGCGACGCGTCGAAGGGCGAAAACCCGATTTCAAGATCGCCCTTCCAGCCGCGGTAGCACTTGTCGAGGCGCAGACTGTCGACGGCATAAATGCCCATATCGGCGATCGCGTGCTTCTCGCCCGCCTTCCAAATTGCGTCGTACAACGCGACCATTTGTTCGTTGGATGCGTGAAGTTCCCAACCCAATTCACCGACATAGTTGACGCGCAACGCCCGCACGGGGCCGAACTTCGTGTCGATCATGCGCATCGACAACCACGGAAACGACTCGTTGTCGAGTGCGGATGTCGTGACCTGGGCGAGCACATCGCGCGAGCGCGGACCAACGACGATCAGCGAGCCGTAATCGGCCGTCACGTTCTTCAGCGTCACCGAACCATCGTTGGGCAACGCCATTTCGAGCACGTCAAGATCGTGCCACTCTGAACTCGCCGCGCCCACCAGGTAAAACTCGTCTTGCGCGACGCGCACGACGGTGAACTCGCTCAGCACCTTGCCGTCCGGCAACAACGCGTAGACCAGGCTGATGCGCCCGACCTTCGGTATTTTCGTGCACAACAATTTGTCGAGAAACGCGAACGCGCCCGCGCCTTTGACTTCGATCTTGGTGAAACCGGGCAGGTCGAGAATCGCCACACCGTTGCGCGCCGCGTGAACTTCTTTGGCCACAACTTTTCGCCAACCGTTGCGCCTGAAAAACGAAAGTGAGTGATCGGTGACTTCGTTGTTCGGGTCGAAATAAGTCGGTCGCTCCCAGCCACCTCGCGCGCCGTACGAAGCGCCTTTCTTCTTCAACTTTTCATAGAGCGGCGAGACATAGGCGGGTCGGCCCGCGGGTCGCTCTTCGAACGGGAACCCCATCGCATACTCGTTTTGGTAAACCTCGACGGCCTTGTCGACCGTGTATTGCGTCGTCGCATACGACTTGTAGCGCCTACGGTCGATCGACCAAAGATCGAATTCAGGTCGACCGTTCAACACCCACTCGGCGATCGCTTTGCCCGCGCCACCGCCTTGGGCGATGCCGAAACTGAACGTGTTGCAATGGAAAAAGTTGCGTAACGATCGCTCGGGCCCGAGATACGGGTTGCCGTCGGGCGCATATGGAATTGGTCCGTTGACGACTTTGGCGATGCCCGCGTCGCCCAGCACGGGCACGCGCTCGCCCGCGTCGAGAATTTGTTTCTCTAGTCTCTCGAGTTCTTCGGGCCACAACATGTTGGCGAACTGATCGGGAATACCGTCGAGCCACATCGGCGTCGCCTGCCACTCGTAGGGCCCGAGAATGTAACCGTTGCGCTCCTGCCGCAGATAATAGGAGGTGTCGGGGTCGCGCAGCAGCGGCAACGGCTCGGTGCGCGCGGCGAGTTCGTCGATTTCTTCGGTGATCAAATATTGGTGGGCCATCGTCATGATCGGCAGGTGTCGCCCGATCAACGCCATAACTTCGCCCGCCCGATAGCCGGCGGCATTGATCACGATTTGACAGTCGATTTCGGTCTCGCCCTCCGCCGTCTTCGATGTGACCGTCCATCCGAAGTTTTTGTTCTGGCGCAACCCGACGACGCGTTCGTTGCGTCGCACCCTCGCCCCGAGCGCGCGAGCGGCTCGTGCCAAGGCCTGCGTCACCTGCGATGGGTCGATGTCACCGTCTAGCGGGTCCCATAGTGCGCCGAGCAGGTCGTGGGTTTTAATCAGCGGATATTTGTCGACGAGTTGGGCGGGCGTGAGCATGTCGTATTCCATGTTGTTGGCGCGGGCCATGCTCTTGACATGCCGAAACTCGGCCATGCGTTCTTCGCTGTGCGCCAGACGCACCGAGCCGGTGACGTGATAATTGATCGGAAAGTCTTTGTCTTTGGCCAACTCGCGATACAGCGCCGCCGAGTATTTCTGCACCTGCATGATGCTCCAACTCGTCGAGTATGTCGGCACATTCCCCGCCGCATGCCATGTCGACCCCGAGGTGAGTTCGTCGCGCTCGAGCAACAGCGCGTCGGTGCAACCCATTTTTGCCAGGTGATAAAGCGTGCTGCAACCGGCGATGCCACCGCCGATAATCACGATTTTTGCTTTTTCGCCCATCATCCCAACTTCGCAATTTTTTGAAATCTTAGTTTTGTTAGTTCAATTTTCGGCTCAAACTGTAGCCTTGCCGATGCCATGAATGCACTACCGAATAATGCCCGCGTGGTCATCGTGGGTGGTGGAATCGTCGGTTGCAGTGTCGCCTATCACCTCGCTTTGCGCGGTTGCACCGACGTCGTTTTGCTGGAACGAAAACAGCTCACCTGTGGCACCACCTGGCACGCCGCAGGCCTCGTCGGTCAGTTGCGCGCGACGCACAACCTGACCCGGCTCGCGCAATACACGACGAAACTTTTCAAGACGCTCGAACAAGTGACGGGCCAGGCCACGGGCTTTCAGCAGCGGGGTTCGGTCGCCGTAGCGCCAAACGAAGAGCGCTTCGAAGAACTCAAGCGCGGTGCGTCGATGGCGCGCGTCTTCGGCCTGGATGTGAACATCGTTTCACCCAAAGAGATCGCCGAACTTTTGCCTCTCGCCCGTGTCGACGACCTGGTCGGCGGTGTTCACCTGCCCAACGACGGCGTGGTCAACCCGATCGACACAACCCAGGCGTTGGCCAAAGGTGCCCGCTCGCACGGCGTAAAAATTTTCGAGAATGTCAAAGTCGACTCGATCATCGTGAAAGATGGCCGTGCCGTCGGGGTCAAGACCACTAGCGGCGACGGCAGCCAGACCAAGACCGAGATCTCGGCCGAATATGTCGTGAATTGCGCCGGCATGTGGGCGCGCGAGTTGGCCGACATGGCTGGTGCGGTCGTTCCGTTGCATGCCGCCGAACATTTCTATATCGTCACCGAGGCGGTGCCCGGTATTTCGCCGAACATGCCGGTGCTGCGCGACCCCGACGGTTGCGGCTACTTCAAAGAAGATGCCGGCAAACTTTTGGTCGGGTGGTTTGAACCAGTGGCAAAACCCTGGGGCATGAAAGGCATCTCGGAAGAGTTCTCGTTCACCTCGTTGCCCGAAGATTTCGAGCACATCGAGCCCCTGGTCGCCGCGGCGACTCATCGCATGCCGTTGCTCGCCAAGACGGGCATCCGTCTGTTTTTCAACGGTCCCGAATCGTTCACGCCCGATGATCGCTATCTGCTCGGCGAATCACCCGATGTACAGAATCTCTTCGTCGCCGCGGGTTTCAACTCGATTGGCATCCAGTCTTCGGGTGGCGCGGGCAAAGTCTTGGCCGATTGGATTCTCGACGGCAAACCACCGATGGATCTCTGGGATGTCGACATTCGCCGATCGATGCCGTTTCAACGCAACAAGAAATATCTTCACGACCGCACGGTCGAAACCCTCGGCCTTCTCTACGCGATGCACTGGCCGTTTCGACAGCCCGAAACCGCGCGTGGCGTGCGCAAGTCGGTGCTGCACGACCGTTTGGCCGAGCGCGGGGCGTGCTTCGGCGAAGTCGCGGGTTGGGAGCGCACGAACTGGTTCGCGCCCGCGGGCGTCAAACCCGAATACGTATATACGTATGGCAAGCAGAACTGGTTCGAGTACTCGGCCCAAGAGCATCATGCGGTGCGCAACGCCGTCGGGCTGTTCGATCAGTCGTCGTTCGGCAAATTCGTTCTACAGGGTCCGGACGCGATGTCGGTGCTCAACCAGATTTGCGCCAACGACGTCGATGTTCCCGTGGGCAAAATCGTCTACACGCAGTGGCTGAACGAATCTGGCGGCATCGAGGCCGACCTCACCGTCACGCGCCAGGCGATTGATTCGTATTTGATAGTCACCGCCGCCGCCACGCAGGTTCGAGATTTTGCATGGTTGCGCGACCACATACCCGCCGAGGCGCGAGCGATCGCGATCGATGTCTCTTCCGGTCAGGCCGTGCTCAGCGTCATGGGCCCGAATTCGCGGGCGCTACTTTCGTCGCTGACACCCGACGATCTGTCGAACGTGGCGTTCGCCTTCGGCACTTCGAAAATCATCGACTTGGCCTATGCCCGAGTTCGCGCCAACCGAATCACTTATGTCGGCGAATTGGGATGGGAAATCTACATTCCGACCGAATTTGCCGCGGGCGTATTCGACGCGATCACCGCGGTCGGCAAAGATTTCGGCCTGCGCCATTGCGGTTATCACGCGCTCAACTCGTTGCGCACCGAGAAGGGCTACCGCCATTGGGGACACGACGTCTCGCCCGACGACACGCCGCTTGAAGCGGGTCTCGGCTTCGTCGTTGCAATGAACAAGCGTGACGGCTTCATCGGTCGCGACGCCCTTGTCAAACAAAAAGAAACGGGCCTCAACAAGCGGATGGTGCAATTCTCGCTCGCCGACCCGGAGCGCTTGATCTACCACAACGAACCAATCTGGCGCAACGGCGAGATTGTCGGAAACATCACTTCGGGCATGTATGGCCACACGATTGATGCATCACTCGGCATGGGTTATGTCACGAACAGAAGCGGTCTTGTCGACAAAACTTTTGTCACAGATGCCAAATACGAGATCGAGGTCGCCGGCGAGCGTATTGCCGCCACGGCGCAACTTGATCCGTTCTATGACCCCAAGAGTTTGCGCGTCAAGTCGTAATATGATTTCGTCATGACTGGTTCACAAAACGAGGCCCGACGCGGGGGTCGCGACGCCCGTCGAGCACTGCGCGCCGCGCCGTTGGCACTCGATGTTCGACCGGTGAATCCGGGCATGGAGAGCGGTCGGTACAAACCGTTGACCGACGCCGAAGTTTTGAAGGTTCACAATGCGGCGCTCGATGTTCTTGAAAACATCGGTCTGGCCGACGCGATACCGACCTGCATCGACGCATTGTTGCCGAAGGGCTGCACGATTTCGCCCGAAGGTCGGCTGCTGTTTCCGCGCAGCCTGATCGAGCACACTCTCGCCATCGCCGCGCGAAAGTTCACTCTTTACGGGCAAGACCCGAAATACGACATGGAGCCATGGGGCAAGAAGGTCTATTTCGGCAC
>VGAB01000062.1 GCA_016870935.1 Actinomycetota bacterium | reverse complement strand
TCCCATTTGCGCGAGGTCCACGAGTTGATCAGCGCCTGTTGAACGCTGACGACATCGACCGCTTCCTTGAAGCCCGGCGAGAAACGCTCGCCGGTCACTAGCGAATTCATGAAGTTGAGGTCTTCGATCGCCACGAGATCTTCGAAGCCGATCGCGTTGGCCATGCCGGGGGCGAACGCACCATGAAATGGAAACCGATCGCCACCGTAGATGGTTTTGTAGCCGGTATTGACGCCGTCTTCGCGTTTGTAAAACTGCAGCTCGTTGATCTTTTCGAGATTCCATGAGAGCGCGCCCTCGGTGCCGTAAACCTCGAATGCATTTTGACTCTCGGGACCGACCATCGATCGGCTGGTCTCGAACGTTCCGGTCGCGCCGTTTTTGAATGTGCAGAGCATCGACGCAAAGTCTTCGTTTTCGACCTCGCCTTTCGGGTCGGTCGCTTTTCCGCGCCCGTAGTGACTGGCCGCGCCCGTCGGCAAGGGCCGATGAGTGATCGTGTTGTTTTTCATTCCCGTGACTTCGGCTATTTCGCCGACGAGAAAGTGGGCGAGCGAAACCGAATGGCTGAGAATGTCGCTGGTGACGCCGTAGCCCGCCTGGGCGAATTTGAACCGCCAAGTAAGGAGGCCCAACTCGTCGCTGCCATACATCGACAAAAATCTTCCGCGATAGTGGGTGACCCGCCCGATCGCACCGCTTGCGATCAGATCACGGGCGTGAATCACCAACGGTGACCAGAGATAGTTGTATCCGACACCCGTTTTTATCGAATGCTTCTTGGCGATTTGAAATGCCTCGACGGTTTGCGCCGGAGTTCCACCGATCGGTTTCTCGCTGAAAATCGCCTTTCCCGCGGCGGCGGCAGCCGAAATCATGGGCACATGCAGCATGTTTGGCGCGGTCACCCAGACGGCGTCGACATCCTTGGCGTTGACGGCCTCTTCGAAACCGGGCACCGCTCGGGCAAAGCCGAAGTCGTCGACCGCGCGGTCGCGTCGGGTTTGTTCGACATCGGCGCACACGACCAGTTCGGGCTTGAATTTGCAGTCGGGGAAAAGCGAGGCGATGCGCAGGGCGGCGCGACTGTGGGCCTGGCCCATCCACCCAAGACCCAAAACTGCGATACCGATTCGTTTTTTCATTTTTGCTCCGTGTTATTTGTGGTGAACTCGACCAGAAGATGATGTCATTGGCACGCGCGGATCTTGCGACTGGGTTTTCCATGAGTCGCGGATCCAGTGGTGGCTGGGGTCGTCGCAGAAAGCCATGGTTCTTTGTGGCGCAGGACCGGCAAGCACATTGAGAAAATACATCGGATACTCGGGTGCGGCGATCGTCGGCCCGTGGTAACCGGCGGGAAGAATGTAGACGTCGCCGTCGCGAATCGTGAGCGTGTCGTCGATTTTGTAGTCGACCGTGTAGGCGTGAAAGTAGCCGCGGCCCTCGGCGTCGCCGTGGTCTGAGGTTTGTTTGCCGATACGGAAGTAGTAGATCTCTTCGTTCATGTTCGGGCAACCGGCGATGCCGTCGTGTCGATGCGGGGGCCACGAAGACCAGTTGCCGCCCGGGGTGAGAACTTCGCAGATGATGATTCGGTCGGCCGCCGCGAACGAATCTGGGGTGGCGATGTTGTTGACCTGGCGGGTGGCGAAGCCGGCGCCGCGGGGCTCGACCGGCACCGACGCGGCGGCACCGTGATGGGCGGGAAACTCTTTTGCCGCGATTGCCGTGCAGACCGCGACCTCGCCCGATGCGGCTGAAATCGTGAAGTTTGCGCCCACCGGCGCGTAGAACCAGTCGGCCACGGCGGCGAACACACCGGGCCTGCCCTGAAGACGAAATTTTTTTGCGTCGTACATGATCTCGACTTCAAGACTCGACAGCGGAACGACGACGGCCTCGCGATTGCCCAGGTTTACTTCGACGGTTGTCGATGATTTCGAGAACGCGTGCACATCGATGCCGCAGTAAGTCCAGCCCGCCGTCTTGGTGTCGAGGGCGAGGGGCTTGTTCGGCGAGGCGAGCGCGCCATTCGGGAAGTACCAGTTTGAATTAGAGGTCATCGGTCAATCACGATTCTGGGTGAACAAGTCGAGCGGCTCGTGTGATTGAAGCGTCGACATTGTCGTCATGCGGAAACAGTAGTGGTCGACCGGCGACGAGACCTATTACATTCGCGATTTTCAGACCCTCGCCCCACTCGGCGAAAGTTTTGTCGAGGTTTTTGCCTGGGTCGCCGCCGAGCAACAAGATCGGGAGTGTCGTCGACTTGCTCATCGAGATGTGGCTGGTCCATGCCGGAAGTTTCAGCCAGGTGTAAGTCGAGGTCGAGCCGAGACCCGAGGTGATCGAGATGATCTTGTCGAGACGGTCGGTCGATTTGTCGAGAACTGGATACCCGTCGGTGTCTTTGACGTATGGCAACGGTTCTACCAAGCAGACGATTTTTCGTTCGGCGAGTTGGCGCATTGCATCGACGACATATTCGAGGGTTCGACCGACGCCGGGATCAGTGTCTTCGAAACGCAGCAGAACTTTGCCCGCGTCGAGACCCAGTTCGGCGATTTTGTCGGCGTCGTATGCGCTCATCGAGTCGTCGAGGCCCCACTTGGCGCCCAGATAACCGCCTCGATTCATGGTGCCGAAGACCAGTTTTGATTCGAGCGCCCCTAGCCATGCGAGTTCTTCGATCACGTCGGCACTCGCCAAGACGCCGTCGACCAGCGGGTTGGACAAACTTCGCATCAATCGATCGAGCAACGAACGACGGTCGGCTATCGCGAACGGATTGTTCTCGACATCGATGATGCCGCGCGCGGTGTGGTCTGCCGCAACGATCAACAGACGACCATCCTTGCCCACGAGTTTGCGTCGGCGACGGTTTTTCAAGGCCCGCGTCAGCGACTCGGGGCTTCTCAGCCGAGTGTCGATGAGTTCGGCGTAGGTTTTGTCGGAGATCAGGCTGGTCATCGCTCGAAGCTCATCTGCTGCTTACTTGAGTCGTTTTTGTTCGTCGATGAACGCGCGCAACATCGGCTCTGTCGGCATGGCGTCGGCGCAGGCGAGTTTGGTCGCGACATAGGCGCCCGCGGCGTTGGCGAACTCGCCGATTTGGCGAATCGACCAGTCATGCAACAAACCATGGCTCAGAGCACCGCCGAACGCGTCGCCAGAACCAAGACCGCAAACGAGTTTGATGCGGCACGGCTCGACGCGAATTCGCTCGTCTTTCGTCGCCAGCATCACGCCGTCGGCGCCGAGTTTCACGATCGCCAAACTGACGCCATCGGTCAGTAGTTTGTCGGCGATCGCATCGGGATCAGCAAGACCGATCGCCATCTCGCATTCGGCGCGGTTGCCGACCACCACCGAGCAGTTGGCGATGGCGGCGCGCGCGGCCTCGCCGGCCTGGCGAATCGAGGGCCAGAAACTCGGACGATAATCGAGGTCGATCACCGTGTGGCTTTTGCGACTGCGCCGTTCGAGCCATTTGAGCGAAGACTTGGCGGTCTCGCCGTGGGCGAGCGCGCATCCGCTCATCCAAAAAACGGCGCAGTCGTCGATCAGGTCAATCGGTATCGAGTCGAAGGCGATCGTCGTGTCGGGGGCGTCGGGTTGACGATGAAAGATCAGTTTCGGGTCTTCGGGCGGGTCGAGTGCGGCGAGCACCACGGGTGTAAGGCCGTTCGGCGACGCCGAGACATATTTGGTGTCGACATTCCAACTGTTCAACTTGTTGACGATGTATCGGCCGAGCGGATCAGAACCGACTTTGGTCAGCAACACGGCATGGTTGCCAAGTTTCGCCGCCGCCACCGCAACATTGCTCGGGCTTCCGCCGACGCTCTTCGAAAAACTCTGCTCGCCCGCAAAAGATGCACCCGCCTCGACGCCGTAGAGGTCGATGCTTACTCGCCCCACGGCGACGAGAGATTTTTTCATCAGCATGAGTTTATTCACGAGGATGAAATTTGTTGGCAGGGAACGGCGTTGACGACTAGTTTTTTGGCATGCGAATCGCTGTTTTTGGCGCCGGAAGAATGGCCGACATTCGCATTGAAGACATGGTCAAAGACCAACGGGTCACCGACATTGCGATTGTAAACAGAACGGCAAAAAACGCGGAGGCCCTGAAGAACAAGCACGGAGTTCGGGTGGTCGTCGAGCGAGACTTCGACGCCGCCGAGTTCGACTCGTACATGGTCACGACCGGCACCTCGCACCACGCCCATGCACTTGGCTTGGTCGTCGGGGCGAGGCGAAAAATATTTTGTGAAAAACCAATCGCGCTTGAACTCTCGGAAACCGACGATGTTCTGCGTCGGGTACGCGAATCGGGCTCAGAATTGCAGATCGGCTTTCAGCGCCGATTCGACCCGCCGATCGCCAAGGCAAAACAATTGATCGATTCGGGCGGCGTCGGCACTTTGTACCACCTGCGATTCATGTCGAACGACATCGAACCGTCGTCGCGCGAGTTCTTGGCCGGAAGCGGGGGAATCTTTCGCGATTTGCATGTGCATGATTTCGATCTCGCCGAATGGCTGTGCGCAGAACCGATCGCCGAGGTTTACGCGACGCGGCGAGTTCGCGAGCACCAGCAATACGCCGAGTTCGGCGACGGAGATGTCTCGTTGATTCACGCCGTGACGAAGTCGGGTGTACAGATAAGCATCTCGGGCACGCGACACGACCCGCGTGGCCACGATGTTCGTTTCGAGGTTTTTGGTTCAAAGAATTCGCTGAGCGCAGGTTTCTCGCCGCGCACTCCGCTCGATCTGTTGGATGTCGGGCTCTCGGTCGGAGCCGACCCATATCGCGGGTTTGTCGACAGGTTCAGGGAAGCATTCCGACACGAGACGCGGGCGTACATCGATTGGCTGAGCGGTGAACGAGGGAACCCCTGTGGGCCCGAGTCGGCACGAAGCGGCATTTGTATAGCGATCGCCTGCGAGATCTCCGATCGTGAGAAGAGGGTCGTCAAAGTCGCGGAAGTTCGCGGATCATGAGTCGATTCAAGATCGTTCTGGTCGGGCTCGGGCGAATGGGCAGGGTGCACGCTGCGGCGCTGGTCAAGTCGCAGACTGTGGACGTTGTCGCAGTTGCCGACCAGTCGAGCGCCGCGATCGAGTCGGCGCGAGAAATGTTTCCCGGTGCCGTCATGTACACCGACTATCGCCAGGCGTTGCGACACACCGGGGCCCACGGTTGTTTGATCGCATCGCCGACACCGTTGCACGCCGAGATGGTGCAACAGGCGCTGGCCAACAATCTGCATGTGCTCTGCGAAAAACCGCTCGCACTCGAGGTCGACTTGGCGAGGCAACTCGCCGAGCAGGCGAAATCTCGGAAACTTCTTTTGCAGATCGGGCACTGGCGCAGGTTTTCGCCACCGTGGCAGACCGCAAAACGGCTGGTCGACGCGGGGGTGATCGGTGAATTGCTGATGATTCGTCTCTCGCAGTGGGATGCGAATTCGCCTCCCGCGAGTTTTTGCGATGTGAGCGTGAGTGGTGGTCTGGCGATCGACTGTGGAGTGCACGAATACGACCTCGCCGAATGGTTTTTTGACGCACCGGTCAAGGCGGTGCGGGCCTGGAATCTGCCATTGGTCGAGAAGTCATTGAAGTCGGTCGGCGATGTCGACAATCTTTGCGCGGTGCTCGAATTCGCCGAGGCACGAACCGCATTCGTTGATCTATCTCGAAACTGCCGATACGGCGACGATGTGCGCACCGAGATTCTGGGCAGCGAGGGCGCGATTTTCGTCGATCTTTTGCCGACGGGACGAACTCGACTCGCGACCAAAAACGGTGTGGTCGAAGTCGAGGGGTCACAGGTGGCCGATGCGACCGCTACCGGAGTCGAGAACCAACTCGAGACTTTCGTCTCGGCCGCGATCAGCGGCAACTTCGAAAACCTGCCAGACGGTCATGCCAGCGCCAGGTCGACGAACATTGGTCATGCCGTCACGAATGCGGCGAAGAGCGCGAAGCGCGTGACCGTCTGAGATGTTCGAGTCATTCGATGATTCGATCGTTTTGCATCAAGACGATGTCGGCATGTGCCACGGCGCGAACGTCGCGTTCAAAGAACTTTCGGCACTCGGTTCGATAACCAGCGGTTCGGTGATGGTGCCGTGCCCCTGGTTCGCGGAGGCGGCGAAGATGGCGGCATCAGACTCGCGGCTCGATCTCGGCGTGCATCTGACGCTCACGGCTGAAAAGGAGTTCTATCGCTGGCGCCCGATAAGCGACACGAGTCGGTCGACCGGGCTGGTTGACGAGCAGGGGTTCATGTGGCGTGATGTGAGTTCGGTGCGTCGCAATGCAAACCTCGACGCGGTATCGGCGGAGTTGCGGGCACAAGTCGACTTGGCGATAGCCAGCGGTTTCGATGTCACGCACCTCGACGCCCATATGGGTGCAACACTTTCACCCGAGTTTTGTCGTATATATATCGAGCTCGGACTCGAATATAAATTGCCGATATTGATCACCAAAAAATTGTCAGACTACGGGCCGAACAATCACATCGTCGGCGTGAGCGACGAGCAATTTGCGCCGTTCGTCGCGATGGCCGAGAAGAAAGGTCTGCCGATTTTTTCGTGCGTTCTAGAAACGGATTTCTCGCGACCAGCCGATCAGCCGTTGGCCGATGACGCCTATAAGCGAATGTTCTCGCAAAAATTCGACGGAATAGTTTTCGCGGCGTTGCATCCGAATGCGCCCGGCGAGGTCGAGACGATTGAACCGCGTCAATTTCACGTTCGAACCGATGAATACGCGATTTTTAACTCGAAAGATTATTTGGATTGGTTGAACAAATCAGACATCAAGCGGGTCGGCATGCGCGAGATTCGCGACGAGATGCGAAGGTCGATGGTCTAGCCATTCGCCGGCTCGGCGTGTCGAGCGGGAAAATATCTGGGTATCAGTTTCGTGCCGAGAAGAACGGTGGCGGCGGTGCACGACAGAAAAACCGGGAAGGTCCA
>VGAB01000061.1 GCA_016870935.1 Actinomycetota bacterium | reverse complement strand
AAAAATAGTCAGATCGCGCGCAAAATCGCGGTCGCGCCGGCGGCAAGCACGACGACGACGATCAACGGTGCACGGCGCCATGTCGCGACGACGGCGACCGCAAAACCCGCGACTCGCGCATCGAGCACCAAACTCTGACCGACCGAAAAACTGTCTTTGATCACCAACGCCGACAACAACGCGGCGGGTATCAAGGTGAGGCACCGATCGAGGATGCGCGGCAGTTGGCGCGAGCCCAACACGACCAGACCGAACATCTTCAACAGATATGCGCTTGCCGCCAACGCGACGACCATCGGCCAAAGATTCGTCGTCATCTCATCGACCATCGCGCGCCCCCAAAAAAATCGCCGTGGCGGCGATCAAGATCGGCACTCCGACGGGCACGAAAGAAATCGAGACCAAACACAACGCACCACCGACGACCGCTGTCTGTCGACCGAGTTTGGTCGACAAGTGTGGTCGCAGCATCACGATGAACGCCGCCGGAAAGGCGATGTCGAGGCCGAATTTCTGCGGGTCGATCGCGCTACCCGCCAACGCACCGATTAGGGTGCCGAGATTCCAAAAACTGAACAGGCCGATGCCGGTCGTCCAGAAAGCGATCTTGCGAAACTTCGGCGATGACTCGGCCAGCGCCAAAGCCGTCGTCTCGTCGATCACAAAATGCGCGGCGAACAGACGATGCGCCAGGCCCCTGCCCAAAGACTTCGACGAGGGCGAGAGGGCCAGACCATAAACAAGGTTGCGAACGGCGAGCAACACGGCGCCGCCGTATGCCGCCAACATCGAACCTCCCGCGCCGATGACGCTCATCGCCGAGAACTGCGAGGCTCCGGTGAAAACGAACAAACTCAAGGCGCACGTCTGCCAAACGCTGGCCCCGGCACTGACCGATGCGACACCGAACGACAGCGCGAAAATACCCACGGCGCCGCTCAGCGTCAGACTCGAGATGACGACCCGACGAATCTCGGGGTCGCCCATTTTGAACAAACTTTGTTTTTCCATTTTATTTCAGGCGCGATTTACTGCAGCACTCCCGCCAACATTTCGTCGGCGGCACCCCAAGGGTCACGGGTTTTCGTGAGCATCTCGTTTTGAATCGCATCCCAGCGGTCACCCGTGCAGATCTGGCGTGCGCGATGCTCGAGACGACGCTCGATGATCGCCCGCAACTCGTTGCGCAATCGCTGATCGCGCCGCCTGGCCAGCGATTGGTCGGCGGTGGTTTGCGTGCGATGCGCCGTGATCGCGTCCCAAAGTTGGTCGGCACCCTGGCCCGTCGTGCCGACGGTTCGCACGATGGTCGGGCGCCAAGCGTTCGGCGCGAACTCCGAGAGTTCGAGCATCTGCTCCAAGTCGCGTTGGGTTTGGTCGGCGCCCGGTCGATCAGATTTGTTGATCACGAACACATCGGCAATTTCAAGCAAACCCGCCTTGTTCGCCTGCACCGAATCTCCCCAACCCGGGTTGACCACGACCACGACGGTGTCGGCGTTGCGCGCGATCTCGACTTCGACCTGCCCGACGCCGACGGTCTCGACGAGCGTGCACGGCGAACCCACGGCATCGAGCAGACGCACCGCCTCGCTCGTCGCCAAACTCAGACCGCCCAGATGGCCGCGCGTGGCCATGCTGCGAATGAAAACTCCGGGATCGGTGGCGTGGCTCTGCATGCGAACGCGGTCACCCAAGATCGCGCCACCAGTGAACGGCGACGACGGGTCGATCGCCAATACCGAAACTTCTTGCCCTTTGCCGCGAAGATGGCTGATCAACGAAGATGTCAGCGTGCTCTTGCCGGCACCCGGCGCCCCGGTGATGCCGACGACATAACCCTTTCCCGTCTTCGGATAGACCATTCGCCCGACGCTTCGGGCGTCGTCTCCGCCGCGCTCGATGATCGAAAGCAATCGTGCGAGAGCCGCTCGATCGCCGGCGCAAGCATCCTTGAACAAAACCTCGGTGCTCGCACCTCGCGCCGTCATTTAAATCGCGACAACTTCCGTCACGCCGTCGATGCGATCGCGCATGATGCGCTCGATTCCGGCTTTCAAAGTTTGATCAGACGCCGGGCAGGTGCCGCACGCGCCGGTCAACGTGACGCTGACGACGCCCGTCGCCTCGTCGACTTCGCGCAGAACAATGTCGCCACCGTCGGCCTGCAGCGCCGGCCGAATCACCTCGATCGTTTCTTCAACTTGTGTGCGAATTGACACCTGAAGCCCTGTCTATTTTGAATCCTGAACCATCTACGATACGAGGGTGCTTGCTCACCAAGGTGGTTGGGACGAAATTCTGCTCGTCGCCGGACCAATTCTCGTGATAATCGGTGTGTTGTGGCAGGCAACGCGCCGCGTCAAACGCGAGTCAGGTCAGCGCCAAGACCACTGAGTCGGCCGACCAGGTCGTCGTAGCCGCGATCGATGTGGTGAATCTCGCTGATCACCGTCTCGCCGTGCGCCGCCAAACCGGCGACAACCAGCGCCGCCCCCGCCCTGATGTCGGGCGCCGTGACGGCCGTGCCGATCAGGTGATCGACCCCTTTGATCACGGCGTGATGGCCGTCGATTCGAATGTCGGCGCCGAGTTTGCACAACTCTTCGATGTACCTGAATCGTCCGGGAAACAGGTTCTCGGTCACGATGCCGACGCCCGAGGCGACCGAGTTCATCGCCACGAGCAACGGTTTGTAGTCGGTCGCGATTCCCGGATACGGAAGTGTCGCGAAATCGATCGCCGAAAGTTTCTCGGGCGCCGTGACGCGCAAGCCGTCGCGCTGCGGATAGATCGAAACACCCATCTGGGTGAATTTGGTGATCACCATCTCCATGTGCTCGGGGCGCGCGCCGCGCACCTGCACATCTCCGCCGGCTATCGCCACGGCAGCGATATAAGTCGCCGCCTGCACTCGGTCGTTGATCACCGCATGACGTACGCCGCGCAACGAACCTTTCTTCGAACCGTGTATCACGAGTCGTGAGGTTCCGATGCCCTCGATCTTCGCACCCATCGCCACGAGCATGTTGCACAGGTCGCCGATCTCCGGTTCGCGCGCGGCATTTTCGATGACGGTCGTGCCCTTGGCATAAACCGCCGCCGTCAAAATATTCTCGGTCGCACCGACGCTGGCGAACGAAAGCTCGATCTCCGCGCCGTGCAACTCTTTGGCGTACGCGTTGATGTTCAGAAGATTCTGTTCGATCGTCGCGCCCATTTTTTCAAGACCGCTGATATGCAAATCGATCGGCCGACCACCGAAGTCGTCGCCACCGGGCCAGTTGATCAACGCCTGGCCATAGTGGGTCAGCAACGGCCCGAGCACGTTGATGCTGGCGCGAATCTTGTCGACGTTTTCAAATGGCGCCTCGGTCGAAATATTGCCCGCGTTGGTCAGCGAGAGTTCGTGCGGCCCGAGCCACTTGCTCTTCACCCCGAGCGCGGTCAACAAATCAGACATCGTGTCGACATCGGCGATAGCCGGCACGTTGGTGAAGACATATTCGCCCTCGGCGAGAAGCGTCGCCGCCATCAACTTGAGCACCGAGTTCTTCGCCCCCGGCACCTGAACATTGCCCGAAAGCGGCCCTGAGCGGCGCACAATTATGCGTGGGGACTCGCTATTCATGACATTTCAGTATGCTCCCGCAGTGAGCCGAAAACCCCGAACGCCCGCGTTGACCGCCCGCCAGCGCAGCATCTTGTGGCTTCTCGCTCTCGCTTGCGTGCCGGCGACCTACGCCAACACTTTGTTCACGCAGACCGTGGCGTATGCAGCACAAGAGTTTGCAATCTCCGAACAAGGACAGGGCGTCGGCGCGGCGATCATCCGCTGGGGTGTCGTAATTTCGCTTCCACTTGCCGCACTCGCCGATCGTGTCGGTCGACGAAAGTTGATCGTGATCTGCGCTTTCGGCGCGCCGATCATCA
Source organism: Actinomycetota bacterium (assembly GCA_016870935.1). Taxonomy (GTDB): domain Bacteria; phylum Actinomycetota; class Acidimicrobiia; order Acidimicrobiales; family Ilumatobacteraceae; genus BACL27. The sequence continues at coordinate 3,397 of VGAB01000061.1, read as the reverse complement.
CGGCGCTCGGCGGAATAGCGCCTAATTTTTCGATTCTCGTCGCGACGCAAACTGTCGGCCGACCGTTGGCGCTGGTGTTGACGATCTTGATCGGCATCGTCGCCACAGAAGAAATGTCGAGTGAATCCCGCGCGTGGGCGATCAGCGTGCTGGCGATCGCCGCCGGCTTCGGCGCGGGCTTCGCCCTGGCGGCGTTGCCGCTCGCCGATCTCGGCGTCGACTCATGGCGGTTGATCTACGCAATATCGCTCGTGTGGGTGCTGCTGGCCTTCGTGTTGCAACGCAGACTGCCCGAGACGACGAGGTTCACGGAACGACACGATCTGCACCTCGAGTCGAAGACGCACATCGACAAGTCGAGATTGTTCACACAGAGTCTGGTCGCGATTTTCGGCAATGTATTCATCGCCGCGTCGTCTGTTTTTCAAATTCGATATCTGCGCGATGTGCGCGACTACTCGGCGATCATGATCACGGCGTTCACCTTGGTCACCGGCACACCTGCCTCGATCGGGCTTCTGATCGGCGGTCGAGTCGCCGATTCGCGCGGTCGACGAGTCTTGTCGGCGATCACATTCCCGCTCGGTGCGCTACTGCTGGCCGGTGCGTTCAGCACCAGCGGGCAACTGATGTGGCTTGCATCCGTCTCGGGCGGCATTTGCCTCGGTTTGGCCTACCCCGCCATGGCCGTCTATCGCGGCGAGATGTTCCCGACATTGCATCGGTCTTTCGCGTCGGGCGTGATCATGACGTCGTCGTTGATCGGTGGCAGCGTCGGTCTTGTCGGCGCGGGCTATTTTTTGAACCGCGAATTCTCCTACGGTTCGGTGATGACGACTTTGGCGATCGGCCCGATCGTCGCAGGACTGCTTGTTTTTGCTACTTTTCCCGAGTCGGCGCATCGAGAACTCGAAGAACTCAACCCGCAAGATGTGATCGAACCGAGACCCGTCACAGGCCAATAATCCATTCGGCGATGATCTTGCCGACCTCGATGTCGCGGTCTTTCAAGTCGTGTCGCGCACCTTCGAGCCAAGCATGGGTCTTGTTCTTCATCGGTCGGGTCGCCGCGGTAAGTTCGTCGACCGTGCCGAATTCGTCGCGTGTGCCGCTGACGAACAAACTCGGCACCGTGATTCGTGGCAGGTGTTCGCTGCGCAATTTTTCGGGTTGCTTCGGCGGATGCAACGGATAACAAACGCACACCAGCGCGGCGACCTCTAGTTCTTGCTCGGGGTCGGCGATGGCCATGCTGCTGATCCGCCCACCCATCGATCGGCCGCCGATCACGATCTCGCGGGTCGAGCACCCCCACTGTTGCGATGCCGCCTGCACGGCCGCGCGCACGGTGCCGATCAGCACCGGTGCTTTGTCGGGAAAACTCTTGCCGGCCTTGCGATATTCGAAGTCTTCGCGGGCGACCTTAATTTTTGGGTTCGCGAGTTTGATTGCAGTCTCGATGGCGACGAGCGATCGATGATTCGCATTTGTTCCCGCCCCCGGAAACAACACGACGCCTGCGATCACGAGCGCAAAAACACGAGCGTGTTCACGAGTGCAACAAAACTCGGCGGGCTTCTCCGATTTCTTCGATCGACTTCGACGCGGTGGCGGCGTCACCGCCGTGGTCGGGGTGCACCGTGCGCAAAACGGCGCGATATCGCTCTTGCACCTGTCGTTTCGACGGCTTCACGGTGCCCGCGGGAAACCCGAGCAACTCGAGCGCCCACGCGCGCGGGTCGGCCATCGCCGAAATGTTCGTCACGGCGCTTCCGGCCAAGAACGCGATGAACGTCTGGTCCAATGGCCCGCGCCAACGCATCGCCCGACCGATGACCAAACTCAGCGATCGACGAGAAGACTCTTCGAGTCGCTCCAGTGCATAGATCGAACCCAACACCTGCAACAGGTCGCTGCCGTTGGATTCGAAGTCAAAAACCAATTCGCTCTTGTCGCCACGCAGGCGATGCACGCTCTTTGCGAGTCCGTGTCGATCAGTCTGCAATCGATGTCGCAACCGCGGTTGCACCACGCGCTCGCCCCGCTCGACCTGTGCCAACAGGCGATGAATGTCGGGCACGATTTCGTCGTCGACCTCGCCGAAGTGTTTCGCCACCACGCCGCCGAGCAACACCCCGCCCAAGCCCGGCGAATGTTCGACGGGCAAGATCAAAGACCCGAGCGACAACCTGCGAGTCGGCGTGAACGGTCGCGTATGCCAAATCTCGAGTTCTGCAAGCACCTCGCCCTGGCTCGTCATAGGCAATGAGACTAATTGCTGTTTTTGATAAAGCGCTAGAGATTGGCGCGCAAAACAGCGCCCAGTCGACTCGCCAGATCCATCGCCAAAACTTCGTCCGGCCGAGACGCGCCAACCAGCGCCTCTTCGACCTGACTAGCCAAATCTTTGATCTGGCGCCACGCCGAGTCACCAATGTCACCCGGTGCGCCGGCATTGTCGATCTCCTCGAGAATGCTCTCGAGTTTCGCCGTGGCCCGCGTATCGGTCGGATCTCTTTGGATGCTTTGCGTCACGTCCAACAACTGTCGCAAAACTTTTTCGTCGACTTCGTCTTGCGCCTCGATTTCATTCTCGAGATTGTCGATCTCGTCGAGAATCTCTTCGACTTCTGTCTCGTTTTTTGATTCGGCCAGCAAGACGGTTTCTTCCCAACGATGCGCGATGCCCGCTTCGTTGAGCATCATCGTCAGTTCGGCGCGAACGTCGCTCGACCATTCGTCCAATTCCCACTCGATGATCGGTTCGTCGAGACGCGAGTCGCCCACACGCCGAACGCTAGTTGTTTATCGACCAACGGTGTTAGTGGGCTAATATTTGGGCGATGCCGTTGACGCAACGCCCAGATCGAAACTTGGCGCTTGAACTGGTGCGGGTCACCGAGTCGGCCGCGCTCGCCGCGTCTAAATGGGTCGGTCGTGGCGACAAAAACGCCGCCGACGGCGCCGCCGTCGACGCGATGCGCAACCTGCTCGACACCGTGAGCATGGACGGCATCGTCGTCATTGGCGAGGGTGAAAAAGATGAAGCGCCGATGTTGTTCAACGGTGAACGCGTCGGTAACGGGTCAAAACCACTGACCGATGTCGCCGTCGACCCGATTGACGGCACGACTCTGACGTCGCTTGGCCGCAACAACGCGCTTTCGGTTCTGGCGGTGGCCGAGCGCGGAACGATGTATAACCCGGGACCATGCGTCTACATGGAGAAAATCGCCGTCGCCCACGAGGCCGCCACGGCGATCGACATCAATGTTTCGCCGACGAAAAATCTCAAAGAAATCGCCAAGGCGACGAAAAAGTCGTTGAACGATCTCGTCGTCGTGATTCTGGAGCGGCCCCGACACGACGAACTCATCGCCGAGGTTCGCAGTTGCGG
>VGAB01000060.1 GCA_016870935.1 Actinomycetota bacterium | reverse complement strand
GTCAACGGACGCCGCAACCAGTCGGTGAGTCGATCACCTTTCGACAAAGAAACCTTCCGCATCGCCTGAACGAGGGTCGCCAATGACGGCGTCGAAAAACCGATGAATCCGGCGGCCAATTGACAATCGAAAATTTTCGCCGGCGCGCAATTGGCGGCAACGCGTAGAACTTCAAGATCTTGTTGCGCAGCGTGAAACACGGCTGTTCGGTCGCTCTTGAACAATTGCTCGAAGTTGCGCGGGTCGACCGCCAAGGGATCAACCAATGCGATGCTCGATCCCCATTTCAATTGCACCAGCGCCAAACGCGGGTAATAGGTCTTCTCGCGATGAAACTCGGTGTCGATCGCGTAGATCCCGTGCCGCGAGATGTCGCTGATTACCTCATCGAAAACCGCTTGCGTGTCGACCCACTTGTATCTCACCCTGGAGAGTCACCGATCACGACATCTTGGCCGGCGGCGATCCAACCGAGCGTGCCGCCTGCGAGATTGACGACATTGGGTCGTTCTTGGTCGCGGCAGAATTCGCACGCCTGCATGCTTCGACCACCGCTTTTGCAAACCATATAGGCGGTCTTTTTGGCGTCGATTTCTTCGAATCTTGCGCCGAAAACGCTGAGCGGGATATTCACCGCACCTGGAATATGACCGGCGACGTACTCGTCCGGCTCGCGCACATCTATGATTTGCAAACTTTTCAAAGACATTCGCGAAAACGATGCGACAGAAATTTCTTCAACAGGCATCCGATAATTTTACTTTATTCAAGGTCGGTCGGGGCGTTCACGTTGCGCAACGCGCGGGTCGAAACAGCCACGAATCGCAACTTCAATGTTGAGGCGACTTTATGAATCGCCCGCTCGCCTTCGGTGAATCGCATTTCAAGAGTAGGCAAAGTCGCCGTCTTCCAATTGCTGCATAACCACTGAGGACTGTCGGTTGACGCGACCTGCACTTCGTATTTGTCGTCGAATTCGATCAGTGCGTCACAGGTCTCTTGGTCGATGAACGGTACATCGCAGGGCAAAATTAGGAGGTTCGAGGTTTTGCAGACCCTCATCACCGAGATAAGCGCACCGAACGGCCCTGAATCGACGAATGCGTCTTCGACGAAATCGGCACCGAGAAGCTCGGCCGTGTCGGGCGAGCCCCCGACGATAAACAAATCTCGAATCTGCGATTCACGAAGCGTCGCGATGATGCGTTCGCCGAAAGATCGGTCGTCGATCAGGGCTGAAATTTTTGGTGAACCAAAGCGCGAACTTTTGCCTCCGGCAAAGATTGCGCCGCTCGTAGAACTCATTTCAAAAGATGGGACGCGTCACCACTCGGGTCGAGTTGAATCAAAAATTGTTCGCAGCGAACGGCCTCGGATGTTTCGCCAATCAGTCGGGCGTGCTTTGCCAACCCTGCAAGGCATCTTAGAAATCCACGGTTCGATGCGTTGCGCCAACGCACATAACCCGAACCCCGCCACGAGTTCGCGCGAAGGGCGTCGAGACCGCGGTGATAGCCGACGCGATAAGCCATATACGCCTCGATACCCGGGGTGCTCGTGTCGCCGACGCCGGCCCATCCGGCCAACATCGTCGGATGCTTGGCGACGACTGAAAGTATTTTTTCGCGTCGCGAAACAGGGTCGCTGGTCGATGAAGCCAACTCAAGTTCGCGGATAGCTCGACTATCAAATTCAGGCAGGATCGTTTCAGGAGGACCACTCGTTGTCAAGTGAACGGGTTTATCGCTCATCGCCCTGCCACACTAGGTGCATGGACTTATTCTCGCTCGATTCGGACACAGCCAAAAATATCGGCCTGGGAGGCCTCGGGTTCGGCGTTCTCGGGCTTTTGATAGTCCTGAAGTTCGTCAAATCGGTCGTCTCAAAAATTCTGCTGCTTGTCGTGTTCGGCGCGCTCGCCTATTTCTCGTTCACCCAACGCGACTCGCTTTCGGTCTGCATCGCCAAACTCGAAGCCACTTCGCCGGCGAATCTGACCAAGACGACCTGCACATTTTTCGGTCAAGAAATCTCGCTAGGCGGCATCAACCAATGACGATCGAGTTGCTCTCGTCGATTTCGAGCCAACTCGACTCGGCGCCGACTCCGCGACATCTCGTCGCATACCTTAGAAAGAAATTCGCCGAAGCGGGTTTCACCGAACGCACCGACAAATCCATGGGTGGCGATTCGCCAGGATTAGTGACTTTTGATGGATCTTTGATCGCCTGGAGGCCCGGCACAAGTCTCGCCACCTCCGGATTTCGAATCGTCGGCGCGCACACCGATTCACCGTGCTTGCGAATCAAACCGAACCCGAGCGAACATCGATACGGATTTTCGACATTGCTCGTCGAGATCTACGGAAGCCCCTTGCTCAATAGTTGGCTCGACCGCGATCTGGGTATCGCCGGCCACGCCGCGCTCAAATCAGGCGAAACTCGTCTCTTTAGTTCGAACAAGCCTCTCGCTCGCATCTCGCAGTTGGCGATCCATCTCGACCGCGAGGTGAACGAGCGCGGTCTGACTCTCGACAAGCAACTTCACCTCTCGCCCGCTTGGTCGACGGGAGATTCAACGGCCGACTTTAAGCAATGGGTCGCAAAATCTCTGGATCTTGATCAAGACGAGGTACTGCAGATCGAGGCGCAGTTGTTCGACACCGCCAAAGCCAGTGCGCTTGGGGCTGACGATTCGCTGCTGGTCAGTGGCCGACTCGACAACCAGGCTTCTTGTTGGGCGGCGGTGAACTCGTTGATTGCAGCCGAAAGGTCGACAGCGACACAAGTGATCGCCTTGTTCGACCACGAGGAAGTCGGGTCTGAAAGCGCGTCGGGTGCCGCTGGTCCGTTGCTCGAACACACCCTCGAACGACTCGCGGCTGACGCAGGTCTCTCCCGAACCGAGTTTCTCTCGGTTTTGCCGCTGTCGACATGTGTCTCGGCAGACAACGCGCACGCCGTGCATCACAATTATTCCGACCGACACGATATGGCGAACGCGCCGATCATCAATCGTGGCCCTGCCGTCAAAATCAACTCAAATCAGAGATACGCCACATCGGCCGAGTCGGCTGGCACATTCATCGAGGCATGCAATCGGGCGAAAGTACCCCACCAAGTTTTTTCGTCACGAAACAACATTCCGTGCGGCTCGACAATCGGGCCGATCACCGCAACGCGATTGGGTATCCGCACGGTCGATGTCGGCGTGCCGCAACTTTCGATGCACTCCGCCCGCGAAGTCTGTGGCGTCAAAGACCTCGACGCGCTTCGACGAGCGCTGACCGCCTTTCTTTGCTGATCGAATCGACTTATTCGACCCGGCGCCGCGCCTCGTCGAACACTTTTTGCAATTCGATCGTCAGTTGGTTCGTCAGATCGCTCGTCGCCGACCTCGGCAGGCGGCCTTGGTCTGGCTTGGGCGGATGAATCGGCTTGCCCACGACCACCGCGCAACGCTTCGGCAAAATTTTCTTCGAGTGCTTCGGCATCACATCCTCGGTGCCGCCAAAACCGACCGGAACTATCGGCACCGACGCTTTGATAGCCAGATAGGCCGCGCCGTCGAACAAAGGGTGCACTGTTTGTCCAGATTGGCGAGTGCCTTCAGGGAACATCACCAATGGCTCACCTGATGCCAAGACCTTCAAACAACGTTTGAGCGCCTCCAAGTCGGCGCTTCCTCTGGTCACGGGAAATCCGCCCAATGCCGAGAGAACCGCCGCGAAGGGTTTCTTCTTCCAGAGCGAGTCTTTGCCCATGAAACGCAGGCGCCGCCTCGTCACCGCGCTTGCCAAAGGTGTGTCGACGTTCGAGCGATGAATCGGCGCCAATATGAACGCCCCCGTTGTCGGCACATTTTCTTTGCCGTGGACGGTCAGCCGAAAATAAATCTTGCTGAACACCATCACGATGCCGCGCACGAACGCATAAAAAATCTTGCTTCCGATCCCTTGACCGACGATGAAACTCTCGACTTGCGTCATCGGCTGGCCGCCCGCTTTTCGTCGGCGACCCTGGCGAGCCGCTCGAGGTGTGCGACGACTTCGTCAATCGATCGATCGCTGGTGTCAACCGTGATCGAGTCGTCGGTTTTCATGAGCGGGCTGTCTGCGCGGGTGGAGTCGCGAAGATCCCGCTCGGCGATCTCGGCGGCGATCCGCTCGACGTCGCCACCCGACTGTGCGACTCTGCGTTTCGCCCGAACAAGTGGTGAAGCGGTCAGATAAACCTTCAGCGTCGCATCGGGAAAAACTACCGAGCCGATGTCGCGACCCTCTACCACCCCTCCATCGTTCATGCGAACCCATTCTCGTTGACGCGTGCGCAACTCGTTGCGCACAAGCGAATTGGTCGCAACCAGACTGACTTTGTTCGTGACCTCGGGGCCGCGAATCGCGCGAGTCGCGTCGATCGAATTGATCGTGACGGTCTCTTCGCCGACATCGAGTGCGCAATCAACCGAGAGCTTCGCCACGGCCGCCTCATCATGCAAAGAAACACCATCGTTCAGCGCCAAAAAAGTCACGGCCCGATACATCGCTCCCGTATCGAGGTACTTGACGCCGAGTTTTTTTGCCAACGCCTTGGCGATGGTCGACTTTCCAGCCCCGGCCGGACCGTCGATCGCAACCACAATCGTCATGTTTTTAGCGACTGACCCGTCACCAACTGGTGTCTTGTGCTCGGCCTTCGTCGTAGCCCGAGGCGCTCTGCACACCAATGACCGCACGATCCTGAAACTCTTTGATCGTCGAGGCACCGGCATATGTGCAAGATGACCTGACGCCCGAGATGATCTGGTCGATGATGTCTTCGACGCTCGGTCTTTGCGCATCGAGATACATTCGCGACGAACTGATGCCCTCCTCGAACAACTCTTTTCGAGCACGTTCGAATGCGCTCTCTGATCGAGTGCGATTTCTGACCGCGCGATTTGAAGCCATTCCGAAGCTCTCTTTGTAGAGCCGCCCGCTGGTGTCGCGCAAGGTATCGGCGGCAGACTCGTAGGTGCCCGCCAGCAACGACCCGAACATCACGTTGGCCGCTCCAGCCGCCAAACCCAATGCGACATCGCGCGGATAACGAACGCCGCCATCGGCCCACACGCTCTTGCCGAGTTCTTTGGCCGTTTGGGCGCATTCAAGCACCGCTGAAAACTGCGGTCGACCGACGCCCGTCATCATCCGAGTCGTGCACATCGCACCCGGGCCGACCCCGACTTTCACCACGTCGGCGCCCGCGTTGATGATGTCGCGTGTGCCGTCGGTTGTCACCACGTTGCCGGCGATGATTTTGGTTTCACCCACAGCCTTGCGTACCTCAGAGATCGCCTCGAGCATTCGCGTCTGGTGGCCGTGAGCCGTGTCGACGACGATCACATCGACGCCCATTTTTTTTAGTTGTCGCGCCCTGTCGGCAGGTTCGGCATTGACGCCGACCGCCGCGGAGATCAGCAACTCGCCGTTTTTGTCCAATGCGGGTTGGTATATCGTGCTTCTCAGCGCCCCGTTGCGGGTGATCACACCGACGAGCAAACCGTCGTTGTCGATCACGGGCGCCACAGAAAGCCTTGCTTCGGTCAGGCTTTCGAACATCTGCTGCGGGGACAACGATTCGCTCAGGGCAAAAATCTCGGTGCTCATCACGTTGCGAATCTGGGTGAAACGATCGAAGCCGACGGCGTCATGTTCGGTGAAAATACCCGCCGGTCGACCATCGTCGTCAACCACGATCACCGCACCGTGACTTCGCTTGTAGATCAGGCTCAACGCCTCGCCAACAGTTCCGTCGACGCGCATCGTGATCGGAGTGTCAATTATCTTGTGCCGTGACTTGACGAACGAAACCACCGTCTCGACGACGTCAAGCGGAATGTCCTGGGGCAAAACGACCAATCCTCCCCGACGGGCGACCGTTTCTGCCATTCGCCTGCCGGCGATCGCCGTCATGTTTGACACGACCAGCGGAATAGTCGTCCCGATTTCGTCGGGTGTAGTGAGATCTACCTTCAACCGGGATGTCACCGCAGACAGACTCGGCACCATAAAGACGTCGCTGTAGGTCAGATCGAATCCTGGTGCTTCGTTTAAAAAACGCATCAGTGATCCTCCAAGTGGGGCTTTTTTGAAGCCTCCATAGGCTACGCCCTGTGAATCTCAATGCCACGAATCCCCCGATTTTCATGGTGCACGGGTGGGCAGGTTCACACTTTGAGACATGGCAAAAACCCGGGATCGAGCAATTGCTGATCGACCAGGGGCGAAACGTCGTCGGCATCGATCTGCTCGGGCACGGAACAAGCGCAAAACCCCACGACCCGCTCGAATATCACGATCTTGCAAAACCGATTCGCGATCAGTTCTTGAAATTTCCGACACCCGTCGACGCCGTGGGCTTTTCACTTGGCGCGATCGCGTTGTTGCAATCAGCAAGCGAGCAACCCGACTGTTTTCGTCGGTTGATGTTGGTGGGCGTCGGCAACGGGTTGCTCGAGCCGCATGACGAGGCTGAGACCGCCCGAATCGTCGGTGGCATCGACGGTTCGGCGCCGACCAACGATGTCGTTGCCCGTCAATTCGGTGCTTATGCGCGAAGTGGCGCCAACGATCCGCTTGCGCTACGCGCGGTTTTGCTTCGGCCGCGGGCACCGCAATTCAGCGTCGCCGAACTGCAAGCGATTACGGCAGATGTGAACCTGGTCGTCGGCGACAAAGACTTCGTTCGACCCGTAGAAAAACTTGCCCAAGCATTCGAAAACTGCAAGACGACCAACGTTAAAAACTGCGACCACTTCGCCACCCCCGAGAACTTTGGTTTCATCGATGCTCTACTCGACTTTTTCGCCTGATGTCAGCGAAGATATTGCGCTCAACCGATTCTGGTGCGATCAAAGAGTGCGTAGATGCCCTGACTCGATCCGAGCTCGTCGCCGTGCCGACCGAGACGGTTTACGGTCTCGCCGCCCTCGCAACCGACAAGGTCGCGATCAAAAAGATTTTTTCGGTCAAGTCTCGCCCGCCATCACATCCCCTGATTCTTCACATCGCCGATGAGTCTGATCTCGAGTTCTGGGCCACCGATATTTCTGCAACGGCCAAAAAACTGGTAGGCGAATTTTGGCCCGGGCCTCTGACCGTCATTTTGAATCGCTCGGACAAAGTTTGTGATGAGATCACTGGCGGTCGTCAAACGGTCGCGATCAGGTGCCCGAGCCACGATGTGACCAGAAATCTGCTGTTGGTCCTGGGTTCGGCGATCGTCGCGCCGTCTGCCAACAAGTTCGGCAAGGTGAGCCCGACCTCGGCGCAGCATGTCGTCGAAGATCTCGGCGA
>VGAB01000059.1 GCA_016870935.1 Actinomycetota bacterium | reverse complement strand
ACCATTGCTGCTTGAGGTTAAATCCGCGGACGATGTACTGCGTCGAGGTAACCGGGGGCATCAGCGAATACGTGATTCCCGCTTTTTCGAGCATCTTTCCGAGGAAGTCGTTGTACTTGAGCGAAACTGCGGTGTCGGTGATCGGAATCACAACCGCGAGATCTTTGCCGGTTTCAGCCTTGTACGCGGCCACATATTCTTTGGCCTTCCTCAGATCGAACTTGACCCCGCTGTTCTTCACATACATCGGGTGATAGCTCGCGCCGAACGAGGTTGCCGGGTCCATGTTGCCTTTTCCAAGGACTTTGGCAAGCGCGGCTCGGTCAAGCGCGAACTGCACGGCCATGCGGGCGTTCTTGCTGTTGAACGGTGGCGCCATTGAGTTGAAATGCAAGCCCCAGGTCGTGTCTCGCGGGCCTTCGACGAGGGTGATTTTGCCCTTCAAGCCTTTCATGCGGTTGAGCTGAGCGCCCGAGGCGGCGCCGAAAGTAGAGATGTCTCCGTCACCTTTCGACAGCGCGTTGACACGCTGCGCGTCGTCTAACACAACCTTGAAGGTGACCATCTTTGATTTTGGAAGCGACTTGCCATCATCGCCTTTGCGCCAATAATTGTCATTGGCTTCCAGAATGGTCGTGAACTGGTCGGTTCCCTTGCTCTTTATCTTGAATGGTCCCGTGCCTGCGCCCATCGTTTTGCCGCAGCCCGGGTTGGTCAAAGTCTTCGAAGACCAAAGCGCAGAGCGACCGTTTCCGAAAAGCACCTCGGCCACATCTGGACGAGGAAGAGGCAAGTTGAAGCGAATCGTGTATTTGTCGACGACTTGGGCCTTTGCGGCAAGCATCGCCGACGAGGTGATGCCTCCGAATAGGGCCTGCCAAGAGACGGCCGGCAATCCGGGAGTACCGATAAGACCAGCGAGACCGGCAACATTTGTCCGGACTGTGGTCGCGGTGAGTTCTTCTCCGTCATGGAAGAAAACACCTGCACGCACCTTGATGTCCCACGTCTTATAGTCAGACGAACTGGTGATCGACTCGGCAAGATAGTTAACCACTTTGCCACTGTTGTTGAGTATCGTGAGCGTTTCGGCTACTGCGTTTTTCATCAGAACCTGGTCGAGGCCGGGCGTGCCCTGAGAACACCAGTCGGCGTCTTTCTCGGCGATGAGAATGGTGAGATTGTTTTTGTCCTTGGCCGCGCTTGTCGGCGCTACTTGGCCCAGCGAGGCAACAAATGCAACCGCCATGATCGAGGCCGCTACACGGCGACTTCGCTTTAATACTTTTTTCATTTCAGATATCCCCCTCGAGGCTTTTTGTTATCGGTTAACCTCCGCCCAAAGTACCTGCCCTTTGGTTCTGCTGTCAACTTGAGGGTGGTCTCTTTTCTGCCGAAAAACAGGCCGAAATTTTCTTTTAAGGCGCTTTGTTTTGCACCTATTTGGCAATCCTTTCCGCCCCTCCCTTCTAATTTTTCAAAAAACCTTCCCGAAAAGCACCTTTTTGTGCCGTCTTATTCCTGAAAGGTCCCGTTCCTGAGAGGTCTTGGCGACTTGCTGGCATGATGCGGGCGCCCTCGTCAGAGATTAAAACTGTGACCTGAAGTTCAAAAATTTGCTAATTCAGACACTTGAGGGTGAGTTTGACGGGTCTTTGCGGCCGTTGAGTCTGGAAATGACCATCTGGAGTTAAGCGACCAGAAGGCTCATTTGGTCGCAGAAATGACCCCAAGGCACATTTCGTCGGACGAACCTTCGCCCCAGGTGATGTAACGCGGGGGCAGTTTTTGCAGCTCTGGAAGCTTCTGGCGCAGTGTTGGGTCGAAGGTGCATGTCACGCGAATCGTGTCACCGACCTTGACCGATATGGGAGTTTTGAGAAGCGTGCCCGACTGATCATCGAAATTGTAATTTTTCACGTCGAGAATCGTTTTTTCTGAGTTGGTCCCTGGATTTAAGGTCAGTTGGAGTGTGCGCCCTAGAAGGTGCATGTGTGCTGCAGCTCCGATGATTGTGAAATTGGACGTTATGGCTTTGTCGCAGCGCGAGGTGAGCGACGGTGCCGGTTTGAAAGGATCTTGACCACAAAGAATGTTGATACCCGCGGATTCGAACGCACTGACTTTGCTGGTTCGTGAGGCCAGATCGATCAGAGCCTGTTTGCGATCACAAAGCGGACCAGTCACCCCGGCGGGACATGCAAGTTCAACGGGTGCCGGAAACAGTTCGACGTGGAGTTGTTTAACCTTGGATCCTTTCGAGGGGATTGTCTCCATTACGATTTTTGATCTGTCGGTTTGAATTTTTCCACCATTGGCAGCCAGCAAGTTGTAGTGCACCTGCAAGACGAATTGTTCCCCTTTTTTGAACGGCGTGCCGTACCCAGCGGGTGCAACATCTATGCCGCGTCCCGGAGCCCACGAACTTAGCCACGGTGTCGAGATGAATGATGACAACATCCCGCCCAGACCTGAGCCACCAAAGCATGGCCAACCCTCGCCGTTTTTATCTTGGGCGACCGCCTGGGGAAGGTCCGCGTTGGTCACACGAAAAATGATTGCGTGATGGACGAAGTTTTTTCTCTGCGGTATAAATTGAATCGATCGAATGATTGAGTCTTCTGTCACTTTTGGGTCGAGCAAGAAACACCGGTAGTCATCTGTGCCGTTGTTCGGCGCCGCTGGGAGGTGCGCCTTTTTCATAGTCACGATGTATTTTTTGGTTTTAGGCTCGGCCAGGGCATTTCCGTTGGTTTGAACCGCGATGAAAATGATCGATGCTGCGACCATCAATATTTTTTTTATGCGCATTCGTGAAAGAGTAGCAACAAGAACTCCAGAAATTCGTGTGACATATCCCCTAAATTGAGCGGGTGAAAACTCGAGAAGTTTTTTTCCTGACATTTGCCATCGCCTCGCTCTTTTCGACCTCGGCTGCGAAAGCCGACGAAATAGTTTCAGAAGTCATCGAAACCGCACCCGGCATTTCAATAGACACGAGCCAGTACCTTCCAAAAAAACTTCCAGCCCCCGCGATACTGATCGCACATGGTTTTGGCGGGAGCAAGGACTCCGTCGAATCTGCAGCCGAATTTTTTGTGTCAAAAGGTTTCCTTGTCATGACATGGTCCGCCCGAGGATTCGGAGAGTCGACCGGGCAGATTGAAATGAACGCAATCGACGCTGAAGTCGCTGACACACGCGCCTTGATTGATTACCTTGCCCGAAACAAAAACGTGGCTCTCGACGCCTCCGGCGACCCTCGGGTCGGAATCTTGGGCAGTTCTTATGGCGGGGCGAATGCTCTTTTGACTGCTAGCCAGGATTCACGAGTTGATGCGGTGATTGCTGACATCTCGTGGAGCAATTTGAAACAAGGACTCTTCCCCCAGTCAATTGAAAGTTCATCCGTGTCGGGTCCGTTCAAAAAAATCTGGGCGGGCACATTTTTTTCAGCGGCCACATTGCAAAGCGCGTATCTCGGCGAATGTGGTTCTTTCGCACAACGATGGTGTGACGCCTATCGGAACGCAGTTTTGCAGGGCTCGCCAAGTTTGGCCGAAGCGAGACTTCTCGATTCGGTATCACCGATCAAGTTTGCCTCGTCGATCACGGCGCCGACCTTGCTCAGCCAAGGTCAGGCAGACTCCCTGTTCCCTCTGAGCGAAAGCTACAAGCTTGCTGAGAAAATCAGTGAAAACAAATCAGGCAGCCCGCTTTCAATGATTTGGCACGCCGATGGTCACGACGGCTCCAACGTGCAAGCACCATACTTGCAAGAGCAGTTTTTGTTGTGGTTCCAAAAACATTTGCTCAAACACGAAATAGATTTTCCGATCTTCCAATTCACGAGAATGAACGGCTCGATTTCGCTGCAAGACTCGACGGTAATTCCCAAAGTCTTCCGGAGTGAAAAACTGCCGTTCAAAAACGAGTCGCGACAATTGCAGGTGGTGACCCCGACGGTGGCGATGATTTACCCGATTGGCGGTGTGCCCAGCGCAATTTCGGCGCTTCCTGGCATCGGCTCAGCTGGTGCCCTCGCGTCACAGTTACTCTCAAACCTCGCAGATTTCAGTCCGGCGTTTTTGCCCGGTCAAAGCGGTTTCCTTGAGAGCGCCCCCTTAACGGCGCCGCTCTCCATAGTCGGGCCTTCATCAATAAAGGTTCGCATAACGAGCACGGAACCCGACGCGACACTTTTCTTTTCACTGGTCACGAAAACCCCGGGTGGTGCGATCAACCTGCCGAACGGAATCGTTGCACCAGTAAAAATTTCGAATATCTCTGACGGTGGCAGCGATGTGGTCGTAAATCTCCCGATAACCGTCTTGGATGCGTCGATTGGCGACATTGTGGCCGTCGGAGTCTCAGCGACCGATCAAGGCTACGAAACCCCGAAGACATCGCGCTTTTACTCGGTGTCCCCACTGTCACCACTGATCTTTCAAACATCTGTCGCAACTGCAGCTCGGTCAAGCTTGGAGAGTTTTTTGTGGCCAGTTGGCGCCTTGGTTTCTTTCGTTGCCGCGGTTGTCTTTGTCCGAATTCGCCGACCCAAAATCGCACCAACCAAAGAAACAAGTGACACTCTTCTAGTCGTAGAGAATTTGGGCAAAACATACAAGGACGGCCACAAAGCGCTCACAGATCTCTCGTTTCAAGTTCAACGTGGACAAGTGGTTGGCTTACTCGGCCCGAATGGCGCCGGCAAAACCACGGCACTTCGGATGATGATGGGCCTGATTTTTCCGACCGATGGTTCGATCTATTTGAACGGTGAATCGATTTACCCCGGCTCACCCGCGCTCTCGAACATCGGCTGTTTTGTTGAGGGCCCGGGCTTCCTACCGCATTTATCGGGCCGTGAAAATCTTCGACTTTACTGGCGTTCAATTGGCCGCGATGGCGAGCAATATCTGGACCAGGTGATCGCAATCACAAAACTTGGCACTGCTTTGGACAAAAAAGTGCGAACCTACAGCCAGGGCATGCGCCAACGCCTGGCGATCGCCCAATCAATGCTCGGCATGCCGGATCTCTTGGTTCTCGACGAACCAACCAACGGTCTCGATCCACAACAGATAGCCGAGATGCGGCAGGTGCTAAAAAACTATGCATCGACGGGCAGGACAGTTGTTATCTCATCTCATCTTTTGGCGGAAATTCAACAGACCTGTAGTCATGTTGTTTTGATACACCGGGGGGAATTGATCGCATTCGGCCAGATGGAGGACTTACTCTCGAAAAATCATCGATCCCAATCGCTTGAGGAGACTTTCCTTGAGCTGATTGGTGACGATTTGGTGATCGGTCGGGAGGATCAATGAGCTATTTGCCGTCGAAAACATTGCCGTACCGGATCGAGCTTTACCGTCAACTAAAGCGAAAGCGAACTGCCATCGCTTATCTGTTCGTTGTCTCGCTCCCCGTATTGGTGGCGATTGCCGTCAAATTCGGTCCGTCAGGCAATAGTGGTGGCCCGACGCGACTTGGATCTGGAACGACGGATTTGATCGGCTTGGCCACAATCGGAGCATCAAATTTCACCGTGACAATGCTTTACTTCGCCACGCCCTTTCTGTTGGTCACGGTGATTGCCCTGTTCAACGGGGATACCGTCGCGTCCGAAGCCTCATGGTCGACGCTCAGATACTTGTTGGCCTCGCCTGTTCCAAGAGCACGTCTTCTGATTCAGAAAGTCAAAGTAAGCCTAAGTTTGTCGGCTTTGGCGGTCTTGATAATGCCAATTAGTTCGTGGATCGTCGGGGCGATCGCGTTTGGCACAAAATCTTTGCAAAGCCCGCTCGGGGCGACGTTCCCAAACTTGGTCGCAGTGTCACGAATCGCGATCATCACGCTTTACATCGGAGTTTCGCTCACATTCATCGCAGGACTCGCCTTCTACTTGAGCGTGCGAACAGATGCGCCGCTCGGCGCCGTCGGCGTCGCCGTTGCTATTTCAATTCTGCTCAGCATTCTCGACACAATCACCGCGCTTGGCGACCTTCGCGCCTGGTTACCCGTCCATTATTCATTTTCGTGGTTTGATGCTTTGGCAACTTCTATCGACTATTCGGTGATGATACGAGGCGGCAGTTATTGCTTCATGGTGGGCGTCGTTTTTTACGCTCTCGCGATCAATCGGTTCGCACATAAAGACATCACTTCCTAGTTGCCTTCGACAACGATCTGACGGCCGACGAACCCGAACAATGGACCGATGCCACCATGGTGATGCTCGGCGCACTATTCTTCACCGACTAGGGATCGTCAGCGCGCTGCTTGGCGTGCGGCGACGAGATTCGCCATCACTTTGGCGGCTCGTTCAGCAAGACCCGCGGGTGGTGGGCCCAACTGTCGCCAAAGGCAAGGCTGGCTTTAAGAAAGCTGATCGGTAGACGAGAAACTGGGCTGATATTAGATATGACAGGCAATGCGATAAGGCTCAGACTGAACAAAATGGGTGCGCCCTCAGCTCACGCTTGGCGGCGTGGCTGGGCAACCCGCGGCCGTGGTGACATTGTGGCGCCCGCGCGACGCGACGCCGTTGCTCTCCCGCGCAGCGACGGGTGCGTCGGTGAGATTCGCGTGTCACGCAGATAGGCGGGCCGAATGATGCCGTTCGAAATGTCACGCGACTTGAGGCGCCATCCGTTGGCAAACCACAGCGCCCCGCCCAGCAGCAAGATTGCAAGCAACGCGTACGCAGTCGCGGGGTTTTCGCGCGATGCCGTGCGTGGCTCTACAGCGACGATTGCATCAGTCGAGTTTGAAAAGAATGTTGCCTGCACCTGCCCGGCTGACGCGGCAACTGCTGTAGCCACATCACGCACGTTGATCGCGAGGTTGAACGAACGCACCTCGCCACGGGCGTCGACACCGTTTACCTGCGTGGTGTGATCACCCTCGGGCAAGCCCTTCGGCACTTCAAATCGTTCGGAGAACGTTCCGTCAGCCGCAACTTTTACGCTGCCCAGCCGACGTGGTTCGGAGAACACCCACGCCACCGCGGTGCTATTCGGGCGCAAACCGCTGCCCACAACAGAAATCCAGTGGTCGCGTCGCACGATGAGTGCACCATCGGCGGCAGTACGCACAGGCTCGCCGGCTTCGTCAACTGCTGCAACCGCGAGTCGGAAACCTGTCTCGTCACTCACGGTTACTACCTGTTCGTTGACTGTCACCACTTGCACGGTCACTTCAGCCTGCGTCTGAATCATCAGCGGTGCTGCAGCTTGTGGATCGGGTAGTTCGTTATTCACGAACACCGGGAGCGACAAATCACGCACATTCTCACGCAATGTTGCCACCGTAGCCTGCACCTGAGCATCGCTGATTTCACGCACTGAAGGCAGCGCCGTCGGCTGTGGTGTAGTCGCCTGTGGCGCCGCGGTGATCACTGGCGCCAACGTGGTCGACCGCACAGTGGTGGCTGGTGCAGCCGTTGTTGTGGCGGCCACAGTGGTGGCCGGTGCAGCACTCACACTGCGCGACGGCACCGTCGTCGTCGTGGTCGTCGCAGTCGTCGTTGGCCGCACTGTCGTCGTCGTTGGCCGCACCGTCGTCGTCGTGGTCGTCGCAATCGTCGTTGGCCGCACCGTCGTCGTCGTTGGCCGCACCGTCGTCGTCGT
>VGAB01000058.1 GCA_016870935.1 Actinomycetota bacterium | reverse complement strand
TATCAAGGATATCCAACACCTTCGCGGGTGTTCAGATCATCATGTTCAGCGAGTCGGCAATCTTTGTGCCGAGGTCTGTATCTCCCGTGATTTTTATTTTGTCGCGAAGATTTTCGCGTGTCGCCCTACCCGTGGCCAACTCGATGAATGTGTTGCTGTCGAAAGCGAGTTCGACGACCGGCGTCGAGTCGAACTTTTCGACAACCGCCGCGCGCCCGTCTTTGACTGCGATCAGTATTTTTCTTTGCACCGGCCCAGTGATCGTCACGACTGACACAGAGCCTTCCGGCGCTTTTGCGCGTTTGCCGATAACCATTGGCAAAGTTCGACAAAGCCGATCGACGCTTAGTTCAGCGCACAGCGAACCTTGATCGCCCGGCTTGTTGATTGCTCGGCGAATATCTTGCTCGTGCACCCAACTATCCATGGCGCGAATGCTCAAGAAAACCGCCATTGGTGCTTTGCCGATCGGTGTATTCGACTCGGCGGTGAAATAACTCTCCGGTGCCGAATCAAAAAACGACTTTCGGGCCACGAAAATTTCTTTGAACTCTTTCAGAACTTGCGCGCCAGTCAAATGTCGTCGTGAATCAACCTCGTGCTCATTCATCTCGCCGATCGGGTTCTTCACATGCTGCAGATCGGTGGCTTTGTGTTGTGTGCCGCCAAGGCCGCCGAGTGCCTTCTCTGTGCCGATGATGTGCGACAAATTGTCTTGCACCGACCAACCTGGACACGCAGTCGCAGTTTTCCATTCTGATTCGGTCAGGGTTTCGCAAAGTTCTTGCATCGACTGCCAAGTTTCATAGAGGCAACGCAGTGTCAATTTATACTCGAGGTCGTTCATGGTGCCGGGGTCTGCACGGTTCGCCATTCGCGCGCCTTCAAGTATGAAGCAAAAGTTTCGGCGATGCTCTCGAGGTCATGTTTGGTCTTCGGCGTCTTGATCTCGTAGAGGCCCGCGATCTGGCTGTAGTCGACGAGCACTCGCCAAAGTTTCAGCGCGTCTTCGCCGCGCGGGGGTGGCACCACGACAGGTCCGAACACGCTGCGACCGTTTTCAAAAACGATCAACGGCACGCCGAATGCCGCATATTTGTTCACCGACTCTTCGTGGTCTTTGCGCACGTCGTCGTGGGTCGTCTGGTCGGCGAGCGCCTCGTCCCAGGTTTCTTCGGGCGCCGAGATCGACGCCAAAAGTTCGCGCGCAGTCGCTTCTTCGTAGGGTCTCAATCCGTCTTCGTGCAGAGCCTTGGCCGCCGCGAGATACCAGTCGTCACAAAGGTCTCTGTCGATGCGACGCAACCATGCGGCGATTCGCAGCGGCGTCCAGCCGTAGGCGAGTTCGCGCTCCCACGGGTGCTTCTTGCCCTCCTCGCGATTGATCTCCTCCAGACTGAAAAATCGCCAGTTGATTTCGAGGTTTGCTTTCTCGCGGATCTCGCGTATCCACAACGAGGTTTGATACGCGTATGGGCACATGATGTCGAAAAAGAAATCGATCTTGGTCGGTTTCTCGCGCACGGCCGCCACGATCTCAGGTTAATCAGGCGACAAACCCCGTCAAGAGGCGAAGGCTAGATTTGAATCATGCAACGCCCGACCAAATTCGCCCACACGCGCTATCTGGGCGACAAACGCACGCAATTGGTTTACGATGTCGACTCGATCGACGAGGCGAAATTCGGCGCGATCATCCTCGACATCGTCGAAAACGAGGTCGGCATTTGTTTTGGCCCCGACACTTTGCCCGAGGCGCGCAACCGCGGCTACACGCTCGCCACCGAGGGTTCGAAGCGCAGGCATCTGAAGCCACGCGCCTGACGAGAGGCGAGATTCTGTCGCTATGAACGGATCATTTCTTTCGAGCGGCGTCACCATCGCGCGCTATCTTGCCAAACCCACGGGCAAAACCGGCGCCGTGCCGGGCATGTTGCTCTGTCATGGTTTTCCCGTCGCGATGAACGATGCCCGCCACTCGGCGAGCACATTTCCCGAACTGATCGATCGTGTCGCAAACGAACTGGGGTGGGCGGCGATGACATTTACTTTTCGCGGCTGCGGGGGCAGCGGCGGAGACTTCTCGATGCAAGGTTGGATCGACGACCTCCGCTCGGCGATCGACCATCTCGTCGAACAAGCCACGCCGAGGGGCATTTGGCTCACGGGCACGAACACGGGCGCGTCTCTGGCGCTTTGCGCCGCGGCCGACGATCCGCGGATAAACGGCTGCGCGCTTCTGGGCCCCCGCGCCGACTTCGACGATTGGGCCGCTCAGCCGCGCCGCTTCTTGGAGCATGTGCGTGAGGTTGGGGCGATTCACAAACCAAAATTTCCCGAATCGTTCGACGAATGGTCTCGCGAACTGCGCAGGTTCAGACCCACCGATGCCGCGCGAAGATTCGCGCCGCGACCATTGCTGTTGTTGCACGGCGACGACGACGAGGCCGTGCCGAGTGCAGACTCGCGAATTTTGGCCGAGGCGCACGGGTCGGCGGAGATTCAGGTGATTCCGGGTGCGGGGCATCGGTTGCGCCATGATCCGCGGGCGATCGCCGTTTTGTTGGGTTGGCTCGATCGTCAACGATCCAACATGACGGATTAATTTTTTCGGCGGTATCCGTTCGGGTGGGTTCGGTGCCAGTTGTATGCCGATTCGATGATCGCCGAAAGTTCTCGGGTCGCTTTCCAGCCCAATTTTTTTTCGGCCAAACTCACGTCGGCAAAAACGCTCACGGGGTCGCCCGCGCGTCGACCCGCGATTCGATAGGGCACTTTTTGCCCAGCGATTTTTTCGGCGAGGTCGATCAACTGCATCACAGATGTGCCCGAACCGGTGCCGATATTGCAGACCAGCGTCTCGCCACCTGAATCCAGATAATCGAGAGCCCGCGCATGGGCGTCGGCCAGATCTTCGACGTGAATGTAGTCGCGAACGCAGGTTCCGTCCGGGGTGGGGTAGTCGTCGCCGAAAATCTCAAGTTTGAAATCTTTTTCGAGCAACGCCCGCATCACCCGCGGCACAAGGTTTTGCGAACTCGACCAGTCTTCGCCGATTTTGTTGTCTTTGCTCGCGCCCGCGGCGTTGAAGTATCGCAAACTCACCGATCGCAACCGATGCCCGGTGTTTTGCGAGAGAGAACCAAGAAGTTTTTCGACGGCGAGTTTTGTCTCTGCATATACGCTCTCGGGATTGGTCGGGTCGTTCTCGGTGACGGGCGTCGACGACGGCGTGCCGTAAACGGCCGCTGACGACGAGAACACGAACTTGTCGACGCGTTGGTCGGTCAAGACATCGAGCATCTTCTCGGTCGCCGCCACGTTGTTGCTCCAATATTTTTCGGGCTCGACCATCGACTCGCCGACCGCCTTGTAGGCGGCGAAGTGGATCACGCTCGAAATTCCGTTTTCGCGGCAAATTTTGGCGACGAGGCTTTGATCGGCGACATCTCCGATGATCAACTCGGCGTCGATCACCGCCTCGCGATTGCCCCGCTCGAGAGTGTCGAGCACGACCACTTTTTTGCCAGAATCTCGCAACGCCCGCACGGTGTGGGCGCCGATATACCCGGCGCCACCAGTGACCAGCACCGTCACTTCTTCGGCCTCTTCAAAGGTCGGTCTTGTTTGTCGTGCTCACGCGCTCGCTGAACCTGTTTGTATCCGCGCACTTTCAGCAGTGTCGCCGCAGAATAAATATCCGCCACCGACCGCGGTCGACCGTCCGAGAAAACCCCGGCATATTTTTTCCAGTCTTTCGGGCGAACGGCGAACCGCTTGCCGAGAAGCGCGATGAAGATCTCAGATTTCTCTTGGCCAAAACCCGGCAACTTGCGCAACCTGGCCATCAGCACCTTTGCGTCATCCACGTCTTTCCAAACATTGGCCCCTTTGCCGCCATGGTCGGCGACTAGAGCGACGCACAACTGGTGAATTCGTGTCGCCATCGATCGCGGAAATCGATGGATCGCCGGCTTGACCGAGCAGACGGCGACGAATTTTTCGATGTTCATAGAGGCGATTCGCTTGGCGTTCAAATGACCGAGTCTTTTGCGAATCGTGTAAGGCCCGGTGAACGCCCATTCCATCGGCACTTGTTGATCGAGCAGCATTCCGATCATCAACGCGGTGCCGTCGCGATTCAAAAGCGCGTCGGCGCTTGCATTGCCCGTGATGTAGAGAGTGCGCGTCATTGATTCAACGAGAACCCGACTTCGGGGTCGATGCCGTGGCGCTGGATCGCCTCGGTGACAGCCTCGAACTTGATCTCTCCCGCCTTGGCCAATTCGTGCAAGACCGCCACCACGACGTGCGGCGCGTCGATCTCGAAATGTCGGCGCAGCGCCGTGCGGGTGTCGCTTCGCCCCATGCCGTCGGTGCCGAGCGGCGTGAAAGAGCGGCTCGGCACGAAGCGCGCGATCTGCTCGGGCACGATCCGCATGAAGTCGCTCACCGCGACGATCGGCCCTTTGCCGCCGTCGAGAAGCTCGGTGACGATCGGTCGTCGCTCTTGTTGTTCAGGATGAAGTCGGTTGTAGCGCTCGACTTCGATCGCCTGTTCGCGCAACGCTTTGTAGGAAGTCGCAGACCAGAGTTCGCATCCCACCGAATATCTTTCGAACAATTCTTTGGCCGCCGCGCTCGCCGCCGAGTGCGCCGAACCCGAGAACAAAATCGTCGTCTTGTGCTTGGCCTCGGGTGCCGGCCTCCACAGATAGAGACCCTGCATAACCTGACGCGAGATGTCGGCAATTTTCGGCATCTCGGGCATCGGGTAGTTCTCGTTGTAGAGGGTCAGGTAATAAAAAACGTCGTTGGGTGCATCGCCATACATTTCTTTGATGCCTTCGCGCACGATCGTCGCGACTTCGAAGGCGAACGCCGGGTCGTAGGCCCGGCATGCCGGCACAGTGCTCGCCAACACCAGCGAGTGCCCGTCTTGATGTTGCAATCCTTCGCCGTGCAGTGTCGTTCGGCCGGCGGTCGCGCCGAGCAAGAATCCGCGGGCTCGAGCGTCGGCGGCCTGCCAAATCAAATCACCGACTCGCTGAAAACCGAACATCGAATAAAACGTGTAGAACGGCACCATCGGCACGCCACGAGTCGCGTAACTCGTGCCCGCCGCGATGAAACTCGCCAAACTGCCCGCCTCGGTGATGCCCTCTTCAAGAATTTGTCCGTCGCTGGCCTCGGCATATTTCAACAACATGTCGTGATCCACCGGCTCGTACTTCTGGCCCTGCGACGCGTAGATCTTCAGTTCGCGAAACAGCGAGTCCATTCCGAAGGTGCGCGCCTCGTCGGGAATAATCGGCACGACCCGCTCGCCGAAACTTTCGTCACGGGCCAGGTTGCGCAACAACCTCGTGAAACCCATCGTCGTGCTGACGCTCTGGTCGCCGCTTCCATTTTCGAACTCGGTGAATACGGCGTCGCCGGGCAAAACAATCGGCTTGCGCACGGTCGTCGTGCGTCGCGGCATCACGCCTCCTAGCGCCCGACGGCGCTCGATCATGTATTGATACTCGACGCTGTCGATCGGCGGTCGGTAATACGGCGGGTCATCGGCCTCGAGATCTTCGTCCGAAATTTCTTCGTTCAGGTGCAGGCGATCGCGCAGCGTCCGCAACTGGGCGCTCGTCATTTTCTTGATCTGGTGCGTCGCGTTTCGTCCCTCGATGTCGTCACCGAGAGTCCAACCTTTGATCGTCTTGCACAAAATCGCCGTTGGTCGGCCAGAACCCGCGTTTTCGATCGCGGCTCGATATGCGGCGTAGAGCTTGCGATAGTCGTGGCCGCCGCGGGGCAGGTTCTGCAGGTCTTCGTCCGAGAGGT
Organism: Actinomycetota bacterium; assembly: GCA_016870935.1. Lineage (GTDB taxonomy): Bacteria > Actinomycetota > Acidimicrobiia > Acidimicrobiales > Ilumatobacteraceae > BACL27. The sequence continues at coordinate 2,111 of VGAB01000058.1, read as the reverse complement.
GGCTGACCATCTCGCGCAGGCGCGGGTCGGGCCCGAAAAAGTTCTCGCGAATATAGTTGCCGTCTTCCACCGTGTAGCGCTGAAACTCGCCGTCAACGGTCGTGTTCATTTTGTTCAGCAACACGCCCGAGGTGTCGCGGGCCAGAAGTTCGTCCCACTTCGAACCCCAAATCACCTTGATCACGTTCCATCCCGCACCGCGAAATGTCGCCTCGAGTTCTTGGATTATCTTTCCGTTGCCGCGCACCGGCCCGTCGAGGCGCTGCAAGTTGCAATTCACGACGAAGACGAGGTTGTCCAGATGTTCGCGGGCCGCGAGCGAAATCGAGCCGAGAGTTTCGGGTTCGTCGCACTCGCCGTCGCCGATGAAAGCCCACACTCGACTCGCCGACGTGTCGTCTAGTTTGCGGTTCAACAGATATCTGTTGAACCTCGCCTGATACAGCGCCGTTAGCGGGCCAAGACCCATCGACACAGTCGGAAACTCCCAAAACTCGGGCATCAAACGCGGATGCGGGTAGCTCGACAGACCGCGACCGCCGCGACCGATCTCGCGTCTGAACGAATCTAAATCGTCTTCGTTGAGGCGACGCTCGAGAAATGCGCGCGCATAGACGCCCGGTGCCGCGTGACCTTGAAAATAAACATGGTCGCCCGGTGAGCCGCCGTCTTTGCCCCTGAAAAAGTGGTTGAATCCGATCTCGTAGAGGCTCGCCGACGAGGCGAAAGTCGAAAGGTGGCCTCCGATGCCCTCGGCCTTGGTGTTCGCACGCACCACCATGACGGCGGCGTTCCAGCGAATGTATGCGCGAATTCTTCGCTCGAGGTGTTCGTCGCCGGGGAACCACGGCTCGTATTCAGACGAGATGCTGTTGATGTACGGCGACGAAACTGTCGCCGGAAAACTAACTTGGCTCGCTCGGGCGCGCTCTAAAAGCCGCGACAACAAATATCTGGCGCGGGTCTTGCCCTGAACCTCGACCACGGCGTCGAGCGAGTCGAGCCACTCTTCGGTCTCGCCCGGATCTGTGTCGGGCAGTTGATGCATTGATCCGTCGAACAGCACACCGCTATTCTCGCAGATTTTTTTGACGGATCACAGATGTATGTCGCTATTCACCGTTTGTTTGCGTAAGTATTGAGAAGATGTCGATCGTTATCTACACAGACGGCGCGTGCTCGGGCAACCCCGGGCCGGGCGGGTGGGCATGGGCGATCGCGCCGACGGGCGAGCCGAATGACTTCGGCGGCCAGCCGAATACGACCAACCAGAGAATGGAGTTGCTCGCCGTGATCAACGCCCTGCGATCCAATTCTGGTTCGGGCGAGCCGATCGAGATCGTTTCTGACAGCACATATGTCGTTCATTGCTTTCGCGATAAATGGTGGATGGGCTGGCAACGTCGCGGTTGGAAAAACTCGCAACGCCAGCCCGTGGCCAATCGGGATCTGTGGGAGCCGCTCATCGAACTGGTCACGAGTCGCGACGACATTTCGTTCACTTGGGTTAAAGCCCACAACGGCGAGCCGATGAACGAACTGGTCGATCAACTCGCGGTCAACGCTTCGCTCAGCGTCAAATAATTTCGACGCCGACCGCACGAGTTGCCCACCTGCATAGCGCCGCAATCTCGTCCGCCGACCGCACGAGTTGCCCGTCGACGAGACGATTGCCTAGTGTGCATCCATGGACATCAAAGGTGTAAGCGCAATCGTCACAGGTGGAGCATCAGGTATCGGCGCGGCGGTGTCGAGAATGCTCGCCAGTCGTGGCGCGAAAGTCGTGGTCGCAGATTTGCAAGAAGACAAAGGCACGGCGCTGGCCAAAGAAATCGGCGGCGCATTCTGCAAGGTCGATGTGACCAACACGCAAGACATCATCAACGCCACCGAGATGGCCAAGTCGATGGGTCCGGTGCGCGTGCTTGTCAACTCGGCGGGCATCGGCTGGGCGCAGCGAACCGTGGGCAAGGGCGGCAGTTACGAGTCGGCGGCGAACCTCGACGCGTTCAAGCGCGTTATCGCGATCAATCTTGTCGGTTCGTTCGATTGCATTCGCATCGTCGGCACGGCGATGAGCACCACCGAACCACTCGAACACGGCGAACGGG
>VGAB01000057.1 GCA_016870935.1 Actinomycetota bacterium | reverse complement strand
ACGCCATGGCTTCGCGCCGCCGAATCTACGACCACGTCCTCGATCCAGGCACGCACCGCGGTCGGAATGCGAAAAATCGCCAAAGTCAACAGACCGACGATCTTTCCGTCGACTCGGGCGACGAACAACACGGTCGCATCGCCCGCCACGATTTCTTCGAGTTCTTCTCTCGTCAGAGGTTGTGCCGACGAAGAAAGTTGCGGGATCAGACGATGACAGGCGCTCAACAACTCGTCTGACACCTGCGCGGCGATATCCACAGGCACCGTTGAAGCCATGTGGTTCAGGTTAGTGGTCAGATTTGGGCGCACTATTACCTGAGTTGAGAGTGAAATTAGATAGCGTCATAACAAATGTCCGCGATTGAATATGTTCGTTGGTTGTCGAAGCCGTCGCTGAAAAATCCGACATTCATCACCGCGTTCACGGGATGGAACGACGCGGCCGACGCGGCTTCGAACGCGGTGCGCAACCTGATCGAAGGCTGGGGCGCATCGCCTCTCGCCGAGATCGACCCCGAACCGTTCACCGACTACGCGACGATTCGACCTCATGTGCGCCTGAAAGAAGGCGGCAAACGCAATATCGTTTGGCCGACCGTCGGCTTGTGGCATATAAACGGCGCCGGCGGCGATGTCGTGCTTTCGCTCGGGCCCGAGCCGAGTCTGCGATGGAAACTTTTCTCGCGACAGATGCTGACCGTCGCGGAACACTTCAACTCTTCGATGTTTCTGACGCTCGGCTCGTTGCTCGCCGATGTGCCGCACAGTCGACCCGTGCAGATCATCGGCACGGCGACCGACACAGATTTGATCGACCGTTTCGATCTGCAACGATCGCGCTACGAAGGACCGACCGGTATCGTCGGGGTGCTGCACGACGCCTGCGACGAGTCGTCGATTCCGTCGGCTTCACTTTGGGCGGCCGTACCCGCCTACGCATCGCAAGTTCCGTCGCCGAAAGCCTCGTTGGCGCTGATGCGACGCGCGTGCGAGATCATCGGCACGCCCGCCCCGTTGGCCACGGTGATGAACCTGATCGAGCGTTACGAAGAGCAGATTGATTCGCTCGTCAAAGACGACGAAGATTTGGTCGCATATGTCGAGCGCCTAGAGACGATGACCGACAACGGCATGAGTCTCGACGACGAGGTGGATGAAAACCAGTTGCAACTCGATTTCGGCGGAGACTCGGACGAGCCCGCCGACACGAGCAACTTGATGGATGAAGTAGAGCAGTTCTTGCGCGAGCAGAACGGCAACTAGCTAAACCTTAAGTTTGGCGACTTAGTAATCTTCCATTCCGCCACCCGGCATTGCCGGAGCGGCCTCTTCTGGTTTGTCGGCAATGACCGCCTCTGTCGTCAGGAACAACGCGGCGATTGAAGCCGCGTTCTGCAACGCGGAGCGCGTCACTTTCGCCGCGTCGATCACGCCAAGTTTGACCAAGTCTGTGTATTCGCCAGTGGCCGCATTGAGACCGTCGTTGCCCTTGAGGGCTTTGACCTTCTCGACCACTACACCACCCTCGAGACCGGCGTTTTCGGCGATCTGCTTGAGCGGGGCCGAAAGTGATCGTGCGACCATTCGCGCGCCGGTCGCCTCATCGCCGCTCAACGAGGCGATGACCTTCTCGGTCGCATCTTGGGCTCGAAGCAATGCGACGCCGCCACCGGGCACCACGCCTTCTTCGATCGCCGCTTTGGTCGTGCTCACGGCATCTTCGATGCGGTGCTTCTTTTCTTTGAGTTCGACCTCGGTCGCGGCGCCGACTTTCAGCACCGCCACGCCACCCGACAACTTGGCGAGACGCTCCTGCAATTTCTCGCGGTCGTAGTCGCTGTCGGTGTTGTCGATCTCGGTCTTGATCTGGCTGATTCGACCCTTGATATCGGCGTCGGAACCAGCACCCTCGATGATCGTCGTCTCGTCTTTTGTGATCACGACTTTTTTCGCACGACCGAGCAAGTCGAGCGTCGCATTTTCGAGTTTGAGGCCGACCTCTTCGCTGATCACCTGACCACCGGTGAGAATCGCGATGTCTTGCAGCATCGCCTTGCGACGATCACCAAAACCCGGCGCCTTGACGGCGACGCTCTTGAACGTGCCGCGAATCTTGTTGACGACGAGAGTCGCCAGCGCCTCACCCTCGACGTCTTCGGCGATGATCACCAACGGTCGACCACCCTGCATGACTTTTTCGAGCACTGGCAACATGTCGCGCACGGCTGTGATTTTGTTGGAGACCAAAAGAATGTAGGCGTCGTCGATCGAGGCCTCCATGCGATCGGTGTCGGTCGCGAAGTAAGGCGAAATGTAACCCTTGTCGAAACGCATGCCTTCGACGAGGTCCATCTCCATGCCGAATGTCTGGCTTTCTTCGACGGTGATTACGCCGTCTTTGCCGACTTTGTCGATCGCCTCGGAGATCATCTGACCGATTTCGTTGTCCGCCGCCGAAATCGCGGCGACTTGGGCGATCTGCTCTTTGCTGTCGACGACCTTTGCCAACGACTTGATGCTGGCCACGGCCGCTTCGACCGCGGCTTCGATGCCGCGCTTCATGCTCATCGGGTTCGCGCCGGCGGCGACGTTGCGAAGACCTTCGTGAACCATGCTCCAGGCCAAGACGGTTGCGGTCGTCGTGCCGTCACCCGCGACATCGTCTGTCTTCTTGGCGACTTCTTTCACGAGTTCGGCGCCGATGCGCTCGTATGGATCTTCAAGATCGATTTCTTTGGCGATCGAGACGCCGTCGTTGGTGATTGTCGGTGCGCCCCACTTCTTGCTCAACACGACATTGCGACCTTTTGGCCCGAGAGTGACACGAACCGCGTCGGCGAGTTTGTTCATTCCGGTTTCGAGCCCGCGGCGGGCCTCTTCGTCGAACGCAATGATCTTGGCCATGATTTATTCCTCCGAATTGGTCTCAAAAACTTGAACTTTGAGAGTTAGCACTCTATCTACGAGACTGCTAATTCGACACTGAAGGCCGTGGCCGACCTGAAATCAACCGCCGGCGACGGCCGGAATTATCGAAACTGTCTGCCCGTTGGAGATTTTCGTTTCGAGACCTTGCATGTAACGCACATCGTCATCGGCCACAAAAATATTGACGAATTTGTGGAGATTGCCCTCGGCGTCGAACAGCCGATCCGAAAAACCGGGGTGGGCCGAATTTAGGCCACGCAGCACCTCGGCGAGGTTCGAGCCCTCGACCTGAACAGTCGACGCACCCCCCGAAAGCGGGCGCAAAGTAGTGGGGATTCGAACTGTTACCGACATGACTGAAACGATATCGCCTGATCTAAATGTTGCGGGCAACCACGAATTCGGCCAGTTCGATCAATCTCTCGGTCGCTGTTTTGCTCAACGACGAGGCGTCGATCGCGGCAATCGACTGGTCGACCAGCAACCCGATGCGTGACTCGAGCACGCCCAGCGCGCCCGATTCGATGATCACCTGCTGAATCTCCAAAATGTTTTCACTGCTCAGATTCGGATCGCCGACCCGACCCAGCACATCGCGCTGCGATGATGTCGCGCGTTCGAACGCCAACGCCAGAAGCGGTGTGGGTTTGCCCTCGCGCAGGTCGTCGCCGATCGGTTTGCCGGTGCGACTCGATAGTTGATCGCCGAACGCACCGAGAATGTCGTCACGCATCTGAAATGCGTCGCCCAGTGGAAGCCCGATCGCCGACAACTGCTCGAACAACTCGTCAGCGCGCTCGGGGGCGAAAATACTCGCACCCAAATGCAGCGGTCGCTCGACCGTGTACTTGCCGCTTTTGAAACGACTGACGCGCTCGGCTTTGTCGAGTTTTCTTTCTCGTTTGGCGGTGCCGATCAAGTCGAGATACTGGCCGATGTTCACTTCGACGCGCATTTCGTCCCAGATTCGCTTGGTCAACTGGTTTTGGTTCGACATCATCTGGTCGGCATAGACGAACGCCAGGTCGCCGACGAGAATCGCGGCACCCTCGCCGAATCGCCGCGTCTCACCCGCCCAACTGCTGTCGCGATGCTTGTCCTCAAAACGCAGATGAGACGTTGGTTCGCCACGCCGCAAAGTCGAGCCGTCGATTATGTCGTCGTGGAACAGGGCCGAAGCATGCAACAGTTCCAAGGCGGTTTGCGCTTCGAGCAGCGATTTAGAACCTTCGTTTCCGCCCACACCGACAAAAGCCAACTCGCAGAACGCCGGCCGCAATCGTTTGCCGCCCGCGCTGACGAGTCGCAACAACTCGCCGATGGGCTCGCCCAGTTCTGAATCGAGTCTCGACCAGCGGCTTTGTTCATCCCCAAGGAAGGCCGCGAGATGCGCCTCGACCCGGTCGGCGATGGTTTTCAACCAGATTGGGGCGCTTATCGACACGCCCAAAGGCTACGCCCAGTTACTCTTTGGCTAAACCTTTGACGACTTCTTCGATCTGCAGTTTCGCGTTGCCGATTCGTTCGCGGCAAAGTTCGATCAGTTGACTGGCCCGTTGAACGTGCCCCGCCAGTTTGTCGACGTCGACGTCGTCCTCTTCCAACTCGGCCAGGATCGTCTCGAGTTCTTCGAGCGCCTGGGCGTAGCCGATGTTCTCGTCACCCTTTGGTTTTGCCATTTGACTTGCCTTTCGTTGAAATTTCTTGGATGGTGCTGGTGGTCGTGCCGTTGACGAACGTCGTCACAAGTTTGTCGCCTGATTTTAATTTGCCGACATCCCGCACCACCTTGCCATCGTCGTCTCGGGTGATGCTCCAGCCGCGCGCCATGGTGTTGACGGGGTCGAGCAATCGTGTTCGTTGGGCGAACTCATCGAGCGTCTTGGTTTCAAGTTTCAGAACTTCGAGCGGACGATGTCGAATGCGTTGCGCCGTCACGGCGATCAACTTGCTCGCCCCGGCGAGCGCTTCGAGAACCTTGATGCTGATTTTGTTCGCCTGCTCTGACAACCGGCTTGCCGAAGCCTCGAGTTCGACGATTGCGAGCGATTCGATTTGATCCCAGGCGCGCTCTGTTTTGTCGACGAAGTCTCGCACCATTTCGATCACCGCGGTCGCGCAAGCAGTTGGAGTCTTGTGCGACTGATTGGCGACCTCGTCGGCGACGCTCAGGTCGGTTTCGTGACCGATACCGGTGAATACAGGCAACCGACATTTGGCGATTGCGGTCGCAATCTGCAGCGAGTCGAAGCCGATCAGGTCGTTTTTCGAGCCGCCACCGCGCACCAACATCAACAAATCCAGGTCTTGGCGGTTGTCCATTGTTTGTATCGCCGAAACCACCGATGCGACCGACTCGTCACCCTGCACACGGGCGTCGTGCACGAAGATTCTGAAACCCAGACCGGAGTCTTTGAAAGTTTTCAATACATCGGCATGTGCCGCACTGCCGATGCTCGTGATTATGCCGATGCGCAACGGCACGAGCGCCAGTTCGACGGCCCGATTCGCATCGTAAAGTTTTTTGAGTTTGAGTTGTTTGACCGTCTCCTCGCGCTGGGCGATCAAATCACCGAGCGTGAAGCGCGAATCGATTCGGGAAATCTTGAAAGTGAACCTGCCGTTACCCGGGTATAAATCACACTCGCCGAAAACTCGAACCTTCAGCCCTTCGGCCAGTTGCAGGCCGTTTTCGGCGAGTTTCAGACGAATCGAAGCGTGAACACTCTGCCAAATCGACGCGCTCAGCACGGCTTTTTTGTCGCCATCTTGCTCGACAAGGGTGAAATAAACATGATTCGGCATTTTCAGTTCTTGAATCTCGCCTTGAACCCAAACCCCGCCACCGAACCGCTTCTTGACGACTTGGTTGACCGTCTTGATGAACTCGCTCACCGAAAAAGTATCTTCATCAGTTAGTACGCTTGCGTCGGAATGAGACATCAGCACAACATTAGACGCAGGGTCGTTGTCGCTGTTTTCGCGCTTGGTCTCTTCGCCTCGGCATGTTCGGAGCCGACGATCATCGGATCATCGCAAGACACGATCGACGATCCGAGCAAGATCTCGACCGAAGCACCTGAAAACGCCGAGGATGCCGACACCAGTTCGTCGACTTCGATTCCGTCCTCGGGTGCGGCGACGACGAACGAAATTGTTTGGGCACCGTGCAAGGCCGACCCAACCGGCGACAGCCAATGCGGAGAATTGATCGTTCCGTTCGACTACAACGACCCGAGCGTCGGGTCGTTCACCTTGTTTCTCACCCGTCGCCTCGCAACCGACCAAACCACCAAGATCGGCTCGATGTTGGTGAACCCGGGAGGCCCCGGTTTCGGCGGCTCTTCGGTGGCCGCCGACGCGCAGTATTACTTCAGCGCCGAATTGCTTTCGCGCTTCGACGTCATCGGTTGGGATCCTCGGGGCACGGGCAAATCGACGCCCGCAGTGAATTGCATCGACGAGTACGACGAGTATTTCGGCATTGATTCGACCCCGGAGACTCCGGCTGAAAAACAGGCGATCGTCGACGCGAGCAAAAAATTCAACGACGAGTGCGTGAAAAATAGCGGCGAGATTTTGCCGTATATTTCGACCCAAGCCACCGCGCGCGACATGGACTCGATTCGTCGCGCTCTCGGTGAAGACAAGATCACTTACTTCGGTTTCTCTTACGGTTCAGAACTTGGCGCCACTTGGGCGACGATGTTTCCCGACACCGTGCGAGCGGCGGTGCTCGACGGTGCGTCTGATCCCAATGCGACTTCGCTCGACCAAGGTTTGGCCCAAGCCAAAGGTTTCGAAAAGCAACTCGACACCTTTTTGGCGGCCTGCTCGAAGCGCGTCTCGTGCGCATTTCACAGCAACGGGAACTCCGCGGCGGCGCTCGACAAACTTCTCGCGTCGGTCGATGCGACCCCGTTGGTCGTCTCTGCCGATCGAACACCAATCACGCAGGGCGTGATGTATACCGCCCTCGCCCAGGCGATGTATTCAGACACGCTGTGGCCGAAACTTGAACGGGCGCTCGCCGACGGCGTCAAAGGAAACGGCGCAGGTTTGCTCAGTCTCTATGACGAGTATTACCAGCGCAAACCGGGCGGCACCTACGGCAACGAACTCGAGGCGTTCTTGGCGATTTCATGTCTCGATGATCCAGGACCGATCGGAGTCGAGGCGGTTGACGCGCAAGTTCCCGTGTTCACCAAGGCGGCGAAACGCTTTGGTCCGAGTTTCGCCTACGGATATTCATGCGCGTTGTGGCCCGTGAAGCCGGTCGAGCGCATCGTGATTACCGGCAAAGGCGCAGGACCGATCATCGTTGTCGGCACGACTGGTGACGCGGCGACACCGATCGCCTCGTCGCGCGCGGCGGCCAAGGCTCTTGAAAATGGAGTTTTCGTGACCGTGCGCGCCGATCAGCACACTGGTTATGGTTTGAACGCCTGCATCGTCAACACCGTCGACAGTTATTTGACCGATCTCGTCGTTCCCGACGACGGCAAAGTTTGCGGATAGCGGCGCGAAACGACCTGATCGACGCCCATCGCTTTCGCCGCTGAGAGTCTCTGGGCGGCCAGTTCATCGGGCATCGATGCACCCGACGAATCTGCCAAACGAGTCATCATTTCGAAGTTTGCGACCACCGCCGCGGCATCCACGGTGAACGCTGTTCCTGCCGCGCGAACCAATTTCTCGCGCTTGGCATCCAATGATTTTTCGTCTAGTTCTGTCGCCGCCGTCGCGAATTCAAGAAGTTCGTTCGCGAACTGCACATCCACCCCGCTGTTCGCCTCGCGTATCGCGCCGAGATCTACTTTGACTCCTTGTTCGACGCCGCTCCAACTGAGCATGCTGGCATGCGATGTCGTTCAATAGAAACACTCGCGTTGCTGAGAAACCCGAGTGGCGACGAGTTCCATTTGCACGCGCGAAAGTGTGCCCCGCGTCCAGTTCGGGTCGACCATTTCTTTGTCGGGGATATATTGCGCATCGGCCATCGACCAAATGACCCGATTGGTGTCGGGCACAGCGGTGAAGGCCTGCACGACCGCCGCCTCTTGATCGGCCGGGCCGACGACGGGCACCCAATTGAGTTTCGCCGCGACGATGTTCTCGGGTTTGGTGCGACTGGGATCACCGCTTTTGACCGGTGCAAGTTCGAGACTTGGCAGACCCAACGCCCGACGAAAGGCGCTGATTGCGGCGACGGAGCAGGCGATTCCGCACAGTTCGATGAACGCCAGAGGTTCGATTTCGGCGCTCACTTTGTCGTACCACTCACGGGTCAA
>VGAB01000056.1 GCA_016870935.1 Actinomycetota bacterium | reverse complement strand
CGCCTGGTGAAAGTCAAAACCAGTTGCGCAATCGCCAATCGTTGGTCGATTGGCGTGAGTTCGGTCAAGAATTCGGCGGACGTGTTGATTTGTGCGACACCCTTGGCGATGAAAACGGTTGCGTCGAGGTTCTCGGGAAGCGCGGTGCGCAAACCCAACCCCGCCTCGCCGCTTGGCGGCCCTGAGACCAAGGCGGCCAATACTTGTGCCGTTGTCGCCGGGCTGACTATCGACAGGTTCGTGGCGACGACTCGATTTGCACTGATGTAGTAGATCTCGACCGGCTCGGAGACGACCTCGGCGATCGTCGTCACCGTTTCCTTCGCCGATTCGGCGATGGTCGAAGTCGTGGTGGTCGTCGAGGTTGTCGTGCTCTCAAGTCGCAGTTCGGCTGGCAATTCGGAGTCGGCGATCGTCAGCACCTCGCTCGAATTCGGCACCCCGCACGCGGCGAGAGACAAACCGACGACCCACAAAAGCGAGATCGACATACGGCGTCGATGCATCAAAGATCACCATTTGTTTCGTGGGGGTTTTGTCGCGTGAGCGAAACGATGAAGCGGGCCCCGCCATTGCTGTTGTCTTCGACCCAGGCTTTGCCGCCCAGCGCCCGCGCGTGTTCTTGCACGATGGCCAGGCCCAGACCGCTGCCCGTGCTGTTGCGCGACGCGGTTCCGCGGGCGAATCGTTCGAAGATTCGCTCGCGCTCGCTGACGGCGACACCGGCGCCCGCGTCTTCGACGACGATTCGCAACATCTTTTGGTCGCCCGTGACCGAGATCGCGGTCGCCCCGCCGGCATGATCACGAGCGTTTTCGAGCAGGTTCAACACGACGCGTTCGACCCGTCGTTTGTCGAGCACGGTTTGATCTTCGTTGTTGAGCGTCGTGACGAACGAGACGTCGCCAAACCCGTGTCGTTGTGCGACGCGCTTGACCAAGTCGGCCAGGTTCACAGATTCTTCTTGGGTTTTGCCTGCGCCGGCATCGAGTCGCGAAAGTTCGAGCAGGTCCAAAACCGTTCGGTCGAAGCGCCTGACCTGACTGGCGATGATGTCGAATGCCTGCTGGTTGCGTTTGCTCAAGTCGTCACGGCGCGACTGAAGTACATCGACGGCGGTGGCGAGTGCGGTGATCGGTGAGCGCAATTCGTGGCTTACATCGCTGGCGAATCGGGTCTCGCGTTGAATTCGGCTCTGCACGGCGTCGACCATGTTGTTGAAAGAACTTGCCAGCAAGGCGAGTTCGGGATCGCGTTCGTCTTCGAGACGCACATCCAGACCACCCGAGGCGATGTCGGTGGCGACATTGGCGACGCGACGCAACGGTCGAAGCACGCTGTTGCTGCTCGACAGACCGAACACGCCGCCCGCGATCGTGATCAACAAAATACCGAATGTGAGCGTGGTGCGGATCGTGTTCAGCGTTCTTTCGACATCATTCAGGGGAAACGCCTCGAAATAATGTGCGCCAATCGACTTGATCGAAATTCCGAGGGCCTCGTATGGTTCGCCACCGAATTCGAATCTTTGGCGGTGGCTGGATCCTTGCAATGTTTTGGTGACGAGTTCTGTCGGCAGATTCGACTGGGTGAAGCGCAAAGGTTCTTGTGCGAAAAATAAATCATCCGCGACGAGATGCAACACGGCAAAGCCGCCTTTTTCGGTGCGAATATTTGTCACGATGTCGCCGGCATCGGCGGGGTTCGTGGCGACGAGAGCCTGCAACACCTGGGCGTTGTTGATCGCCTGGGTGGTCGCCGCTTCGCTGCGCTGGTTCAACAAATATGCGCGAGTCGACGCATAGGTGACGATGCTCAAGGTCACCGCCGCGGCAAAGGCACTGAGACTGAAGTAGAGCACGATTCGCCCGCGCAGACCCCGAAGATTTCGAAGACTTCGCAAGTTTCGCAAGACGGTCGAGGCGAGGTTGTTTGACCGCTCAAAAGACGATCGCGGATTTTTGTCGCCCAGTTCGTCGGTCACGCTTCAAGCATTGCGGGAATTTCACCAACCCCCACCGACGGGCGCCAAGGGGGAGCATGGCGGCCCGTCGGTGTGACGATTCGATACTGCTGGGTTGGTTTGACAAAACAGGGGCAGAATTGTGTCAATTGGGTAACAATTTGGCGCAGGCGGGCAGAATATAGCCCTGTGCAAACCCTGCTATTCATAGAAGACGACAACGGCATCAGGGCGGCGTTGCGCCTGGCCCTCGAAGACGAGGGCTACAAGGTCGTCGAAGCGGCGACCGGCCAGATTGGTTTGAGCACGTTCGACGCGAAAACGATCGATCTGGTTTTGCTCGACCTGCGATTACCCGACATGTCGGGTTTCGACGTGTGTCGCGAACTGCGCAACAAAAGTCTCGTGCCGATAATCATGGTCACGGCGCAAACCGACACGCACGACCTGGTGGCGGGGCTCGAGGCGGGAGCCGACGACTACGTGACCAAGCCCGTGATCGCCAAAGAACTGGCGGCGCGAATCAGGGCCGCTCTGCGACGCACGACGCTGTTGACGAGCGCTACCGCGTCGGATCGTTTTGTCGTGCGCGACATCGAACTGCGCGGCGATCAAGGAGTCGTTCTCAAAAACGGTTCGGAACTTCCGCTGACAAAAACCGAGTATCGGTTGTTGCATGTATTCATGGAGAACGCGAACAAGGTGCTTTCGCGCGATCAATTGCTCGAGCTTGTTTGGGGCTACGAGTATCTGGGCGACAGCCGCCTGGTGGATGCGCACATTCGCCGACTGCGGGTCAAGATCGAGGACTCGGCCGATGATCCAAAAATCATCGCGACCGTGCGAGGCATGGGTTATCGACTGCTGACGGCGTAGTCAAGAAATTCTTTGGCGCGGGAGAGTTTGTCGGTGAACTCCATCGGCGGAAGCATCTCGATAATCGACTTGCCGTAACCTTTGGTCACGAGGCGCGGGTCGAGAACCGCGACCACGCCCATGTCGGTTTGAGTGCGGATCAACCTGCCGGCGGCCTGCGCGAGTTTCGTGGCGGCAATCGGTATGTCGATCGCGGTGAAAGCCGACTTGCCGTAGGCGTCGCGTCGCGCGCTCATCAGCGGGTCGGTGGGCACGGGAAACGGCAGACGGTCGATGATCACCAGACTCAGGGTTCGACCCGGAACATCGACACCTTGAAAAAAACTTTGGGTGGCGAAAAGACAAGTCGACTCGTCTTCGGCGAACGCCCTGAGCAGCTCCATTTTCGGCAGGTCGTCTTGCTTCAATATTTGGTAACCGAGCCGGTCACCAAGCGCGTCGTGTGCGGCGTTCAGCCGCGCATAACTGGTGAACAACGCCAGCGTGCGACCACCCGCGGCCTTGATCAGTTCGGAAATTTCGGCATGCACCGCGTTGTCGCGCATGCCCTGAGCGGGATCAGGCAAACGCGAGGCGCAGTAAAGCAACGCATGGCTCTCGTAGTCGAACGGACTTGCGACATTGCACGCGTCGAAACCATCTTCGGGCAGGCCGATGCGCTGCGGCAGGTTCGTCGGGATAGTCGCACTTGTCAAGATCGCGGTGCGTTGCGACCACACCGACTGATTCAGCGTCGCGCCGATGTTCAAAGGCCGCATCTCGAGCGAGCATCGCTCGGAAGGGCCCGAGACATAGGCGACGTATCCGCTGCGTTCGCCGAGTGCCAGGTCGATATCTTCGATGAATCGCGTGCACAAACTTTGTGCGCGAAGTTTTCGTTGCTTGGCCGACTCGTCGCCGGTGCTGATTGTGCGCAACGAACCGAGCGCGTCGTTGGCCCGTGCTCTGACCTCGACGAGGGTCTCGCGCGACTCACCGTCGATCGGCAGGGTGACACGCTTGTTCGAAAACGGGGCGAGTGCGTCGCGCAATCTCGCCGCACTCTTGGCAAAACCACCCGACATCGCATCGTCGCGAATGATCGATCGCATCGCCGAGCCGATGGTCGTGATGCGACTCGGTGAAATCGCCAACCCTGCAGAATCGGTGACGACGTCCTCAAGTTCGTGGGCTTCGTCGAAAATCACCACGTCGTGCTCGCCAATGATCGTGCCCTCGGTGACGATGTCGAGGGCGTAAAGCCAGCCGTTGACGATCACGATGTCCGCCGTCTGGCTTTGGCTTCGCGCGCGTTCGGCGAAACACGACTCGCCGTGCGGGCATCGCGACGCGCCGGGGCACTCATCGCTTGAAACGCTGACCATCGACCACGCATTTCGTTGGGGCTGCCAATCGAGTTCACCCTCGTCGCCCGTCTCGGTTGTTTTCGACCACTCGACCAGCCGCCTGACATCGGCCTTGCCGCGCACCGAAACCTCGTCGAGTTCCAACTTCGCCTGCGCCCGATCTTCGAGTTCGGCGATTCGTTGCCGACACAGATAGTTGCTGCGACCTTTGAGAACAGTCCAGGTCAGATCGGTTTCTCTGCCGGGGTTCAGCGCCTTGGCCAGAAGCGGCAGGTCGTTTTGCGAGAGCTGATCTTGCAGTGCTTTGGTGACAGTCGATACGACGACCCGACGACCCGAGATGATGGCGGGCACCAGATAGCCGAGGGTTTTGCCCGTTCCCGTGCCCGCTTGCACGATCAGGTGTCGGTTTTTGTTCAACGCCCGACCGACGCGAACGGCCATCTCGTCCTGACCTTGTCGCTCTTCGGCGTTCGTCAACGAATTTGTAACCAGTCGCAGCGCGTCGAGAATCTCTTTGTCTAAAGCGTTGGGCATGTCTTCTTTGTTCGCTTGGTCGGGATGCGTCGTGATTGATCTGTCAGTTCTTTGTCAGGGCAATCGCCGCGTCGAGTTCGATCGCGTCGAAATCGGGCCACGGTCTCTCGGTGAAATAAATCTTCGCCGATTTGATTTGCCACAACAGAAAATTCGAGATTCGCGACTCGCCGGAGGTTCGCACCAGCACGTCTACCGGTGGCAACGAAGAGTCATAGAGATGCTTCTGCAGATTTTCGGGCTTGACCTCGGCGCCGCTTTTGACCAGTTGAATCGCCGCCCGCGTCAATTCGCTGCGCGAGCCGTAGTCGAAGGCGACGGTCAGCACCATGCCCGTGTTGTTCTTTGTATCTTCGATCGCTTTTCGAATCGCCCGCTGCACATATAGCGGCGTGCGCGTGCCCGGTTCGTCGAACGGGCGGCCGATCCAATTGACTCGGACGTTGTTTTCGTTCAATTCTTCGATTCGACCGAACAGTTTTTTGTGCAATCCCAAAATGTGCCTGACTTCGGCGCGGGGTCGAACCCAGTTCTCGGTGCTGAAGCCGAACACGGTGAGGTAGTCGACTTCGCGTTTTGCCGCCGCGCGAACCACGTCGGCCAAAGACTCTTCGCCGGCCGAGTGACCGGCGGTGCGGGGCAAACCGCGTTTTTTCGCCCATCGGCCGTTGCCGTCCATGATGCAGGCGATGTGCAGCGGCTTCGCGTTCATCACCCGAACGCTAACAACTTCGGGTTGCCCGAGGGTGGCGCACGGAAGTGAGAGAATGAAATCGTGGTCAAAACGACTCGAGACTTGAACAGCGACCTCGCCCATATTTTGGTGTGTGCGGGCACGGTCGACGAATGGCTCGCCACGAGTTCGGAGCAGTGGAGAACCCAAATCGACGCCCTGGTGCGCTCGGTCGGAGGAGTGGGCGTTCGATGGTTGTCGATCTACCCGTATTCTGGCGAGTCATCGGCCGCCACGCGAACAGCGATATGCAACTCGATCATCGCGGCATACGGCGGTCAACGCTCGGGTGATCGGGTGTCTGTGGTCGCCGAGGCGGGGTTGATCGTGGTGATCGACACCTGCGCCGACGGCCAGGAAAGATTCGTCAACGCGGTGGCCAAGATCGGCCAGAGTCACGGCATCGACGAAGCCAAGTTGGCGGCGACGATTTTGTCGCCCGCCTCTGGTGAGCCCGATCTAGTTCTGGTGCTCGGTTCGCCGACCCGCGTGCCCGAATCGTTGATGTGGGAGCTGGCCTACAGCGAGCTGGTGTTTTTGAACGTGCCGTGGCTGAAGTGCGATGTCGAGCACATCCAGATGGCCATCGGCGATTTTCAGCGCCGTGATCGCCGATTCGGTGGCGTCGACTCATGACGCTGTATCGCGACAAAGCCGTGGTGCTGCGCACTTACGACCTGCGCGAAGCCGACAGAATCATCGTGATGATGACCGAAAACCACGGCAAAGTGCGTGCCGTCGCCAATGGCGTGCGAAAAATGTCGTCGCGATTCGGCGCCCGACTCGAACCGCTGAGTCATGTCGACATTTTGATCAGCACGGGCAAGAACCTCGACACGGTCAGTCAGGTCGAACTCGTCACCAATGCCAAAAATCTTTATTCGGATTTGGATCGCCTGACGATGGGTCTGGCGATGCTCGAGGCCGTGGATCAACTCGGAATGGAAAACGAGCCGACCGAACACCTCTACAAAATGCTGGTTGGCGCGTTGCAGTGGCTGGCAGAAAACGAGTCGTCGCTGGTGCTCGCCGCTTTTTATCTCAAACTGCTTGTTGCCGAGGGTGTCGGGGCCCATGTCGATTCATGCGTGGGTTGCGGCGCGCCCGGCGATCAACTCGTGGCGTTCGATGTTTTTCGTGGCGGAGCGCAATGTCGCGAATGCAGGTCAGGGGCCACCGTCTCGGTCGAGGCCATCGGGATCGTTCAAAACATCGTCGGCGGGCAATTGAACCTCGCGCTGTCTCTGAAGCCAAGCGCCGCCACGCGCGAGGTCGCGGCTCTCGCCACCAAATGCATGGAACATCATCTCGAGCGTCGTCTGAAATCTGTCGCGGTGTTCGAGAGTCCCGAAAGGTGAGCGGAAAGTTGTCCGAAAACTCGTCGACCTTGTAATAGTCTGATTGGGTGCCAGCGCAAGATTTAGACCAAATCGTCAATCTTTGCAAGCGTCGCGGTTTTGTTTATCCGAGCGGCGAGATTTACGGTGGTTTCAGATCGTCGTATGACTACGGCCCGCTGGGCTCGTTGATGTTGCGAAACGTAAAAGATGCGTGGGTGCGCACCATCGTGCAACAACGCGACGACGTCGTGTTGATCGACGCGGCAATTTTGGGGGCCCCACAGGTTTTTGAAGCCAGCGGACACCTGAGCAATTTCAGCGATCCACTCGTCGACTGCACGGTGTGCAAACGTCGCTTTCGACAAGATCAACTCGACGACCGGGATTGCCCGCAAAAAAAGAAGGGTTGCGAGTTCACCGAAGCGCGGGCGTTCAACCTGATGTTCAAGACCCATGCGGGGCCGATCGAAGGCGAGGGTGCGACGGTCTACATGCGGCCCGAGACGGCGCAGGGGATGTTCGTCAACTTCGCCAATGTCTTGCAGACCAGCCGAAAGAAACCGCCGTTCGGCATCGCCCAAGTAGGCAAGAGTTTTCGCAACGAGATAACCCCGGGCAACTTTATTTTTCGCACGCGCGAATTCGAGCAGATGGAGCTCGAGTTCTTCGTGCCACCGAGCGAAAGTGCGCAATGGTACGACTACTGGTGCAAGGCGCGCCTGCAGTGGTATGTCGACTACGGCATTCCCGCCGACATGCTTCGCATACGCGAACACGCCAAAGACGAACTTTCGCACTACTCGGCGGGAACCAGCGACATCGAGTTCAAGTTTCCGTGGGGTTGGGGAGAGTTGGAGGGCATCGCCCAACGCACCGACTACGACCTGAAGCAGCACGCCGAGCACTCGCGCCAGAAACTCGAGTACTTCGATCAGACGACCAACGAGCGTTATGTTCCGTATGTCGTCGAGCCGGCCGCAGGAGCCAACCGGACGATGGCGGCATTCTTGCTCGCGGCATACGACGAAGATGTCGTCAACGACGAGCCACGCACGGTCTTGCGGCTGCACCCGAAACTCGCGCCGTTTCAGGTGGCGGTTCTGCCCCTATCAAAGAAAGAAACGCTCACTCCGCTGGCCAAGCAGATTCACGCGACCTTGGCGGCCAAATATATGTGCGACTTCGACGAGACGCAGGCGATCGGACGTCGCTATCGACGCCAAGACGAAATCGGCACCCCGTTTTGCGTGACCGTAGATTTCGATTCGCTCGAAGACGACTCGGTGACGATTCGCGAGCGGGACACGACGGCGCAAAGTCGCGTCAAGATCGACGCGCTTTTGACCGAGATCTCGCAGAGGCTCGGCGATTCTTGTACCTAGAAAAAATATTGGACCAGCACCGCGCACGATCGAAAGCAGACGCGCGCAGGCTCGACGATCTCATTTTGTTGGCAAAACAGTCGGCACCGACACGGGGTTTCTCGCGAAAACTTCGTGACGATTCGCTCACCAAGTTGGCGGTGATCGCCGAAATCAAGAGAAGGTC
>VGAB01000055.1 GCA_016870935.1 Actinomycetota bacterium | reverse complement strand
GACAGCGGTTGGATTCGCGATCAGTTGATGGTGCACGATTACGGCAATACGAAGATTCGGGCTTATGTCGAAGGGGTTTTGACTGATAGTTTGGAGAACAAATAAGTCAAAATTAAGGGGAAATTCATGGCTCGAACTGTGCGCGCGGCGTTGTTGCAGACCGATTGGACGGGCGACAAAGGCACCATGATCGACAAACACGAGGCGCAGGCCCGTGAAGCCGCCAAACAGGGCGCACAGGTGATGTGCTTTCAAGAACTTTTCTACGGTCCGTACTTTTGCCAGGTGCAAGAGGCGCAGTATTACTCGTACACCGAGCCGATTCCCGACGGGCCGACCACGAAGCGCTTTCAGGCGTTGGCCAAAGAACTCGGCATGGTGCTGGTGTTGCCGATGTACGAAATCGTGCAACCCGGTTTGTATTACAACACCGCCGCGGTGATCGATGCCGACGGAAAGTATCTCGGCAAATATCGCAAGCAGCACATTCCGCAGGTGAAAGGTTTCTGGGAGAAGTTTTATTTCACGCCCGGCACCGGCGGTTACCCGGTATTCGACACGGCGGTGGGCAAGGTCGGCGTTTACATCTGTTACGACCGGCACTTTCCCGAAGGTTGGCGCGCGCTGGGTTTGAACGGCGCGGAGATCGTGTTCAATCCGTCGGCCACCAGTCGCGGGCTCAGCGAATACATCTGGCGCATCGAGCAGCCCGCGGCGGCGGTAGCCAACATTTATTACGTCGGCGCGATCAACCGAGTCGGCATCGAGCCGTTGGGCGACGACGACTTCTACGGTCAGAGTTACTTCGTCGACCCCGAAGGAAAATTCGTCGGCAATCAGGGAGACCCGCACAAGCCCGAGTTGATCGTTCGCGACCTGGACATGGACAAAATCAAGATGGTGCGCGATCGCTGGGCGTTCTATCGCGACCGTCGTCCGGATGCATACGACGAACTAGTGGAGCGATAAAAATCTAAAACGAATCGAAGAGCAGGAGGAAACATGGCACGCATACTGATCAAAAACGGAACCGTCGTCAGCCCGACGGGTCGGCATGAATACGACGTGTTGGTCGAAGGTGAAAAAGTCATGGCCCTGCTCGAGCGCGGCAAAGCCGAGGCGCTGAACGTGGCTGCCGACAAAGTGATCGACGCGAAAGGCAAATATGTCGTCCCCGGCGGCATAGATGTGCACACGCACATGGAGCTTCCGTTCGGTGGCACGGCCGCCGTCGACACTTTCGAGACGGGCACGATCGCCGCGGCATGGGGCGGAGTAACGACGATCGTCGACATGGCGTTGCAGCGTTACGGAGAAAACGTGCACGAGGGCTTGGCCGAATGGCACCGCAAAGCGGGTGGCAATTGCGCGATCGACTATGCGTTTCACCAGATCATCGGCGGAGTCGACGAACAATCGTTGAAAGATATGACATATCTCGTCGACCACGAGGGCGTCACCAGTTTCAAGTTGTTCATGGCGTATCCCGGCGTGTTCTATAGCGACGACGGTCAAATTTTGCGGGCGATGCAGACCGCCAGCGAGAACGGCGCGACGATCATGATGCACGCCGAGAACGGCATCGCCATCGATGTGCTCGTGCAGCAGCACATCGCACGCGGAGAGACCGACCCGAAGTACCACTCTTATTCGCGCCCGAGTTTGTTCGAGGGCGAGGCGACGAACCGCGCGATCGTGCTGTCGAAGGTCGCGGGCAACGTGCCGCTCTACATCGTGCACATGTCGGCATCCGAGGCGCTCAACGCCCTGGCCGAGGCGCGCCACGAGGGTCTCAATGTCTTCGGCGAAACTTGTCCGCAATATCTGTATATGACGCTCGAAGATCACTTGGCTCGCCCCGGTTTCGAGGGCGCGAAGTTCGTTTGCTCGCCGCCGATTCGCAGCAAACACGACAAGCACGACCATCACGGCGACCTGTGGAAGGGCCTGCGCATGAACGAACTCGCCGTGGTCTCGACCGACCACTGCCCGTTCTGTTACAAGGATCAAAAAGAACTCGGGCTCGGAAACTTCTCGAAGATTCCCAACGGCATGGGCGGCGTCGAACACCGCATGGAGCTCATTTATCAGGGCGTCGTGCTGGGCGAGTTGTCGCTAGAGCGATGGGTTGAAACTTGCTGCACCACGCCCGCGCGAATGTTCGGCATGTATCCGCAGAAGGGCGTCATCGCGCCGGGCTCGGACGCCGACATCTTGGTGTGGGACCCGAGCAAGAAGACGAAGATCGGCATCAACGACAAACACCACATGAACATGGACCACTCGTCGTGGGAAGGCACCGTGGTCGACGGCAAAGTCGACACCGTGCTTTCGCGCGGCATGGTCGTGATCGAGAACGACAAATACCTCGGCAAAAAAGGTCACGGCAAGTTCATCAAGCGCGGCCTCTGCCAATATTTGAACTAGAACAACAAAAACAGGAGAAACAAGGAAATCATGAATCGGATCAGCTATTGGGTCAACAACAAAGTCGTGGCGGGCACATCGGGCAAGTCGGGCAAGGTGTTCAATCCGGCGACGGGCAAACAAGAGTCTGAGGTCGATCTGGCGAACATCGCCGATGTCGACATGGTCGTGGCCGCGGCGAAAGCCGCACTGCCCGCGTGGCGCGCGACGAACTTGTCGCGTCGCGCCGAAATCATGTTTCGCATGCGCGAACTGGTCGACGCCAACCGCAAAGAGATCGCGTCGTTGCTGACCCAAGAGCACGGCAAGGTGCCGAGCGATGCGCTCGGCGAGGTCGCGCGAGGGCTCGAAAACATCGAGTTCGCCTGCGGCGTGCCGGCGTTGCTCAAAGGTGGCTACTCAGAGCAGGCATCGACCGGTGTCGACGTCTATTCGATTCGTCAACCGCTTGGCGTCGTAGCGGGCATCACCCCTTTCAATTTTCCGGCGATGGTGCCGATGTGGATGTTCGCCAACGCGATCATGTGCGGCAACACATTCGTCTTGAAGCCCAGCGAGAAAGATCCGTCGGCGTCGATGTTCGTCGCTGATCTGCTTCGCCAGGCCGGCCTGCCCGACGGCGTATATAACGTCTTGCATGGCGACAAAGTCGCCGTAGATCGCCTGCTTGAACACCCCGATGTCGCGGCGCTCAGCTTCGTTGGCTCGACCCCGATCGCGAAATATGTCTACGAAACGGGCACCAAGAACGGCAAGCGCGTGCAGGCGTTGGGTGGCGCGAAGAATCACATGCTGGTGTTGCCTGACGCCGATCTCGACATGGCTGCCGATGCCGCGGTGAGCGCGGCCTACGGTTCGGCGGGCGAGCGATGCATGGCGGTCTCGGTGGTGTTGGCGGTCGAAACGGTGGCCGATGCGTTGGTCGAGAAAATCAAATCGCGCGTGCCGAACATAAAAGTTGGCGCGGGTTCAGACCCGGCGAGCGAGATGGGTCCGCTGATCAGTCGTGAGCATCGCGACAAGGTCGCGAGCTATGTGACCGGCGCGGCCAAAGAAGGCGCAAAAGTGGTTCTCGACGGCACCGACAAGGCGAAAGAAGAGGGGTTCTTTCTCAACCCGAGTCTGATCGACCATGTCAAGCCGGGAATGAAATGCTACGACGAAGAAATTTTCGGCCCCGTGCTCACGGTGATGCGCGTAAAAACCTACGACGAAGGCTTGAAGGCGATCAACGACAATCAGTTCGGCAACGGCACGGCAATTTTCACCCGCGACGGCGGAGTCGCGCGCCAGTTTCAATTCGAGGTGAATGTCGGCATGGTCGGCGTGAACGTGCCGATCCCCGTGCCGGTTTCGTACTACTCGTTCGGTGGATGGAAGGCGAGTTTGTTCGGCGACCAACACATGTATGGCCCGGAGGGCATCAACTTTTTCACCCGCGGTAAAGTCGTGACTTCGCGTTGGCCAGATCCGCGCACATCGCAAGTCGATCTCGGTTTCCCGCAGAACAGGTAAACCGTGGATATCGGCGTCGTATTGCAGACGACCCCACCTGCCCGGCAGGTGATCGATCTCGCGCGCAAAGCCGACGTCAACGGCTTTTCACATGTCTGGACATTCGACAGCCACATTTTGTGGGAAGAACCATTCGTTATATATAGCCAGATTTTGGCCGAGACGAAAAATGTCGTGGTCGGGCCGATGGTCACCAATCCCGCCACCCGCGATTGGACCGTCACCGCGAGTTTGTTCGCGACCCTCAACGAGATGTACGGCAACCGCACGATTTGCGGCATCGGTCGGGGCGACTCGGCGGTGCGCGTAACAAACGGCAAGCCGACCACTTTGGCCACGCTGCGCGAGAGCATTCATGTGATCCGCGAACTCGCCAACGGCCGTGAAGTCGACTACAACGGTTCGAAAATCAAATTCGAGTGGGCATCCAAGAGTCGTTGCGAAGTCTGGGTCGCCGCCTATGGGCCGAAGGCGCTGCAGTTGACGGGCGAAGTCGGGGATGGCTTCATTTTGCAACTTGCCGATATCGATATCGCCGCATGGACGATCGACGCGGTGCGCAAGGCCGCTCGTGATTCGGGTCGCGACCCGGACAAAATCAAGTTATGCGTCGCCGCGCCCGCCTATGTCGGCGACGACATTACCCACATGCGCGAGCAATGCCGATGGTTCGGGGGCATGGTTGGCAACCATGTGGCCGACATCGTCGCCCGTTATGGCGAGTCGAGTTCTGTGCCGAAGGCGTTGACCGATTACATCAAGGGTCGCGAGGGTTACGACTACAAACAGCACGGACAAGCGGGCAACACGCACACAACTTTTGTGCCCGACTCGATCGTCGACCGTTTTTGTATTTTGGGCAAGGTCGATGATCATCTCAAGCGTCTTAAAGAACTCAGAGATCTGGGCGTCGATCAATTCTCGATCTATCTGCAGCATGACGGCAAAGACCAGACGCTCGACGCCTACGGAAAACACATTTTGCCCGAGATCGCGGCGCTGAACAAAGCGAAGAAATAAACGTGCTGGCGCGTCGCATCGCGTATCGCAGTTCGATGTTCGTCGTGGCGATCGCCTCGGTGGTCGCGTTGTGGGAGTTGTACAAAGTTGTCGGGCCGCAAGACGGCGGAAAACTTTTCGGCGTGAGCATCTTGCCGCGCGCCAACGACACGGCGATGCCACATATCTGGTCGATGCTCAGTCGATATGGTCGGCCCGAGGTTCGCGGGTCAGACACGAAAATCTGGTCGGTGGTGCTTTCTGGCGCTTTTTTTTCGTTGCGATTGTCGTTGGTCGGTTTCTTTCTCGGCACCACGATCGGCGTCGGTCTGGCCGTTTTGATGTCGAGATTTCGGGTGGTGCAGCGCGGGCTTCTGCCTTATCTCGTGATGTCGCAAACCGTGCCGTTGATCGCGCTTGCCCCGCTGGTTGTCAGTTGGGGCGGCAAGCTCGAGATCGGTTCGTTCGTGTGGCCGAGGTGGCTGTCGGCCTCGATACTTGGAACCTTTCTCGCTTTCTTTCCGATCGCGGTAGGCACGTTGCGCGGCTTGGCCAGCGCACCCGCCGCGGCTCTCGAATTGATGGAAAGTTACGCCGCATCGTGGAAACAAACTTTGTTCAAGTTGAAGTTTCCCGCGGCGGTGCCGTACATGGTTCCCGCGCTGAAGCTTGGCGCGTCGGGTTCGGTGATCGGCGTCGTCGTCGCCGAGATCAGCACTGGACTCAAAGGTGGCATCGGAAGATTGATCATCGAGTATGCGCGCGAAGCGACGGGTGACCCGGCGAAAGTTTTCACCGCCGTGTTCGGGGCCGCGGCACTGGGCATCACAATGTCGGGTCTCGTCGCTCTTTCAGACGTCGTATTGATGAGAAATCGACCGAAGGAGTCAAGCACGTGAGCGCACTGGAAGTCTTGGCAGCGAGCAAAATCTTCAATCAAGGAACCACGAAACAAGTAGACGCCCTGGTCGACGTGAGTCTGACGGTGCAGCCCGGCGAGTTCGTCTCGCTAATCGGCCCGTCGGGTTGTGGCAAGTCGACGCTGCTCAGGCTGATCGCCAATCTGCTCGAGCCCACGACGGGTTCGGTGAGCGTGAACAAAAAAACCGCGGCGCAGGCACGGCTCGACCGAGACTACGGAATGGCGTTTCAGCAGGCGGGTCTGTTCGACTGGCGAACCGTCAGCAAAAACATCGAACTGCCGCTCGAACTCAAGGGCTGGGAAAAATCAAGACGCGAGACGCGGGCGAAAGAGATGCTCGAACTCGTGAAGTTGCCCGAGTTCGCCGATTTGTATCCATGGCAATTGTCGGGGGGCATGCAGCAGCGAATCGCGATCGCCAGGGCTTTGGCCTCGCATCCGCCGTTGCTGTTGATGGACGAGCCGTTCGGCGCGCTCGACGAGATGACCCGCGAATACATGCAAGGTGAACTGTTGCGCATCTGCGGAGAGACGTCGACGACGGTCGTGTTCGTCACGCACTCGATACCCGAAGCGGTTTATCTTTCGAATCGTGTCGTGGTGATGTCACCGCGGCCGGGCAGAATCACAAAAGTTATCGAGGTCGGTCTGGGCGCCACACGCAACGAAGACACTCGCGCCGCGGAGGGCTTCTTCAAAGGCATCACCGCGGTGCGCGAAGCATTGCGCGGCACGCACGCCGAGCACGCGGCGGCAAACGCGGTTCGCGGCGTGGAAGATCGCTGAGCATGAGCGACAAAACCGGCACCTTGGCGATTGCACGAATTGTTGGTCGAGTGCGGCAGGCGGGCCCGGCACTGGTCTTTGGTTTTTTGTTTTTGGCCCTCTGGGAGTCGGCGGTGCGCGGCTTCGATTTGAAGCCCTACTTTTTGGCCGCCCCGTCGAAAATTTTCGAACAATTCGTCAAGAACGCGTCGAGAATCTGGGAGGCCTCGGCGGTCTCGGGCGGAAACGCACTGATCGGCCTGTTGGTCGGCACGGTGCTCGGTGTGGCGATGAGTTTCGTGTTGAGTCGATACAAGTTTCTCGGCGAGTTGATCACACCACTGGCGATTGCTTTGAACGCGATACCGATTTTCGTTCTGGTGGCGGTGTTGAACAACATGTATTCGATCACGAGCGAAATTCCGCGAAGGGTGATGGTCACGCTCGTCGTTTATTTCATCGTTCTGGTGAATGTGGCGAAGGGTTTGACCCAGGTTCGCTCAACCCATGTCGAGTTGATGAAGAGTTATGCCGCGAGCGATTTTCAGATCCTGCGCAAGGTGCGGGTGCCCAATGCGGTGCCATTTTTGTTCACCGCGTTGAAGATCGCCGCACCCGCCTCGGTAATCACGGCTTTCGTCAGCGAATATTTCGGTGGTTTGCAGAACGGCCTTGGAAGCAGGATCACGAGCAATATCGCCAATGCCAAAAATGCGGCAGCATGGGCCTACGTTTTAGGGGCTTGCCTGCTTGGGCTAGCGTTCTACATAGTCTCCATTATTTTGGAGAGCGTCACCCGCAGGGGTGAGGCGAAATAAAACAAGTTCGGGTTTACCCGGGGGAGAAAAATGAGAAAATCATCACTGAAAGTTGCCTTCGCGGGCATCGCGGTCATGTCTCTTGTCGTTGGCGCCTGTGGCGGCAGTGACGACGAGGCAACCGAAGACACCGCGGCAACAGAAGAGACAACCGCACCAGCAGAAGAGTGCACCACGCCGACACCGGTGAAGTTGCAACTTCAATGGTTCACTCAGGCGCAGTTCGCTGGTTACTACGCCGCACAAGACCAGGGTTTCTACGCCGATCAGTGCCTTGAAGTAACGATTTTGGAGGGTGCCGTAGACATCACTCCGCAGAACGTACTCGCCGATGGCCAGGCCGACTTTGCGATCTCTTGGGTTTCCAAGGCGCTCGCCAGTCGCGAAGGTGGGGCGAACATCGTGAACATTGCTCAAGTCTTCCAACGATCAGGCACATTGCAGGTCTCGTTCAAAGACAAGAACATCAAGTCAGCCGCAGATTTCAAGGGCAAGAAGATTGGTAACTGGGGCTTCGGCAACGAGTTCGAGATCTTCGCCGCTTTGACCAAGGCGGGCTTGGATCCGGCGAAAGACGTGACGCTTGTTCAGCAACAATTCGACATGGCAGGTTTGCTCTCTGGCGACATTGACGCAGCCGAGGCGATGACCTACAACGAGTACGCACAGGTGCTCGAGGCGAAGAATCCGGCAACAGGCGCCCTCTACACGGCCGACGACTTCAACGTCGTCTCGTATGAGGCCGAAGGTGTCGGTATGTTGCAAGACGCGATTTGGGCCGACGGCAAGCGTCTCGAAGACCCCGCCTATGTGGAGACCGCGACCAAGTTCGTCGCAGCTTCGCTGCAGGGTTGGGCGTTCTGCCGAGACAACATCTCGACCTGCCGCGACATCGTCGTGTCAAAGGGCTCGAAACTCGGTGCAAGTCACCAGTTGTGGCAGATGAACGAAGTCAACAAGTTGATCTGGCCGGCCGCTGGTGGTGCAGGCATGATCGACGCAGCAGCATGGGATCGCACTTCATCGCTCTCGCAATCGGCGAAGAACCTCGAAGGCGGCACCGTGTTGACGAAGGCTCCGGACGC
>VGAB01000054.1 GCA_016870935.1 Actinomycetota bacterium | reverse complement strand
CGCGTAGTTGTCGGTGGCGGTTGGTTTTTGCGAGACTAGATAAATGAGTAGCCCCCGAGTCGTGAGGTCGCCGCGCGGCACGCAACTTCACTGTGCGAACTGGCAAATTGAGGCGCCCTATCGCATGTTGCAGAACAATCTCGACCCCGAGGTCGCCGAGCGACCCGACGACCTCGTCGTCTACGGCGGCACCGGCCGAGCCGCGCGAAGTTGGCAGGCCTTCGACTCGATGATCCGCACGATGAAAAATCTCAAGCCCGACGAGACGATGCTCGTGCAATCGGGCAAACCCGTCGGAGTTTTTCGCACGCACGAGTGGGCACCGCGCGTGTTGTTGGCGAATTCAAACCTCGTCGGCGACTGGGCGTCATGGGACGAGTTCCGTCGGCTAGAGAATCTCGGTCTCACGATGTACGGCCAGATGACGGCGGGCTCGTGGATATACATCGGCACGCAGGGCATCTTGCAGGGCACCTATGAGTGTTTCGCCGAAATCGCCCGCAGAAAGTTCAAGGGCACGCTCGCCGGCACGATCACCCTCACCGCGGGTTTGGGCGGTATGGGTGGCGCGCAACCCCTGGCGATCACGATGAATGACGGCGTGGCGTTGTGCATCGACGTCGACCCGACCCGCGTGCGGCGCCGCGTCGAGACCCGCTACCTCGACGAGGTCGCCGATTCGCTCGAAGACGCGGTCGCCCGTTGCGAGGCGGCGAAGAAAGCACGCAAAAAACTCTCGGTCGGCGTCGTCGGCAACGCGGCCGACATGTTCCCGAAACTGTTGGCCCAGGGCTTCGCCGCCGACATCGTCACCGATCAAACGAGCGCGCACGACCCGATGAGTTATCTGCCCAACGACCTCACGGTCGAGGCGGCAGAAAAACTGCGAACCACGAATCCCGAGCACTACATCGAAAGGTCGCGCGCGGCGATGGCGGCACACTGCAGGGCGATGGTCGGTTTTCTCGACGCGGGCGCCGAGGTTTTCGACTACGGCAACTCGCTACGTCGCGAGGCGCAACTCGGCGGCTACGACAGGGCGTTCGACTACCCCGGTTTCCTGCCCGCATATATACGTCCGTTGTTTTGTGAGGGCAAAGGTCCGTTTCGTTGGGTCGCGCTCTCGGGTGACCCGAGAGACATCGCCGCAACCGACCGTGCGGTGCTCGAAGAGTTTCCCGACGACCAAGACCTTGCAAAGTGGATGCGACTCGCCGGTGAGCGTGTCGCGTTTCAAGGTCTGCCCGCACGAATTTGTTGGCTCGGTTACGGCGAGCGGCACCGGCTCGGCCTGCGATTCAACGAAATGGTCAGACGCGGAGAACTGAGCGCGCCGATCGTCATTGGTCGCGACCATCTCGATTCTGGGTCCGTCGCGTCGCCTTATCGCGAGACCGAATCGATGCTCGACGGGTCGGATGCGATCGCCGACTGGCCATTATTGAACGCGCTCGTGAACACGGCGAGCGGCGCAACCTGGGTCAGCATTCATCACGGCGGCGGCGTGGGCATCGGTCGCAGCATCCACGCGGGCATGGTCTGCGTCGCCGACGGCACCGATCTCGCAAACGAGAAACTCTCGCGCGTCCTGTTGAGCGACCCGGGCATGGGCGTAATTCGTCATGCCGATGCTGGCTACGAATTGGCGGTCGATGTCGCCGACAAGCGCGGCGTGCGCCTGCCGATGCGCGAACAATGAAATCGTTCGTCGCACAATTTGCGTGGCTGGGTGGCGAGAGTTGCATCGCCGATGTGCGCATCACGATCGAAAACTCTTTGATCAAGTCGATCGAAACCGGCGTCAAGCCGACCAGAAAAGATTCGCGCATCGAAGGCGTGGTGATCCCCGGATTCGTCAACAGCCACAGCCACGCATTTCATCGCGCGTTGCGCGGACGAACGCATGGCGGCTCGGGCTTGGGCGACTTTTGGGCCTGGCGCACATTGATGTACCAGGTTGCCAACCGCTTGACTCCTGAAAATTATCTGGCCCTCGCCACCGCGACTTTCGCCGAAATGACCATGGCCGGCATCACGACAGTCGGCGAGTTTCACTATGTGCACCATCAACCCAACGGCACGCGATATCAAGACAGCAACGAGATGGGCAAGGTGATCGTCGAGTCGGCGAAAACGGCGGGGCTTCGCCTGGCGTTGCTCGATGTGGCGTATCTGCACGCAGGCCTCAACGGTCAAGAACTTGGCGCCGAGCAACGACGCTTCAGCGACTCTTCGATCGAAAGTTGGCTCGAGCGGGTCGAAGCACTCGGGGCTCCGACACCGAAGTGTTCGATAGGGCTGGCGCCCCACAGCGTGCGCGCCGTGCACGAGACCGAACTTTCGTACATCGCGAAAAACCGCGGCAATCGTGTCGTGCACATCCATGTCTCCGAACAACCGGCTGAGAATGAATCTTGTCGAGCCGCCACGGGTCGAACCCCGACGCAACTTTTGCACGACGCCAACCTGCTCGGTTCTTTCACAACCGCGGTGCACGCGACCCACCTCGACAAGAACGACATCGATTTGCTCGGTCAATCGCGATCGTTCGCCTGCTTCTGCCCCACCACCGAGCGCGACCTGGCCGATGGCATCGGCAAGTCAGACCAACTGGCCAGCGCGGGTTCACCGCTGTGTCTCGGCACCGATTCTCACGCGATCATCGACATGTTTGAAGAGGCGCGAGCGGTCGAATCTCACCAGCGCCTCGTGTCGAACAAACGCGGCGTGCATCGCAGCGGCGACCTGCTCGCCGCGGCGACCCTGCACGGCGCCAGCGCGCTCGGTAGCAAAAATCACGGTCTCGTCGCCGGTGCCAACGCCGACTTCATCGCCGTCGATCTCGATTCGGTTCGGCTGGCGAGTTTCGACCCGACAAATGGCGCGGCTCATCTGGTGCACGGCGCGTCGGCCAGTGATGTCAGAGATGTTTGGGTCGGGGGCGAGCAAATCGTCAAAGCGCGCGAGCACAAATCGCTGAAACGAGTCAACGACGCCCTGCGCAACGCGATCGAAGCGGTGCTCTAATTACACTTGACTTCTGATGGCAATTCTTCCAATCGCGACAATCGGGCATCCTGAACTGCGAATTCGCGCCAGCGAGGTCGACCCGAAAGAAATCAAGTCGCCCGAAATACAAACTTTCATCGACGACCTGGTCGAAACGATGCGCAACGCCAACGGCGCCGGCCTGGCCGCGACGCAGGTGTTGCGCCATCAGCGCATCTGCGCGGTCGAGGTCAACAAAAACCCGCGATACCCCTACAAGCCGCAGGTGCCGCTGACGATTCTGATCAATCCCGTGCTCACCCCGCTCGACGACGACATGTTCGAAAACAATGAAGGCTGCCTTTCGGTGCCGGGCTTTCGCGGCAATGTCTGGCGCCACACCTCGATTCGTGTGCAAGCCTTTGATCGAAACGGCGCTCAGATCGACGAAGTGATTCGCGGCATGACCGCCTGCACCTACCAACACGAGGTCGACCATCTCGACGGCCTGTTGTTCATGGACAAGGTGAAAGACTCGCGCACATTCACGACATGGGAGTCTTTCGACAAGTTCCACCACCACGACTTCGTGATCAGAGTTAAGGACCTCGTCGCAAAGTTCGGCTCGTGATGCTGGCGTTCACCGGCATCGGTTCGCTCGTCACCAACGATGTCGCCCTCGAGCGGGGCAGACTAGGCATTATCGACGACGCGGCACTCGTTGTCGGCGACGACGACAAAATTGTTTTCGTCGGCGAGGCTTCCCAACTTCCGCGCGATTTTCGCGGCAACACGATCGACCTCGCGGGTCGCGCGGTCATACCCGGCTTCGTCGACAGCCACACGCATCTGGTTTTCGGCGGCGACCGCGCAGAAGAGTTTGAAGCGCGAATGTCGGGCAGACCATATTCGGCCGGCGGCATTCGCACGACGATGGCGGCCACGCGCAACAGCACCAACGACGAACTCGTTGCCAACGCCCGCCGGCTCGCCCGCGAGGCGTTGCACACGGGCACGACGACCCTTGAAACAAAAACTGGTTACGGCCTTTCGGTGGTCGACGAGGCGCGCTCGTTGCAGGTCGCGACGACGATCACGTCTGAAACCACGTTTCTCGGCGCCCATGTGGTGCCCCCAGAGTCGCAAATCGACGATTATGTCGCCCTGGTCTGTGGCGAAATGTTGCGGCAATGCGCGCACAACGCGAAATGGATCGATGTTTTCTGCGACCGCGGCGCGTTCGAGGTCGAACACGCGCGGGCGATTCTCGTGGCGGGGGCAAAGTCAGGTCTGGGCATGCGTATTCACGCCAACCAACTGCAACATGGTGGCGGCGTGCAATTGGGTGTCGAACTCGGTGCGGCGTCGTGCGATCACTGCTCGCACCTGAGCCAAGACGACATCACTGCGCTCGCCGACAGCCAGGGTGCGACCGTCGCCACGCTTCTGCCGACCGCAGAACTCTGCACGCGCTCAAAATTTCCTGATGCTCGTCGACTCATCGATGCAGGCGTGACGGTCGCCCTCGCCTCCGATTGCAACCCGGGTTCGTCCTATACGACCTCGATGCCGCTCGTCGTCTCGTTGGCGGTGCTGAACATGAACATGACCTGTGACGAGGCTGTCTGGTCGGCCACCGCCGGTGGCGCGGCGGCGCTTCGACGCACCGACATTGGGCACCTAAAGGTCGGTGCCCAAGCCGACTTTTCAGTCCTTGGTGCACGAAGTCACATTCACCTCGCCTACCGACCGGGGGTCAAAATTATCGACGCCGTTTTCAAAGAAGGCAAACTGGTCGCTGGGTCGTTGCGATAAAATTTCGAATCATGTCGAACGACGCCAAGAGTGCAATCCGCGGTGGCATCGCCCCGACGCGCACGCTTTTGAAGTCGCGCGGCGATTGGCGCACTTTGATCGTCGCCGTTCTCGTCTACGTCGGGTGGTTAGCGACGGTTTTCACGCACAAGCAGATGCCTTGGTGGGCGACCTTCGCACTTCTGGTTTGGTTCGGCGCATGGCATCTGAGTCTGCAGCACGAACTTGTGCACGGCCACCCGTTTCGTCGGGCGGGTCTGAACACGGCGCTGGGTTTTCTGTCGGTGACGATGTGGGTGCCTTTCTTGTCGTTCAAGCGCGACCACATCAGCCACCACAACACGACCCTCACCCACCCGCAACTCGATACCGAGAGTTACTACACGACCCCCGAACATTGGCAAACCTCGGGTCGTCTACTGCGCGCGATCGCTTGGGCGAACCGCACGCTCATCTTTCGCCTGACCGTCTGGTCGGTCTACAGCGCCGTGCAATATTTCGTCCTCGATGCCTGGCGGGCGATTCGCAATGTCGACAACGCGCGTCGCGCCTGGTTGTTGCATGTTCCTGCGCTCGTCGCCGTGACGGTCATCGTCAGCAATTTTGCCGGCATGTCGATGCTCGAATACGCGATCGGCGGCGTCTTTGGTTCGCACTCGCTCAACATGATGCGTTCATTCGCCGAACACAAGACCCTGGCCGACCAAACCAACCGCACGGCGATGATCAACGCCGGTCGCATAATGAGTCTGCTGATGCTCAACAACAATCTGCACATCGCCCACCACGACGAGCCGTCCGCGCCGTGGTATGAAGTGCCGAGAGTCGCCGAGCGCACCGACGCATTCGCCAGGGCCGAAAAAATTGACGCGCTCTACGGCGGGTATGGCGAGGTGATTCGAAGGTTTACTTTCAAACCTTACGATCAGCCCGTCTACGGCAGATCGATTTAGTTTTTACGAAATTCCCGCGAGAACTAGAGTCTTGTCGTGTCGTCGTCACCGATTGCCATCAACACTTTCGGGCTCGACCCTGAATCGGTTGTCAAAGTTGCCCGAGACAACGCCAAGGTTTCGATCGCTCAATCTTCGATCGAGGCCATGACCAAATCGAGCAAGATCGTCGAAGACCTCGCCAGTTCGAATCAACCCGTTTACGGCATCTCCACGGGTTTCGGCGCACTGTCGACGAAGAATATCGCGCCCGAAGACAGGGTCGCCCTGCAGATCTCGTTGATCAGATCCCATGCCGCCGGCATGGGCGCGATCGTCGAAACAGAGGTTGTTCGCGCGATGCAACTGTTGCGCCTGCGCACACTTTGCAGCGGTGCGACGGGTGTCAGACCTGTCGTGGCCGAAACTATCGCGGCTCTGCTCAACGCTTCGATCACACCCGTCGTCTACGAATATGGCTCGCTGGGTTGCAGCGGAGACCTGGCACCACTATCGCATTGCGCGCTGGCGCTGATCGGCGAAGGTGAAGTCTTCGACAAATCGGGTCGCCGCCGACCGGCGCTCGAAGTGTTGACCGAGCACAACATCAAGCCGATCGTGTTGCGCGAAAAAGAGGGCCTTGCCCTGATCAACGGCACCGACGGAATGCTCGGAATGTTGGTCTTGGCGATCACCGACATCCTCGAACTTTGCACGACAGCCGACATCGCCACCGCGCTCAGCGTCGAGGCGCTGCTCGGCACCGACCAAGTCTTCACCGCCGAGTTGCACGAGCCTTTGCGAAATCACTCGGGTCAAGTTGCGAGCGCGGCGAATATCTTCAACTTGCTCAAGAACTCGCCATTGGTCGCCTCGCATCGGTTCGACGACACGCGCACCCAAGACGCATACTCGCTGCGCTGCGCACCCCAGGTCAACGGCGCCGTGCGCGACACGGTTTCGCACGCGCTAGATGTCGCTCATCGCGAACTTGCCGCGAAAATCGACAACCCTGTCGTCACCGCCTCAGGCGAGATTCGCTCGAACGGCAACTTTCACGGCGCCCCCCTGGCATACGTGCTCGACTTTCTCGCCATCGCGGTCTGCGATCTGGGTTCGATCAGCGAGCGTCGCACCGACCGCATGCTCGACACGAGTCGCTCAATGGGGCTCCCCGCATTTTTGGCGCACAACGCGGGTGTCGACTCTGGGTTGATGATCGCGCAGTACACCCAGGCAAGCATGGTCTCCGAGAACAAACGCCTCGCGGCACCCGCCAGCGTCGATTCGATCCCATCCAGCGCGATGCAAGAAGATCATGTATCGATGGGATGGAACGCAGCCCGAAAACTTCGTCTCGCGATCGACAATTTGCGTCGCATTTTGTCCATTGAAATTCTCGCTGCGACTCGGGCGATCGACTTTCGTGCCCCGCTCGCGGCGTCACCTGCTTTGATGCGCGTTCATGCTGAAATTCGCAGGTCGGTCGCCGCACCCGGGCCCGACAACGTTCTCGCCGATGAAATGCAGGTGGTCGAAGACATCGTCAAATCTGGCGCGCTTCGACGCGCCGCCGAAGCGGTCGCAGGCCGACTGAATTAGATCGCGAACCGCACTCGCGCGAGGGTTCTGCGGCGATTATTTGACGATGTAGGTCAATTTCTCGATCATCTGGTCGAACTTGGCCGAACCGTCGCTGAAGAGCGTTAATTGGCAATTGCCCGCCTTGAGAAACTTGATCGTCGAATTCGTCGTGCCACTGACCGCACAAATCGAACGGGTCTCGAACGACGAAACGAAGACTTTTTGGCCCTTCGAACTCACGAGTTTTGACGCGCTGATCACGACACTCTGACCAACTTTGTAGGTGGCACCGTCTTTTTTGAGGCCCAGTTTCGCCGGGGTGATTTTTTGCCTCGGCAAGAAATTGAGCGGCACGATCGCGTCCAGCGAAGTGTCGGTTATGCCTCGGTGGTCCCGATAAACGAAGAGTGCACAATTCGAAACTCCGCAATCGTAGGTTTTGCTGACGTTGTTCGCGTCGGTTTTGGTGAATCGTGAACGCATCATCAAAGACAGCGCGCCGCTCGCCGATTGAGAGCCGCGTGAATTGTCGGTGGTCGCCCAAATCATGGTGCCCGTCTCGGTCACGCTGCCATTGCAAATCAGACCCGTCGCCGCGCGCTGGCCCAGACTTGGCTTGAAACATTGCGAAACATATACGCCTTGCCCGGCCGGAATGCCCGCCAAGCTGATCGTTACGACCTCGAGGTCGGCGAGCTTTTCAGTCTTGCTCACGCCCACCGTGGCTGCGGCCGAGACCTGCGACGGCGTCAACGAAACCAACAAACCACACACGGCCATGGCGGCGACGCTTCTCGAAAACAATCGCGACTTGAACACTGAGATTCCTCTTTTCTGGCTGAAAATCACTAATTCGAAAATGTGATCGGCACAAAAACATCTTGTGATCGATCCGTGTATCGCAAATGATCTGAACGCGTAACCACACCACATTTCACGACGGTGCAGTCGAGCGCTCCGCTTTTTGCGACGACAACGATTTCCACGATAAACGAGCCGTCGGGCGAAAATGGTGTCGTGAGACCAACGCCATATCCCGGCGGATTCGACGAGACCCATACCGAACTCGACGACGAGCCGTCAATATTTACCCCACCTACACAAGTCGCCTGTGGCCCTGGTGCCGCTTGGGTGCAGACGATCACATACACGCCTTTTGAAATGTCATAGCCGGTGCCGCGAACTGTGACTGAAGTCCCATTCGGGTTCAGGTTTGTGGTTTGACTCACCGACAACTTTGGTCGAATCAAATTCGCCACGGTCGTCGTCACCGCCTTGCCAGCAGTCGTGCTGGTCGCACTCACGCTGGTGCTGGTCGCGCCGCTCGTGCCGCTCGTCGTTTCCGCGCC
>VGAB01000053.1 GCA_016870935.1 Actinomycetota bacterium | reverse complement strand
GCAAGTTTCGAGCCCACGATCGACTACGTGGTCGTCAAGGTGCCACGTTGGGCGTTTGAAAAATTCCCCGGCACCTCGGGGGTCTTGGGCACCCAGATGCAGAGCGTCGGCGAGGCCATGGCGATCGGCCGAACGTTCACCGAAAGCCTGCAAAAGGCGCTGCGATCTTTGGAAATCGGCAGACTCGGTTTGAACTGCGATCCCGGCGAGTCGGCGTTTGCGGGTCTGGACGACACAGAACTCCTCGAAAAGATCGCTATCCCCACGCCCGACCGCGTTTTTCAGGTGGGCGAATGTCTGCGCCGAAAAATGTCGATCGACATCGTCGCGGCCGCTTGCAAATTCGACCCGTGGTTTCTCGACCAGATGGCGATGATCGTCGAAGAGCGCGAGCACATCCAAGCCATGACGCCGACCGAATTGGCCAAGTCAGACTGGTCGAGGGTCAAGCGTCTCGGGTTCGCCGATGCGCAGTTGGCGTGGTTGTGGGGGACAAGCGAGGCCGATGTTCGCAAGGCGCGAATCGGCGCGGGCGTGATACCTACTTATAAGGCCGTCGACACCTGCAGCGCCGAGTTTGCGGCGCAGACGCCGTATCACTATTCGACCTACGAGGATGAAAACGAGATCCATGCGACCACCAAGGAATCGGTGGTCATTCTGGGAAGCGGGCCGAATCGAATCGGCCAGGGCATCGAATTCGACTATTGCTGCGTGCACGCGAGTTTTGCCCTGCGTGACGCCGGCTACGAGACGATAATGCTCAACTGCAACCCCGAGACGGTGTCGACCGACTACGACACATCCGACAAGCTCTATTTCGAACCCTTGACCCATGAAGATGTAATGAATGTGATCGACGCCGAGACGAAATCTTCTGGCGTCGCGCCCAAGGTCATCGTCGGTTTGGGCGGCCAGACACCTTTGAAACTTTCCGCCAAGCTTCCCCCTCAACTGATCGCAGGCACCAACAGCCAAAGCATCGACATCGCCGAAGATCGAGAAAAATGGAGCGCGCTGTGCGCATCTTTGGGTATCGCCCAACCACCAGGAGGCACCGCCCGCGACCTCGAGCAGGCGATTCAGGTCGCCGAGCAAATCGGCTATCCGGTGTTGGTTCGTCCGAGTTACGTGTTGGGCGGCCGGGCGATGCAGATCGTGCATGACCGCGATCATCTGCAAGTGGCGATGCACGAACTCGGTCAAGCAGGATCGCTGGGCAAAGAGGGCGGGTTGTCGGCCGAGCGACCGGTTTTGATCGATCGCTTTCTCGAGGACGCCATCGAGGTCGATGTCGACGCTATTCGCGACTCGTCAGACGAAGTTCTCATCGGCGGGGTGATGGAGCATGTCGAGCAGGCAGGGGTTCACTCGGGGGATTCGGCTTGCGCGATTCCGCCGGCGTCACTGGGGAAAGCGACAATCGACGAGATCGAGTCGACGGTCGTCAAAATCGCCAAGGCTTTGCAGGTCGTCGGTTTGATCAACGTCCAGTTCGCGGTCGCTGGTTCGAAGGTTTTTGTGATCGAAGCCAACCCGCGGGCGAGCCGCACGGTGCCGTTCGTGGCCAAGGCGACGGGCGTGCCGTTGGTCAAGGTCGCCAGTCGCGTGATGCTCGGGGCGAGTCTCGCCGAGCTGCGAACCGAGGGTCTGCTGAACCAGAAGGTGGGCGGCTCGCACGTCTCGGTAAAAGAGGCGGTGTTGCCTTTCAACCGCTTCGCCGAGGTCGACACGGCGCTCGGGCCAGAGATGCGCTCGACGGGCGAGGTCATGGGCATCGACGACTCGTTCGCACGGGCGTTCGTCAAGGCGCAATTCGCCGCCGGCACAATGTTGCCGCAAAGTGGTCTCGTGTTCGTCTCGCTAAACGATCGCGACAAATCGGGTGGCGTCGAAGTCGTGAATGGTTTGACGAAACTTGGCCTGCAGATAGCCGCCACTTCCGGAACGGCGAAATATCTCACCGACAACGGTTGCCATGTCGCGCGGGTCGTGCGCAAGTTTTCGGAGCGCGGCTCCGACCCGGCGCTCGTCGACGACGCGGTGAAACTCATCGAAGCGGGCGAGATCGTGCTCGTGATCAACACGCCGCGCGGGCACGGCACCCGCAGCGACGGCGAGGCGATTCGCAAGGCGGCCAACAACTGTCGAGTTCCGGTCGTTACCACGCTGAGCGCGGCGACCGCGGCCGTGCAGGGCATGCTCGAGCACCGTGACCGTCCATTTTCGGTGATGTCGTTGCAAGAGTTTCACGGCAGAAAGTGAAACTGCAGGTGCGTCACGAGATGTTCGCATGAGGCGCAAACCAATCAGCCTGGGCAAGATCGAACTTGATCAACCACTGATGACGGCCTCGGGCACGGCCGGCTACGGGGCCGAGTTCGCCGATTATTTGCCCTTGCGCAGTCTCGGGGCGGTGGTGACCAAGTCTGTGGCGCATTTTGAGTGGCCGGGCAACCGGGCGCCTCGATTGCAGCCGACAACGGCGGGCATGTTGAACAGCGTCGGTTTGCAGGGGTCGGGCGTCGACCAATTCATCGATCACGATTTGCCGGCACTCGAGCGCGT
Organism: Actinomycetota bacterium; assembly: GCA_016870935.1. GTDB lineage: Bacteria > Actinomycetota > Acidimicrobiia > Acidimicrobiales > Ilumatobacteraceae > BACL27. The sequence goes on along the minus strand of VGAB01000053.1, from coordinate 6,202 downwards.
CGGGGCGAAGATCGTGCCCAGCGTTTGGGGGCACAGCGTCGACGACTATCGACTCGTAACGGCGAGGCTGGCCGAGGTCGCCGATCGCATTGCGGCGATCGAAGTGAACCTCTCGTGCCCAAACTTGGGCGGCGACCACACGATGTTCGCCCACGACGCCGAGTTGGCCGCGCAGATAATCGAACAATGTGAAAAGTTCGGAGTTCCGTTGTGGGCCAAACTGAGCCCGAACACCGATCGACTCGTCGAAATTGCTCGACGCGTAACCTCGGCGGGGTCGCAGGCGTTGACATTGATCAACACGGTGTTCGGCATGGCGATCGACACGAACACGGGTCGACCTTCGCTGGGCAATGGTCGCGGTGGTTTGTCGGGTCCCGCGATTCGCCCGATCGCCGTGCGGTGCATTTATGACGTGCGTGCGGCGTTGCCCGAAGCAAAGATCATCGGAGTCGGGGGCGTGGTTGACGCCGAGTCGGCAGTCGAACTGATGATGGCGGGTGCCGACGCCGTTCAAGTTGGCACCGCCACCTTCGCCGACCCCAAGGCGCCGGCGAAGATACTCGCCGAACTCAACAGGTGGGCCGATGCTCGCGGTATCTCCGACTGGTCTCAGGTCACATCTGCCGCGCATCGCGTCTGATCCAGATTGCGTGTCGCTCGACCATCCGCCCTGACCAACATCGCTCGTCGCTGAACCAACCGCCGATCACGGTTCTGGTCACGCGAATACTTTCGCCGAGATGCATCAAACTAGGATGAAGTCATGGCATCGGCGCCTACAACTCGCAAGACTCGAGAGTTGTTGCTTGCTGAAGCGTCGAAATTGCGCGGCCAAATCAGCGAAATGCTCGCAGAGATAGCCGATGAAAAGTTCAGTCTCGACGATTTGCTGAATCGCAGGCAAGATCAGGTGTTGGCCCAGATTTATGTGGTCAAAGTACTCGAGAAATTTTCGAAGATCGGCAAAGTTCGCGCCCGCGAAGGTCTCGACGCGTTGCACATCGCGCACAAGCATCGGTTCGGCGACCTGAACGCCGAACAGGCGAATGTATTGTTGCGGGAGTTCAAGCAGTGAGCATCGACGACAACACCCTCGTCGTAGTCGTCTCGGGGCCCGGTGGTGTCGGCAAAAGCACGATCGTCGAGAAACTTGTCGCGCGCGATTCGCAACTCTGGTTGAGTCGCTCTTGGACAACCCGGGAGAGGCGACAGGGCGAGTCGGTCGATGCATACAAGTTCGTCACCCGTCAAGAGTTTGAAGACAACATCAGTGCGGGCGGGTTTCTCGAGTGGACGGATTTTCTAGGCAACTATTACGGCACCCCGATGCCCAACCCGCCAGCGGGTCGAGACACCGTGCTCGAAATCGAGGTAGACGGAGCCCAGCAGGTGAAGCGAATCAACGAGAGCGCCCTGTTGTTGTTCGTATTGCCGCCATCGAGGCAAGAACAAAAAGCCCGACTGCGGGGCAGGGGAGACGCCGACCAGAAAGTCGACAAGCGTCTGCGCAAAGCCGAGGAAGAAGAGCCGATCGGCAAGGCGATCGCCGATTATGTGATCATCAACGACGACCTTGAATCCACCGTCGACGAGATGAGACGAATCATCGCCTACGAGAGAAAACAGCGTATTGCTCGTTGATCCACGGCTATAATCAAGAGCCGCAAGTTAGCCGCGCGAACCACGCCAGGAGGCAAATGTGACAGCCGAAGACACGATGATGAACCCCGCAATCGAGTCGCTGATGGGCCATACTGGCTCGAAATTTTCGCTCGTCACCCTTTCAGCGCGCCGGGCCCGGGAGATCAACTCTTATTTCAACCAACTCGGCGACGGGTTGGGCAACATGGTGCCGCCGCAAGTTAGTTCGACGGCGCGCAAGCCGCTCTCGATCAGTTTCGAAGAAATCGCCTCGGGCAAGATCCAACTCGTGGCCAAAACCATCGAGCAGGTCATGGCCGAAAACGAGGCCGCTTTGGCCGCCGAGCAGCAGGCCGAACTTGACGCGATGCAAGACGCCGAACAGGCCGCGAACTCAGACTCGTCCGAAGCATAAATCCGCCAAATAGTAATGACGAAGTATTCGTTCACATCTGAAAGCGTGACCGAGGGTCACCCCGACAAGATGGCCGATCAGGTTTCAGACGCGGTCCTAGACGCGATCTTGGCCGAAGACCCGCAAGGACGTGTCGCATGTGAAACCCTGTTGACAACGGGATTGTGCGTGGTCGCGGGAGAAATCACGACCAAGGCTTATGTCGACATCCCAAAAATTGCGCGCGAGGTAATCAAGGGCATCGGCTACGACAACGCGCTCTACGGCTTCGACGGCAATACTTGCGGCGTCATCGTCAGCATCGACGAGCAAAGCCCGAACATCGCCCAGGGTGTCGATGTCAGCGAAGAGATTCGCGCCGGCAAGAGCGGCGAGGACAAACTGAACAGCCAGGGTGCGGGCGACCAAGGAATGATGTTCGGTTACGCCTGCACCGAGACCGAAGACTTGATGCCCCTGCCGATTTGGTTGGCGCACCGCATGGCCGAAAAATTGGCCGAAGTTCGCAAGTCGGGCGCGATTCCTTACCTTCGACCAGACGGCAAAACCCAGGTCACATTCGACTACGAAAACGGCGTGCCGGTAAAACTTCGGACCGTCTTGATTTCGACACAGCATGCCGACGGCATCAGTCGCGACACTGTGATTCGACCCGACCTGATCGAACAGGTGATTCGCCCGGTGATTCCCGCGCAGTTCGCCAAAGATGAATACTCCGTCTACGTCAACCCGACGGGAGAATTCGTCAAGGGTGGCCCTCACGCCGACACGGGTTTGACCGGTCGAAAGATAATCGTTGATACCTACGGCGGCATGGGTCGTCATGGTGGTGGTGCATTCAGCGGCAAAGACCCGTCGAAGGTAGATCGCTCGGCCGCCTATGCGGCGCGCTGGGTCGCCAAACATGTCGTGGCCTCGGGTGCGGCGAAACGTTGCGAGTTGCAGGTTGCCTACGCGATCGGCATGGCGCACCCCGTCAGCATCTTCGTCGAAACTTTCGGCACGAACACAGTCGACGAATCATTGATCGAGTCGGCTGTGCGCGCGACCTTCGACCTTCGCCCCGCCGCGATCTTGCGCGACCTCGATTTGAAGCGTCCGATTTATCAGAAAACCGCGGCCTACGGCCACTTCGGTCGCAACGAGCCGAACTTCACCTGGGAAAACCTCTCGCGGCTTAAAGAGTTCAAGGCAGCAGTCAAACTCTGATTCAACCCGCGCCACCCATGCTTCGGGTTGCCAGGGTCGTGCCCGATGTAACTGGTGTCGACAAGTCGTTCGACTATTTGGTGCCGTCATCGTTGACCGCCCAGGTTGAGATTGGCGCGCGGGTTCGGGTGCCGCTGCACGGTCGCAATGTCGCGGGCTGGGTGGTGGCGATCGGTCAGCCGACTCCGGGGCTCGAGGTCAAGAAGATTCGCGAGATAATCAAGGTGCTTGGTTTCGGTGCGACCCAAGAAATCGTCGATCTCGCCGAGTGGGCCACGACCCGATGGTCGGGCCGAATGCGGTCATTGATCGCCACCGCGACACCCAAGACGCTGATCACGAATATTCCCCCGAGTCGATACACGGCCCGAGAAGTCAGGTTTGCCTCGCCAGCCGTCGATGAACTCAACATGCACGGTGGGGGATTGATTCAAGTCGCCCCGTTGACGAATCTCGCGACGATAGTCGGCGCCGTCGCATCAGACGGCCCGACCTTGGTGGTGTTGCCGACTCAGAATCGGGTCAAAATTCTGGCCTCGGCGTTGAAGGCGAACAAATTCTCGGTGGCCCAGTGGCCACAAGATTGGGCGATGGCGCGCGCCGGCGTCGACATCGTCGTCGGCACACGAAGCGCAGTCTGGGCGCCGATGCACCGAGTCGCAAGCCTGATCGTGGTCGACGAGCACGACGATTTGTTGCAAGAAGAGCGAAGCCCGACCTGGCACGCGCGCGATGTGGCGATCGAACGGGCACGACGAGCAGCTGCAAAATGCGTTCTGTTGTCGCCGATTCCGTCATTGGCCGCTCGCGAGTGGGCCGGTCGACGCGTCGTCGTCGACGCCCAAAATCCATGGCCGCAGATCAGCATCGTCGATCGAAATCGAGACGAAAAGTGGGGCCGATCGTTGGTCAGCACCGAATTGATCGAAGAGTTGCGTGACAAGTCGAGACGCGTCGTGTGCGTATACAACTCGAAGGGTCGGGCGAGGTTGATCGCGTGCGGGTCGTGTCGCGCCATATTGCGTTGTGAAACCTGCGATGCCGCGCTCGTCCAACCTGACGCTTCGAGGCTCGACTGCCCGCGTTGCGGGGCGACGCGACCGGTCATTTGCCAACAGTGCGGCTCGAGCAAGCCGGCGTCGTTGAAGCCCGGGGTGAGCCGACTGCGCGAAGAACTCGAGGCCTCAGCGGGTCGATCGGTGGTCGAGGTGACGGCCGGCTCCGAGAGTTTCAACCATCGGGCGACGGTATTCATCGGCACCGAGGCGGTGCTGCATCGGCTGCCCTCGGCCGACACGGTCGTGTTTCTCGACATCGACGCCGAACTGCTCGCACCCCGATATCGGGCCAACGAGATTGTTGCCACCTTGATCGTGCACGCGGCGCGATTGGTCGGGCGATCAGAGAATCAGCCGCGGATCATCATTCAGACCCATTCGCCCGACAACGAACTCATGGTCGCTCTCACCAGCGGCGATTTCTCCGAGTATCAGGCAAAAGACAGGTCGCGTCGCGAGATGCTCGGTTTTCCGCCGTTTGGTTCGATCGTCCAGATTTCTGGCACGGGAACCCGAACTTTCATCGAGACGATAGACCACGGCCTTCGACTCGGCGGCACGGTGCAGACGATCATCCATGAAAACGATTCGGGTTTGGTTCGAGCACAAAGTTGGCAGGAACTCTCGCGCATCTTCGCCGAGACTCCCAGACCACCCAGGTCGCGGTTGGTTTTTCATGTCGACCCGCCGCGGGTTTGACGCATCATCTGTCTGGTTCGTCATCGGTAGAATTGTGGCGATGAGCTACGACATTCGAACGTTTGGCGACCCCGTCTTGAAGACGTGCGCCGCCCAAATCACGAACATCGACGCGAAGTTGGTCAAATTGGCCGACGAGATGCTGGCCGTGATGTACGAAGCGCCGGGCTTGGGTCTTGCGGCACCGCAAATCGGCGTGCAAAAACAATTGTTCGTCTACGACGTCGACGACTCGCCGCAGGTCTTGATCAACCCGAAGATCGTCGAGTCGAGCGGCGAATGGGTTTACGACGAGGGTTGTCTGTCGATTCCTGGGCTCTATGTCGAGATGCTCCGACCGAAACTGGTGTTGCTCGAGGCCACCAACCTCGACGGCAACACCGTGCAGATCGAGGCGGACGAACTATTGGCGAGATTGTTCCAACATGAAATCGACCATTTAAACGGCGTGTTGATGTTCGAACGAATGTCACCTGATCAAAGAAAGCAGGCGATGCTCGAATATCGAAAGCGCGAGCAGAACCCGGGCGAAAGCGAAGCAACGCATTTAAAACTGTCGTGACTTCGTTGGCCACCATGCCCTCGACCAAGGTCAGGCGCATCATCTATTTCGGCACCCCCGAAGTCGCCGTCGCACCGTTGCAAGCCCTGGTCGCCGCAGGTTTTTCGGTTGAACTCGTCGTGACGCGCCCAGATGTGCGGCGTGGTCGCGGTGGCGAGCCGAGCCCGAGCCCCGTGAAGCGGGCGGCACAGAACTTGGGCCTGAAAGTTTCACACTCGATCGATGAGGCGATCCGATCGACCGAGAACCAAAGCGACGTTCTCGGCGTGGTCGTGGCTTTCGGTGAAATCTTCAAGACTTCGGCCCTGCAGTCGTTGCCGATGATCAATGTCCACTTTTCGCTGCTGCCACGATGGCGCGGCGCGGCGCCGGTTGAACGAGCGATTCTTGCCGGCGACAAAACAACCGGCGTGTGCATCATTCGGGTCGGCGAGGCTCTGGACGAAGGCGAGATATACGCCAGCGAAGAGATCGAGATTGCCGACCACGACGATCTTTCGACCCTGCGAAAAAAGTTGAACGATCTGGGCATTCAACTGCTGCTTCAGACTCTTGACAGCGGCTTTGAGTCTGCAGCCGCGCAAGTCGGCACTGTGACCTATGCGAAGAAAATCA
>VGAB01000052.1 GCA_016870935.1 Actinomycetota bacterium | reverse complement strand
CTGCTCGAACTGTGCCGCGGCGTGGCCGACTCGCGTCCTGTGGATATCGCCCAGTTCGTTGCCGACACGAGCGCAGGCGGGCCTGGCGTCGTTGCGGTCGCCGAAAACGAGGTCGTCGGTCTGGTCTCGGCGCGGGTCAGCAACACCGACGCGTGGATCAACATCGTCGCGATCAGCCCTAGTTGGCGACACCAGGGCATCGGTTCGGCGATGCTGCAGCGACTCGAAGAACGACTGCTGCACGAGGGTGTGCGCAAAATCTCGGCGCTACTGACGAATTTTCAGGCTGGTCAAACCGCGCTCGTCAACCGTGGTTTCAACCCGACGCACGGTCTGGTGCTCTACGAAAAATCAGAGCCGATCGAACCGTCGGCGATGCGAGTGCTCGACCAGTGGGGCGGCGAACTCTGCGATGCGGCTCTGTGGGACCACGTGGCTGGCATGGAAGCAGAAAAGACCTTGATTGAAAATCGAATCATCGCGCCGCTCGCCGACCCCGATCTGGCGGCAAAAATCGGCGTGAGCGCACCCTCGGCCGTGATGCTGTTCGGCCCTCCCGGAACCGGCAAAACGACTTTCGCCAAGGCGATCGCCGGGCGCTTGGGCTGGCCATTCGTTGAATTGCTTCCATCGAAGCTCGACAGCGGTCAACTCTCGCTGGCGGCCGAACTTCGCAACGCACTGACCGAACTGCTCAAACTTGAAAACATCGTCGTGTTCATCGACGAAGTCGACGAAATTGCCACGGCACGAACCGAAAGCCCCAGCACTCGCGGCGTGGTCAACGAACTGCTCAAAATGATCCCGGCGTTTCGCATGCCGGCGGGTCACCTTCTGGTCTGTGCGACCAATTTCGTCAACAACATCGACCCTGCGGTTCTGCGCCCCGGTCGGTTTGACCTCGTGATACCGATCGGCCCACCCGATGATGCGGCGCGGCACGCACTGTGGACAAAAATCCTCTCCCGGCTCGAGACCCAAGAGGTGAAAATCAATGATTTGGTCAAAGCGACCGATGGCTTCACCCCGGGTGATATCGAACTCGCGTCGCAGCGTGCGGCGAGCATCGCTTTTGATCGGGCGCGCAAGGGCGTCGAGCCGAGCCACATCACCAGTTACGACTTTGTGCAGTCGATCTCGAAAACCAACGCATCAATCACCTCGCAAATCGCCAAGCAATTCACCGAAGAGTCGAAGAAATATGGGAGAATCTGATCATGAAACTATTTCCGTCACCAAAAGCGAACAACAAAGATGCCGTGATCGGCGCGGTCGGTGCCGCACTCGGCATGGCGATCACCTGGCTGGTTTGCGACGCTCTTCTAGAAGGTGCGGCGCCGATTCTCGTGCTGTCGATGGGTGCCTCGGCCGTCATTTTGTTCACAATGCCCACGGCGCCCGCGGCACAGCCAGTGCCGGTTGTTCTCGCCCACTGCATGGCCGCATTCTTCGGTGTTTTGTCAGCGCAAGTTTTTGACAACACGGCGCTCGCCGTTGGCGTCGCTGTCGGCGTGCACGCTGGTGTGATGACCCGGCTCGGATACATGCACCCGCCGAGTGGTGGCACGGCATTAACAGCGGTGATCGGCGGCGACGCGGTAGTCGATCTTGGCTTCGAGTTCATTTGGCGACCAGTTTTGCTGAACGCCGTGCTGCTTGTGTTGCTCGCGGTGGTCGTCAACAGGCCGTTCGCCTGGCGTCGCTACCCCGCGAAAACCTGAACCCGCAAACTGAACGCCTAGGCGTCTCTGAAAGGTTTACCGACGGCACAGCAGAAGACGCCTCGCAGGCGTGGCGCAACCCGCTGAATATAATTCGAGGAAGGGTTAAATGCCCGACAACTTTACGATGCTGTACAGAGGGGTGCCCGCATCAAAACCAAACGGATCGTCAAGTTTTGCGGTGCGCTGCTTGCGGCAAGCGTCGCCGTCGGCTCGACGCTCGTTGCCGCCCCGGCTTCAGCCGTCTCAGACACACTCGTTCTTGGCTTCTCGCTTGAACCGCTGAACCTCGACATCAGCGGCACCGCGGGGCAGGCAATACCGCAGGTGTTGTTGAACAACGTTTACGAGGGTCTGTTGCGAATCGAACCAGACGGCAAAATTGTGCCCGGCCTGGCCAAGTCTTACTCACAGTCGAAAGACGGCCTGACATGGACCTTCAAACTTCGCGAGGTAAAGTTTCATGACGGGCGAAGCCTTTCGTCGGCCGACGTGGTCTGGAGTTTCAATCGTGTACTGAACCCGAATGACTTATCGGTCTTGCCGGCCCAAAAAGCCGAATTCAAGAGCGTCTCGTCGGTCACCGCCAAAGGCCCTGACACCGTGGTTCTCGCGCTGAAAGAGCGCAGCAACGATCTGCTGTTCAGCCTCACCCAACGTGGCGGGGTGATCTTCAAGGCGGGCACGACAAATATGGCCACCGAGGCAAACGGCACGGGGCCCTACAAATTCAAAAAGTGGAATCGTGGCAACAACATCATGCTCGCCAGGAACGACGAATATTGGGGCCCGTCGGCGAAAACAAAAAATGTCGTCTTTCGATACATACTCGACACGACGGCACTCAGCAACGCGATGCTGACCATGCAGCTCGACGTGTTGACTGCGGTCGCCGAGCCGCGCCTGCTGTCGACATTCAAGAAGAACAAAAAACTGCAGGTTTACAGCGGAACCACCAATTGCGAGGTCGTGCTCAGCATGAACAACTCGCGGGCCCCGTTCAACAACAAGTTCGTCCGTCAGGCCGTTCGATCGGCAATCGACAAAGACGCCTTGATCAAGACCGCCGTCGCCGGATATGGCACCAAGATCGGCAGCTTCGTTCCGCCGACCGACCCCTGGTACGAAGACCTCAGCGCGCTCTTTCCCTACGACACGAAGAAGGCGAAACAATTGCTCGCCAAGGGCGGTTATCCGAACGGGTTCGACGTGCAACTCGACGTGCCGCCGGTGTTTTATGCGCTTGACTCGCAAGAATTCATCGCGGCGTCGCTGAAAAAAGTCGGCATCAATGTGACGCTGAAGCCGGTGGCCTGGGGTGAATGGATCGATCGGGTGTTCTTGAAGGCGAATTACGACATGTCGATCGTCTGTCATGTCGAGCGAAACGACATGGGCATCTACGCCGATCCGAATTACTACTTCAAATACAACAGCGCCGAATACCAAAACCTGATCAAGAAAGCCGGCAACGCCCGCGACGCCGCGGCGCAAGCGGGCCACTTGAAAAAGGCCGCTCGAGTGCTCGCGGAAGACTCACCCTCCGACTGGCTCTGGCTGCTCGGCAACAACCAGGTTGCGCGCAAGGGAGTTACCGGGGTGCCGATCAATTCGGTCGGTGACGCATATTCGGTGGCGAGTATTGCCAAGAATTGACGACTCGCTCGCCTAAGAAGGTTTATTAATGGCGACCGCTTTTTATTTGATGCGACGTCTGGCGTTGTTGGTCGCTTCGCTGATCGCATCGAGCGCACTCGTGTTCTTCTTGCTGCGTCTTTTGCCGGGCGACTTGGCGCAGGCCAGGCTCGGAATTTATGGCACCCCTGAAGCGCTAAATCAATTGAGGGAGGAATACGGCCTCGACAGGCCGCTGACAACGCAATATTTTTCGTGGCTGTCGAATGCGATTCGGGGCGACCTCGGGTCGTCGATTCTGACCGGGGCCGACATCACAAGCGAGTTGTTGTCGAAGGCGACCGTCACTTTGCCGTTGATCGGCATCGCCTCGCTGTTGGCGGTGATTTTCGCCGTGCCACTGGGCATGTTGGCCGCGCTGCGACGTCGCAAATGGGACGGAATCGCCGTGTCGACCGTGAGTCAACTCGGCATCGCCGTGCCGACATTCTGGATCGGCGTCATCTTCGTGACGATGTTCGCGGTTCAAACCCAGGCCTTCCCCCCTGGCGGATTTCCGTTCGGCGGCTGGGCGGATTTTGGTGGAGCCGTCAAGTCGCTCGTGCTCCCCGCTTGCACGCTCGCGTTCGCTCAAGGCGCGGTGCTGATGCGGTTCGCCCGCTCGGCGACCATCGACGTGATCCAGCAGGATTACTTCAGAACAGCGCGTGCCACTGGCCTCAGCCGAGCCGGCGCACTCAGGGTGCACGGCATTCGAAATGCGATGGTGCCGGTCGTTTCGGTGCTTGGTATCCAAATCTCGACCCTGATCGTCGGGGCGATCATCGTCGAGAGCGTCTTTGCGCTGCCCGGCATCGGTCAAATGCTGCTGCAAGACGTGAGCGTGCGCGATTACACCAAGGTGCAGGGCACGGTTGCGTTCATCACCGCGTTGGTCTTCGCCGTCAGTTTTTCGGTCGATTTGCTGCTTGGTGTGCTCAACCCGAGATTGCGAAATCAATGAAACAAAGAAACTCGACTCTGGTGATCGGTGCGTCACTCGTCGGGTTCAGCATCGCAGTCTTTCTGCTGTCGTTTTTCTGGACTCCATACGACCCGCTCGAAATCAACCCCGAGTTGTCGCTGACCCGACCGTCAGCGGCCCATTGGCTGGGCACCGACGAAAACGGTCGCGACATTTTGAGCAACATCATCGTCGGCTCTCGCGCCACGCTCGTCGTCGCGATGGTCTCCGTGATGATCTGCATGCTGCTCGGCGTTTCGATCGGTGTCGCAACAGCGATGTCGCCGAAATGGGTCGAGTCGCCCGCCGTCTTCGGCGTCGACATCCTGCTCGCGCTGCCCACGGTGTTGCTGGCCATAGTGCTCACCGCCGTGTACGGACCATCTACATCGACCGCGGTTGTCGCGATCGGCCTCGCGCTATCGGCACCGGTCGCTCAGGTCACCAGGCGAGAAGTCAAGTCGATCTTGCTGGCCGACTACGTGACCGCGGCGAAAACCTCCGGTAGCGGCAGCCTGCGCATCGTGCGCAAACACATCTTGCCGAACTTGCGGGCATCACTTTTTGTGCAGGCTTCCGGTGCGAGCGCGATCGCGATTCTTGCCGAGGCGACGCTGTCGTATCTCGGCTTCGGCACGCCACCGCCCGACCCGTCGTGGGGGCGGATGATGGCCTCGCTGCAGCAATATCTGATCGTCGCACCGATTTTCCCCCTTTGGCCGGGGCTCGCCATCGTCATCACCGTGCTCGGCTTCAACCTGCTGGGCGACGGTTTGCGCGAGGCGCTCGACCCGACTTTGCGGAGGCAGACCGACTGATGTTGCTTCAAGTTCGCGGACTGACCGTTCGTTTCGGCGACGACGTAGTCGTCGACGACGTGTCGTTCGATCTCGATTCTGGGCAGCGCCTCGGCATCATCGGCGAGTCGGGCGCCGGAAAGACCCTGACTTCGCTCGCCGTGATCGGCCTGCTGCCCGATACCGCGTCGGTTCAGGGCAGCATCGTCTTCGACGGTGTTGAACTGCTCGAAAAGACCGACGCTGAGATGACTTTGTTGCGCGGCAATCGAATCGGCATGGTGTTTCAAGAGCCGCTCACCGCATTGAATCCGCTGATGCGGGTCGGCAGACAGATCGCGCAACCTTTGCGCATTCACCGGGGCATGCGCATGAAAGCCGCGCTCGACCGTGCGACCGAACTTTGCGCCCGAGTCGGGCTGCCCGATCCCGAGCGAATGGCTCGCATGTTTCCCCATCAATTGTCGGGCGGGCAGCGCCAGCGGATCGGTCTGGCGATCGCGCTGGCTTGTGGCCCGTCGCTGTTGATTGCCGACGAGCCGACCTCGGCTCTCGACGTCACCGTGCAAGAAGAGGTTTTGAAACTGATCGACGGTCTCGTGAAACAAGAGGGTTCGTCCCTTGTCTTTGTTTCGCACGACCTGCCCGTGGTCGCCACGATGACCGAACGGGTCGCCGTGATGCGCGGCGGCAAGATCGTCGAACTCGCCGATACCCGCGACCTTCTCGACTCCCCACGGCACGAATACTCGCAACTGCTGATTCGCGCGGCGAACAGCAGCGACGACGATTTCCTAAATCTTGCGCGACCGGGCAAAACATGACTGCCATGTTTCAGACCGAGTCTCTGTGTCGAACTTTCAAACTTCCGCGCACCAGAGTGCTGGGCGCGCATGCGTCGCGACGGGCGCTCGACAACATCAATCTCACCGTAAACCCGGGCGACAGACTCGGCATCGTCGGTGAGTCGGGCAGCGGAAAAACTACCTTGGCACGTCTCTTGCTCGGTCTCGATGTGCCAACCGCGGGCAGCGTGAGTTTTCTCGGGGAAACCCTTCCCCTTGCCGACATGAAAAGCTTTCGCCGGCAGGTGCAGGCGGTGTTCCAAGATCCGCGCAGTTCGTTGAATCCGCGCATGTCGGTGGCAGACATCGTCCGCGAGCCGCTCGAGTGCCTGAACATCGAAGAGTCGCACTCGGCTCGGGTCGACGAATCGCTCGCGGCAGTGGGTTTGTCGAAAGAAATTTGCGCGAGATTCCCCCACGAACTTTCGGGAGGCCAACGCCAACGCGTCGCCATCGCTCGGGCGCTTGCGTCTCGACCGCGACTGCTGATCGCCGACGAGCCCGTGAGCGCGCTAGACGTGCTGATCCGCGACGAGGTAACCGCCGTGCTCTCTGGCCTGACCACAAATCTCGGGCTGACTTTGATCATCATCTCGCACGACCTGAAGGTGATCGCTCGTCTGTGCGACAAGATCTTGGTGTTGCACCGCGGAATAGCGGTCGAGCACGGCGCGGTCGCCGATGTCTTTCGCTCGCCGACACACGAAGTCACGCAGAGACTGATCGCATCCGTGCCCCGCATGCCAGTGGCGCGAAACGCGCCGTGAAATCAAGGTACGATCTTCACATGCCAATCGCTTTGATTTCCAACGTCATACCGCAGCCGCAAAATCGCTCGCTTCGCGTCGTTCGTGAAGTCTGCCTGATCAGTGGTTTTGCCCTGCTCACCGCGACGCTGGCGCAAGTGAGAATTCCTCTCGGCTTCACACCGGTGCCGGTGACCGGCCAAACCCTCGCAGTGTTGCTGGCCGGCGCGACTCTCGGCGCTTGGCGCGGCGGCGGCAGCCAACTTTTGTATTGGTTGCTCGGCATGATCGGGCTGCCGTTCTATTCGAATGGCACAGGCGGATGGGATGTTGCCACTGGACCGACAATGGGTTATCTAGTCGGCTTCATTTTCGCGGCGGCCGTCGTGGGTCGTCTCGCCGAATATCGCCACGATCGCCACGTGCTCACCTCGGTGGCGGCGATGACGATGGGCTCGATGATCATCTACGCCTGCGGGGCGACATGGCTGGCCATCAACCTCGGCATCCCGCTCGCCACAGGCGAAAAAAATGCGATTGCGCTCGGCGTGACACCGTTTTTGGTCGGCGATGTCATCAAGATGTGCATTGCCGGTGCGGCTACAGCGAGCACCTGGCGCTTTATCAATCGCGAATAACTACAAGTAAATGCGCGGCTTGGTCGGGGACCCGGTCATCGTCGAGATATGGGGCAACACCCAGGCGGCTAGCCGCGCGGGTGATGGCAGGCCACGAACTGGCCGGGCGATACTTCACGCAACTGGGGCTCTTCGGCAGTGCACTTTTCGGTTGCGGCCGGGCAGCGGGTGCGGAATCGGCAGCCCGACGGCGGGTTGGTCGGCGAAGGCGGCTCGCCCTGAAGAATGGCTTTTCGACGACCCAACTTCGGATCCGGCACGGGCACAGCCGAAACCAAGGCGTGGGTGTAGTGGTGCGCCGGCGAGTTCGCCAATTTGTCGGGCGTGGACACCTCGCAAATTTTTCCGAGATACATAACGACGATTCGATCGCTGATCGCCCGCACCACCGAGAGGTCGTGTGAAATGAAGAGAAGCGACAACCCGTAGCGCTTCTTCATGTCTTGGATGATGTTGAGAATTTGGGATTGAATGCTGACATCGAGCGATGACACGGGTTCGTCGCAGATAAGAATTTTCGGCTCCAACGAGAGCGCGCGGGCAATGCTGATTCGCTGACATTGGCCCCCGGAAAATTCGGTGGGTTTGCGATCGCCGACAATTTCGGGATCCATGTTCACCGACCTGAGCAACTCGTCGACTTTCTTCAGCCTCTCCTCGTCGTTGCCTCTGCCCCACACTTTGAGCGGTTGTTCGACGAGCGCCCGCACTTTGAGATGGGGGTCGAGCGACGATATCGAGTCCTGGAAAATCATCTGGATTTTCGGACGGACTTTGCGGAGATCTTCACCCTTCAACTTGGTCAAGTCTGCTCCGTCGAGCATCACGCTTCCCGACGCCGTTTGGATAAGTTGCATTACGCCCTTGGCCAAGGTCGTTTTTCCGCAGCCCGACTCACCCACGACGGCAACCGTCTCGCCAGCAACGACGTCGATTGACGCCCCCGACACCGCTTGCACGGCTCCGCCGCCTCGGGCCTTGTACTCGACCACCAGGTTCTCGACACGCAGTAGTGCGTCGCCAGGTGCTCGCAAGTGCGCGTTGCCTACTCCGGCCATCGTCTATTTGCCTTTACCGAGCGGGAAGAAACAACGATACGCATGTCCGCTACCGTCGTCGACAAGTTCGGGGTGCTCGCTTCGGCAACGATCGGTCGCGTAGGCGCACCTGGGGGCGAAAAAACAACCGGTGGTCGTCGCGACCGGGTCGGGCGGCGACCCGGGTATCGCCCGCATTCGACTTCCTGAGGTATCGGTAAGTTTGGGAATTGAGTTCAACAGAGCCTCGGTATACGGCATGCGCGTGTTCGAAAAAAGCTCGACAGTTGGCGCAAGTTCGACGATTTCCCCCGCGTACATCACGGCGATTCGATCGCTGTGCCCGGCGACGATACCGAGATCGTGGGTGACTATCACCATCGCCATGCCGAGTTTTTCGCGGAGCTCGCTCAAGAGATCGAGCACCTGCGCTTGCACTGTCACATCGAGGGCGGTCGTCGGCTCGTCGGCCAATAGCACCTTCGGATTACAGGCAATAGCCATCGCAATCATCACGCGCTGGCGCATGCCGCCTGAGAGTTGGTGCGGAAATTTGCGCACGAGTTTTTCGGTCTCTGGCATGCGCACAAGTTTCAGCAACTCGAGCGTGCGGGCGGCCGCTTCGTCTTTTGACATGCCGAGACGCTTGACCAGCGCTTCAGAAATCTGCGAACCGATTCGGCGCACGGGATTGAGCGCGGTCATCGGGTCTTGGAAGACCATCGCAATTTTGGTGCCCCACAACTGACGAACTTCTTTTTCTGTCATCGTCAGTAGTTCGGTGCCGTCAAGTGTCACGCTGCCCTGTCGGGTCACGCGCCTGCCGCGCAAAAGACCCATCGCCGCCCGCCACATCACTGTCTTGCCGGAGCCCGACTCTCC
>VGAB01000051.1 GCA_016870935.1 Actinomycetota bacterium | reverse complement strand
GTTGGGGAGCAAGGAATCGAACCCTGAATAACAGAACCAGAATCTGCTGTGTTGCCAGTTACACCACTCCCCAGAGTGACGGTTTTACGATATCGCAAATATCAAATCAATTTGTCCACGAATCAACGCGTCGAAAACCAACTATGCGACCTACGGCGACACCCACAGCCTCTCGAAGATTGTGGCTAAACGCATCACCGCCTTGAATCACACTTGACCGCGTCGACGACGAACTCGCACTGAGGCCTACCTCATCGGCAATCAATTTCGCCCGCAAGAGATGAAATGGATCGCTGACGATCAACACGCGAGCAATCTTGAGATCTCTCGCAACTTTTGAAAAAGCCAGCAAAGAATCATAAGTAGTCATGCCGGAGTTCTCTTCGATGATTAGATCGCTGGCGACGCGATTTTCTTCAAAAAACTTGCGTGCAGTTTCCGCCTCGGTGAATCGATCGCCTTCTTGCTTGCCGCCCGTAACCACGATGTACGAAGCCAAGTTGAGATTCCATAATTCAAGCGCGTGGTCGAGGCGAGCCTGCAGTTGCGGCGACGGCCGACCGTCATATTGAGCAGCGCCGAGCACGACAATTGCGTCAACGGGCTGGCGATCTGCACTGCGACCCGTGTTCCACACTTGCAACAGCGAAACCAAAAAATAGGTGACGCCCAGACCGCTCAATATGCCCGCGACCCGCAACACTCGTCGCATCGACACAGCCCTGTGTCTGCCTAGGTTTGTTTCTTTAGTGCCGCGTCGATGCGTTTCAGAACAGCCTCACGGCCGAGCAGAACGATCGGTTCGAACAATGGCGGACCGACGCTGCGCCCAGTGACGGCCACCCGCAATGGCGCCTGCATCTTGCCGAGTTTCAACGAATGCTTTTCGCCGACTGCCTCAACCACGGCTTTGAGAGCATCAGGTGTGAACTCGCAGGTCTTGAACGCGTCGCGGATCTCGATCAGTGTCGCACTCGCCCACTCTGGCGCGAACGCTTTCGTAAAGGCAGCATCATCAATTGTCGGCAAGTCGCAAAACAAGAAGTCGACCATGCTCGGCACATCTTGCAACAACTGCACACGGGTCTGAACAAGCGGCGCCATTTCGGCGAAGACCTTGGCGTCAAAACTGGCCGTCGACCAAGGCGCCTTCGCTCCTGTCAACCAGGGCAGACAAGCATCTATGAATTCACCGACCGACATCGCGCGGATGTAGTCGGCGTTGAACGAATGCAGTTTGACGATGTCGAAAAATGCCGGCGAATGATTGACGCTGCTCAAATCAAACTCGGCGGTTATTTTCTCGAACGGCACGATTTCTGTGTCGCCCGTAGGTGCCCAACCAAGCGTCATCAAATAATTTTTCATCGCCGCCGCGAGAATTCCTTCTTCTCGATATTGCTCGACCGCGACTTTGTCGCGACGCTTCGAAAGTTTTTTTCGCTGCTCGTTAACAAGCACCGGAACGTGGGCCCAACTTGGTGGCTGGTGGCCGAGCGCACGCCAAATCATCTGCTGTTTTGGCGCATTCGGCAGATGCTCTTCGGCGCGCACGACATGGGTGATGTCTTGGGTGACGTCATCGACGACGTTCGCCAACAAGAACACCGGTGAACCGTTTCCGCGCAGCAGCACAAAATCTTCGATTGTCGCGTTGTCGAACTCGACCGTGCCGCGCACCTCGTCTTGCACGGTCGTCGAACCTGCGGGCACCTTGAAACGCAATACCCGCCCCGATCCGGGCCCGAGGTTGCGGTCGCGCGAGAAACCGTCGTAACCAGGTTTGCCCGATTCTTTCGACCGTTTTTGAATCTCTTCGGATGTCAGATCGCAGTAATACGCGTCGCCTTGCGCAAAGAGTTTCTCGGCCGCCTCAACATGCAATGCGGCGTTCGCCGACTGAAAGAAAGGCCCTTCAAAGTGCGAATCTGAAGGGTCGATACCGAGCCACGACAGCGCGTCGAGAATGCCTTGTGTCCATTGCGGGTTGTTTCGCGAATCATCGGTGTCTTCGATACGCAAGACGAATTTTCCGCCCGTCTGCAAGGCGAGAATCCAGTTGTATAGAGCGGTTCGGGCACCGCCGACATGAAAGAAACCGGTTGGTGACGGCGCAAATCGGTAGCGCGGTCTTTGTGTCATCTGTCATCAGGCTATCTCGGTGGGCGTCGCGGCTCGGGACAGAACTATCGTTGAACCCGTGGCGAAAAAAACTGTAGAGCACGAAGGGCACCCCGATCATCGCGCGCTGGCCGGTGGCTCGGCGCGTGCCGGCGTGTTCGGTTTCAGCGACGGTCTGGTCTCGAATGTCTCGCTCATTATCGGTTTTGCGGCGAGCGGTGTTGATTCGAGTGTTGTAAGACTTGCGGGAATCGCCGCCGCGGTTGCTGGCGCGGCGAGCATGGCCGCGGGCGAATGGGTTTCGATCAGCGCGCAAAATGAATTGGTCGAACGAGAGATGGCGCTCGAATTGAGAGAGTTGAAGATTCACCCGGAAGCCGAAACTTCTGAGTTAGCCGCGATGTATCGCCAACACGGCATGTCGCGCGAACAGGCGGCCGTCTCGGCGCGCGAGGTGATGCGCGACCCGGAGCGCGCCGTGATCGTGCACGCGCGCGAAGAGTTCGGGCTCGACGCCGGCAATCTGCCGAACCCGATTCAAATCGGTCTGATTTCTCTCGTGGCGTTTTTCGTCGGGGCGATGTTGCCCGTTCTGCCGTGGATCTTCGGCGGAGGCAACGGCGCACGATACGCATCTATCGCCGTCGCCGTGATCGCGGCCGCTTTGGCTGGTGGCGCGATCGGTCAACAGGCGGAGCGGTCTAAAACGAACAGCGCGGTGCGTCAGGTGGCGATCATGTTGTTGGCCGTCGGCGTCACATATGTGATTGGTCGGCTCGTGGGCGTGACCATCAACTGACAAACGGATCGAAGTCGTGTCTTTGGGTCAACAAACAAATGTCTACGGCGAGCCGCTGGAGCCCTGCAACTTCGACCCCGTTACGGGCTTTTATCGAACGGGTTGTTGCGAAACCGGGGGCGACGACACCGGGGTGCACACCGTTTGCGCGATCATGACCGCGGAATTTCTCGAATACTCGAAGTCTGTGGGCAACGACCTGTCGACACCGATGCCCCAATATGGTTTTGCCGGCTTGAAACCGGGCGATCAGTGGTGCCTATGTGCGAGTCGTTGGCAGCAGGCATTCGAGGCGGGCAACGCGCCAAAAGTCAAGTTGCGCTCGACGCACACGCTGACCCTCGAGTTTGTTTCGTTGAAAGACCTCGAGACGCACGCCGTCGACTAAAAGTTCTACGCGCCAGTCAGCGCACGCCAACTGCCGGGCATGCCCGTGCGCACCTGATCGGGCGTCATCAACATCGTGCTTTCTGGCACCATGTCGACGAGCGTGCGCAGTTCGGAATAATGATGCGCGGCATCGCCCAAGCCCGTGAACAATTCCTTTCGTCGCGCGACCAAGTCGCTCGGCGGATCGAGCAACATCCAACCCCAGATGCCGAAAGCCACGGTCAGGTCGTGCACGACCGGTGCTCGACCATATTTCGAGGCGCGTCGCAAGGCGATGGCGATTGCTCCGCGAATCGCGTCGTCGGCCGACTCGCCGGGCTGAACCACGATCGACTCGCGCATGCTTTCGGCGATCTTCAGAGCGAAACCTTGATCGGGCCCCTGATAACCGAGTTTCTGCCCCGTCGGTTGCCGCGACTTGATCGCCGCCGGCCGGTCGTTGCGCCACGGCGCAGGAACATGCTCGGGCGAAGCGTAGGTTCGGGGACGATCGGTCGGATTGTTCGGAGTGTGTTTCGGGGCGGCCATGACGCGATCAGCCTAGAACACCAGGCCGGCGATCAGGAACGCAGATGAAGGAGTCCGTAGACCAACGACTCTTCGAGCGCGCGCCACGACGCCTCGATGATGTTCGCCGAGACGCCGATGGTCGTCCAAGTTCGTTCGCCGTCGGTCGCGTCGATCAAAACTCGTGTCACTGCGCCGGTCGCCGAGCCCGAATCTAAAATGCGAACTTTGTAGTCGGTGAGATGCACGCGCTCTAATTGCGGATAACTCGCGCGCAACGCCTCGCGCAACGCAGTGTCGATCGCGTTCACTGGGCCGTTGCCCTCGGATGTATAGACGCTTCGACTCTCGCCCACCCAAACTTTGACGGTGGCCTCGGTTGTGAACTCGCCCGTGGCCGCCTCGTCGGTGATGACCCGCATCGACTCGACCTTGAAGAACGACTGCTCCCAACCGGCGCTGCGTCGCATCAACAATTCGAGCGATGCGTCTGCCGCCTCAAAGTGGTAGCCCTCGAACTCGAGTCGTTTCAGATCGTCGATGACCTGGCCGATAGCCGGGCCGTCGAGGTCGAGCCCCAACTCTTGGGCCTTCATCGTTATCGTCGCGCGACCCGCCATCTCTGATACCAAGAACCGTGTGCCGTTGCCGACCAGTTCGGGCGACACGTGCTCGTATGCGTCTTTGGCGCGGGCGATGGCAGAAACATGCAAACCTGCTTTGTGCGCGAACGCCGAAACGCCGACATACGGTGCCTGCGGGTTCATCGGTCGGTTCAAAACTTCAGCGACATGATTGCTGACTTGCGTGAGACGCTCGAGATGACCTTCGGGCAGACACTTGTAACCGAGTTTGAGTTGCAGGTTCGGAATAACGGTCGTCAGGTTGGTGTTGCCGGTGCGCTCACCCAAGCCGTTGAGCGTGCCTTGCACATGTCGTGCGCCACTTTGCACGGCGGCAAGCGAGTTTGCCACCGCACAGCCGGTGTCGTCGTGACAATGAATGCCGATCACGACATCGGTGCCGACGTGACGACGAACCTCGGCCACGATTTTTTCAACTTCGTTTGGCAGTGAGCCACCGTTTGTGTCGCACAACACCAAATGTGTCGCACCGCCGATGATCGCCGCCTCGAGAACTCGCAGCGAATACTCGGCGTTGTGCTTGTAGCCGTCGAAGAAATGCTCCATGTCGACAAGAACCCGCTTGTCGTTCGAGACGAGAAACTTCACCGAATCGCTGACCATCTTGACGCCCTCGTCGAGCGATGTCTGCAACGCCTGCTCGACGTGGTAGTCGGAGCATTTGGCGACGATGCAGACGGCGCCCGTCTGCGCGTCGATCAGATTGCGCAACGTCGGGTCGTCGTCGACTTTGCCCGACGGTCGACGGGTCGAGCCGAATGCCACCAACGTCGAGGTCTTGAGTTTCAGTTCGGCGCGGGCGCGGGCGAAAAACTCGACATCTTTCGGGTTCGCCCCGGGCCAGCCACCTTCGATGTAGTGCACGCCCAAGTAGTCGAGTTGTTCGGCGATGCGAAGTTTGTCTTGCACGCTCGCCGACACGCCTTCGACCTGCATGCCGTCGCGCAGGGTCGTGTCAAAAACCTCGACGAGTTCGGCTGTTCGCGACATGGCGTCTACTTGACCAACTCGCACCATTGCTTGTAACGGTCATCTTGACCGCGAACCGCCTTGGCATAGGTCGCGGCGATCGCCTTAGTCATCGGACCAGGGCATGGAATCTTGCGTTCGTCGACCGAATTGACCGAGCCGACCTCGGCTGCGGTGCCGCAAACGAAAATTTCATCGGCGATATAGAGATCGCTGCGCGCGATGTTGTCGACACGAATGTCGTAACCCAGATCGCGGGCGATCTTCGTCACGCTCGACTGCGTGATGCCCTCGAGGGCGCCGGCCGAAAGAGGCGGGGTCAAAATCACGCCGTCGCGGACGCAAAAAATATTTTCACCGGTGCACTCGGCGACCAAACCACTTGGCGAAAGCATTATCGCCTCGTCATAACCGGCCTTGAGCGCCTCGACTTTTGCCAGCGAAGAGTTGACATAATTGCCGACCGTCTTTGCCGCGGGTGGCATCGTGTTGTGATCGTGGCGCGTCCATGAGGAAATTTTCATGCGCACGCCCTTTTGCACCGCGTCGTCGCCCAAATATGCGCCCCACGGCCAGCACGCGATCGCCACATCGACCTTGCACGGCAATGTGTTGAGACCCATTTCGCCGTAGCCGTAATAGGCGATCGGCCGAATGTAGCAAGACGGCAGACCGGTCGATTTCACGGTTTGCTTGGTCGCCTCGACCAGTTCGGCGACCGAATATGGCAACTCCATGCCCATGATCTGGGCGCTGTTGTGCAGGCGCTTCATGTGATCGGTGAGACGAAACACCGCGGGGCCGTTCGAAGTCTCGTAGGCACGAATGCCCTCGAACACGCCGGTGCCGTAGTGCAGCGTGTGGGTGAGAACGTGCACTTTCGCGTCGTCCCAATTGACGAGCGAACCGTTCATCCAAATTTTTGGCGTTGTCTTGATCGGCATTATTTCTCCTAATACGCGTATAAATCAGGCTACAAGCGAGGGCTTAAATACTGGCTTTGACCCGACGGGCGATTTCGTCGCCGATCGCCACGGTTGAGCCGGATGTCGGCTCGACGCAAGCCGCGCGCAAAACTTGGGCCGCTTTGGTCTCGCCGAGAAATTCGAGCATGTGCGCCGCCGACAAGACCGCCGCGACGGGATTCGCGACACCCTTGCCGGCGATGTCGGGCGCCGAACCATGCACGGGTTCGAACATCGAAGGTCCGCTGCGCGTCGGGTTCAGGTTCGCCGACGATGCGACACCGATGCCTCCCGAGACCGCACCACCCAGGTCGGTGAGAATGTCGCCGAACAGGTTGTCGGTGACGATCACGTCGTAGCGATGCGGGTCTTGCACGAAATAAATGCACGCGGCATCTACGTGGTTGTAGGCGGTGGCGACGTCTGCGTATTCTTTGGCGACCCGGTCGAATGTGCGTTGCCAAAGATCGCCGGCGAATGTCAGAACATTCGTCTTGTGCACGAGCGTCAAATGTTTGCGGGCGCGGGTGCGGGCAAGATCAAACGCGAAGCGCACGCAACGTTCGACCCCTTTTGCCGTGTTCACACTGCCCTGCGTGGCGACCTCGTCGGGTGTGCCGCGGCGCAGCACGCCGCCCTCGCCGACATACGGGCCCTCGGTGTTCTCGCGAATGACTACGAAATCGTGCGCCTTGGTCTGACCGGGCGCGACACCGCCGAACGGTCGCAAGTTGATGTAGAGATCAAGTTCGAAACGCATTTTCAACAACAGGCCGCGCTCGATCACGCCGGGCGGAACCCCCGGCGTGCCGACGGCGCCGAGCAGAATCGCGTCAAAGTTTCGCAGTTCGGCCAGAGTCGCGTCCGAGAGCACCTCGCCGTCGCGCAGATATCGCGCGCCGCCGAGATCAAAATTCGTCGTCGCGAGTTTGACGCCGCTCGCCGCCACGGCCTTGAGCGCCTCGGCCAAAACCTCGGGACCGATGCCGTCGCCACCGATCACCGCGACGCGATGACCCGCCGCGGATTTATTCGCCATCGTTCGGCCCGCGAAATTTTTTCAAAAACATATCTCAAGCGTACGGTGCAAACCCGAGCCAATCCTGCCCATTTAGGCGGCGCAATCTAGGTAGCATTTTTAGCCGAATGATCCACAAACTTTCTCGAAAAACCTTCGATCGCCTGCGCGAAGAGCACGCAGACTTGACCAGTCGTGGTCGAATCGCGGCTGCCGAGAAAATCGCGCGCGCCCGTGAACATGGCGATCTCAAAGAGAACGGCGACTATCACGCGGCCAAAGACGAGCACGGCCAAATGGAAGCGCGTATTCGCCAACTCGAATCGATCATCGAAAATGTCGAAATCGTCGAGATTTCGCAAGACGGCACGGTGGGCATCGGCATGATCGTGTCGATCGTCTACGACGGCGACGACGACTCGATGGCCGAGAGTTACCTGATCGGTCACATCGAAGAACAAAGCGATGCAACCATCATGAGCCCGACATCCCCTTTGGGTTCGGCTTTGCTTGGTGCGAAGACGGGCGACATCGTCACCTATCAAGCGCCGAACGGCAAATTGAAGGTGAAGGTCTTGGAGACCCGAGCACAGTGAAGAAAGAATCGGTGGCGCCTCTGCCCGGCCTGCCACCAGGTTTCGAACTCGAATTGCCTGGTCGCGGAAAAACTTTTTATCGAGAAAAGAAGGGGCCCGACGGCGCGCCGACGCTCCTGCTATTACACGGCTGGACGGCCACGGCCGACCTGAACTGGTTCACCTGCTTCGACGCGCTTTCCGAAAACTTCAACGTCATCGCGCTCGACCTGCGCGGCCACGGGCGGGGCATCCGCACCAAGTCGAATTTCAAACTCGAAGACTGCGCCGACGATGTCGCCGCGCTCGCCGATCAACTCGGCATCGCGACATTCATTCCGGTCGGCTACTCGATGGGCGGCACGATCGCCCAACTCGTCTGGCAGCGCCACGAGGCGCGCGTGCGTGGCATCGTGCTGTGCAGCACGGCGAGCCACTTTGTCGAGTCGCGCGAAGAGAAACTGAGTTTCTTCGGCCTCACCGGTTTGGCCGCGCTTTCGCGCCTGACAACCGCGCAGGCCCGCACCTGGCTGACCGACCAGATTTATCTGCAACGCAAGTCGAACGGACTTTCACCCTGGGCGATACAACAAATCGCGAGCCACGACTGGCGGCACATTCTCGAGGCGGGAAGCGCGATCGGCAGCTTCGATTCGCGAGAGTGGCTGCCCACACTCGAAGCACCCGCTTCGGTCGTGATCACCACCGAAGACGGCGTGGTGGCGCCCGATCGACAGACCGAGCTCTATCGACTGGTCGACGATGTCGAGGTGTTCGAGGTGCACGGCGGACACAACGCCGTGTTCGCCAAAAAAGATATTTTCGTGCCCACACTGGTCGAGGCATGCATATCGGTTTTTGTTCGCTCGACGCGCTGAAATTTTTGTTCGAGAGAACTAATCGACGGTTTCGCGACTGACCACGACCTTCGGGTCGAGCCACAAATTGTTGACAGCATCGGCCAAACTGCCCCGTGCCGAACCCGCATCGGTGACGATGTCGTCGGGCGTGTCGGCGAACCGCAAAACAGAGGCCACGCCGTTGTCGCACACGCTGACGACCAGGCGCACCCGCCGACGCTGCGGATGCTGGCTCGGCGGCACATCGTCGGCCGGTTCATCTTGCGCGTCGCCGTCGCGGTCGATCGGTGCCGCCCAGCCGCATGTTAGAACCACCGCCGCGTCGAACATTCGGGCGATCGCGCTGGTCGGGGCCTCGAGCAATTCGTAGACATCGCCGTGTTCGGCCAAGAAACTTATGCGAAGCGCGCCGTTTTGGTTGGCGCGAACCCCGTCGGCATCGACGATGCTGACGCCATAGAGCCGGGCTCGCGGCAAGTCAAAACCGTCGAGTGAAGAGTGCAGGCTGGCTTCGACGCAGGTTGCCAAATCGATCGGCTGAAGTTCTTTTTGCATGCCCCGATGTGTGCCGTGCGCACCGTCTCGGCTCGTTCGG
>VGAB01000050.1 GCA_016870935.1 Actinomycetota bacterium | reverse complement strand
TGAATGCCGAGTCGGCCAGCGCGCGCATTTCTTCGTCGGTGCGGTCTTGAATCGGATGCGGCACGAACACGCGCTGCACGGACGGAAAACCCAGGGCTTTGGCCTGCACCTCGGCGGCCTGCATGAATACATCGGAGGCGACGAACATCGCCGCCACGCCCTGAGTTTCGAGATCGACGATGTCGTGCACACTGCACGACGTGCAACTGCCTCAATCGGCGAGGGCCTCAATCACCAGCGTGCACTTGGTGGCGATTTCATGACGCAAGTCGACGGGGGCGGGCTTAGTGAATGTGGGTTTGCGAAAACGCAGAACCTTTGCCCCGGCCGCGACAAGTCGCGATTCGAGTTGGGTCAAGAAGACGTCGCCACGGGCCTTTGAAATGTCGAGCAGGCCGACGGTTTGATCGACGATCGATTTGGGTCGCGCCAAGAGTTCGCGCGTCGCCAACTGCCTCTCGCTCGTCGGATCAAGCACTACGCGGTTCGTCACTCTGCCACCAACTTAGTTCGACTCAGCATTCAGTATGAAGCGCGACTATGGTTTGGTGTTGTTCAGGTCAGCGTGAGTTCACTCAATTAGGATCTGTCTGTGCCAGATTCAGAACTTAAGAACCAATTGTCATTTAATCGGGTTTTGAAGTGTCGGCTTTGTAGTTCGACCGATCTCAGCATTTTCTTTAAATTACCGGATACTCCTTTTGGCGACCGTTATCTACCGCCTGGCAAAGGGGCAAGCGATGCAAACCTGATCCCGCTTGAGGTTATGCAGTGTCACAATTGCAACAATTTTCAGACCTCCGTGGTCGTTGATACAAGCAGTATGTACGAGCACTATTTGTCGCGACCCGGGGCCGTCAACAATGTTTTATCCGGTGCCTACAAAGAGTATGCCGAGCACCTGAGTTCGCTCTTAGATCTTTCATCAAAGGACTTGGTCGTCGAGATTGGGAGTAATGACGGGCTCTTCATCTCTACTTTTGCCGAAAGGGGTATTCGCTGTTTGGGCGTGGATCCTGCAAAGAATCTGACAGAGGTAGCAAAAGGGCGCGGTATTACG
Source organism: Actinomycetota bacterium (assembly GCA_016870935.1). Classification (GTDB taxonomy): domain Bacteria; phylum Actinomycetota; class Acidimicrobiia; order Acidimicrobiales; family Ilumatobacteraceae; genus BACL27. The sequence continues at coordinate 8,700 of VGAB01000050.1, read as the reverse complement.
ACGATTTCAACATTTTTCGATTCAGAAATCGCAAGTCAAATCGTAGAAAGTCACGGCAAAGCAAAACTTGTGGTCGCGAATATGGTCGTTGCGAATGTTCCAACCCTTGAGAATTTCTTCACGGGGATCGCGACAATTCTTGATCGCGATGGGATTTTTGCGATGGAGACAAATTATGTACTTGATGTAATTGCGAATCAACAACTTGAGGTGATAAATCACGAGCACATCACGTACTTTTCAGTGACGACTTTGTCAAAGTTTTTACAAAACTTCAATCTTGAAATATTTTGGGCTAAAAGAGTTCCAGCCAAGAGCGGAGCTTTGCGCGTGTACGTTCGGCACCGCTCAAAAAGCACGTCAATCAACGATTCTGTTGTTGCAGCCAAGGAATTCGAAGAATGTTTTGGCTTGTTTTCTCCCACTGCTTGGGGGGCGATTTCAAAAAATCTTGAACACCAAAGAGACATAGCGAAAAACTATTTTTCGAATCTTCAATCAACAATCATCGCTGGTTATGGCACATCAATTGGGGCGACGACACTTCTTTACGCACTTGATATTGGCCCATATTTTCACATGCTGATTGACGACGACGAGTTTCGTCAAGGACTTGAAAGTCCTGGTCTTGGGTTGCCAGTGCTCTCGCGAGAGAGCATGTATGCAAAGGCTCCCTCAGTGGGGGTCTCTGCTATTTTGGCTCCTCGTTACGTGGGTCAAATTCTCGATAAAAACCAGGTTGCCATCTCTAAGGGCATTAAATTTTTTCGTGTGTGGCCAAATTTAGAGAGAGTTCCAAACTCACTTTGGGATCTTGATCGACCGAAGGATTAAGAGTTTTAGAATTAAAGACTTGAAATCCCGCCATCCACATTTATGATTTGGCCATTAACAAAAGAACTTGCAGGCGAAAGCAAGAACAGAAAAACTGACGCGATTTCGGAGACACTTGCCATGCGTCCGAGAGGCACCGATTGCTCTGCTTGTGCGACAATTTGTGGGTTCTGTTTGTAATACTCGGCAGCACGATCTTTGAAGACGAATGTCCCAGGATTAACTCCGTTAGTTCGTAACTTACTCTTTGCGAAATTAACGGCTGAATATCTGACTATTTGATTCGTTGCGGCTTTAGAGGCGTGGTAGTAAAAGCTTTGATCTGAAACAACATGATCTGCGGCGGGCGACGTCGTCAAAACTACGGATAATTCTTGGGTGCGAGACATTTGAGAAAGATCTTTAATTATCTGAAATGGTGAGAGAACTTCGACTGCGTGCTGCTCAGATGCAGAAAAACTTAGTTCTCGATATCGATGTATGAAGGCAAGACCAGTCAACTCGGCGTTCGCTTCAACTATTGACCTCACGCGAGACCTTGACATTTCTGTGTCTCGCAGGTCTATCTCGTGAAGCTCCTCGATTCGAAGCTTGCGAGAAATTTTTTGGATCTCATCATCAATTTTTCTTGTGGCGAGATGCACTTTCGCACCGGACTTAACAAGTTGGTCACACGCTGAGAGAGCGATAGGCGATCTTCCACCAAAAATCAGACAGGTCATGACGAGACAACTTTAGTTACCGGGTCGCTGCCGAGGGCGCCGCTGGCCCAGCCGCCAATGATCGCGCTGAACAAACCCGCCGAGCCGCCGGCGTGCACCAACAGCAGGCCGCCGGGGCGGAACTTGGGTAGCACCGCGTCTTTGAACGCCTCTTGCACGCCCTCGGCCATGCCGCCGGCGCCGCGAACAATCTCTGAACCGGGCAGTTGCAGGCGGTCGTTGATCTCGGTGAGCAACCTTTCGCGCCCCCATTTAGCCTCGGCAAAGACGCGCGCATGCTCTGGGCCGATCACGAGCATCGCGTCGAAAGCGAACGGCAATTTCGGGTGATGAACCGTGCGCAGACACGCGGCAAAAGTTTGCGCGAGTTGATCGGGTTGGCGCGCAAGTTGATCGACCACGCAGCGCGGCCCTTCGCCGGTGAACGCGGTGACGGTGTTCTGCGAAGGGTCGAATCCGCGCGCGACGGAGAGCGAAGTGAACGGCGAGCCGAGTTCGTCTTCGGCGAAGCAGAAACTCAACTTGCCCGGGTTGCCGTGCGCCGCGCGATCGACCTCGCCGGGCCGACCACCGCCGACATTGCGAATGGTCAACTGCACCGCCCGACCAATCGTGAGATTCGCCCGATTGCCCTGCCCGAGCGCGTTCACGCCCGAGTTCATGTTGATCTTTCGCGTGCCAGGGCCGTTGCAAACCAGCACCGGGCCGACGGGCATCGTCGTGGCGAGCACGCCGTGCATATTGAACCCGTCGGTGCAGATCGCCTCAAGCGCGGCGACGACCCAGGGAAAATATTCGGGCAGGCAACCCGCCATCACCGCGTTGATCGCGATTTTTTCGATCGTGAGTTCGACCAAATCAGGCGGTGCAATTGCGACAACTTCTTGCGGATCACGCGTCGTGCCGGCGAGCATGCGCATCACGCGCTCGGGCGTGGGTGGCACGACCGGCAAGCCGTCGGTGTAGCCGCGCGCGAACATCGCCTCGAACTCGTCTTCGGCGTCGGCGATCTCGATCTTGCGGGCATGCAAAATCTCGCCGCCAAATCGCACGCGAAGTTTGTCGACGATGTCGGGGTCGACGCTCATCGAGCCGCAACCCGGACGAAACTCGGGCAAATCGGCGCCCAGATCGGCGATGCCCGTGAGTTCGCGCCACTCTTGGCGCACCCAACCCGCCGTGCGCGAAACTTCGGCGCCGTCTCGGCGCAAAATCAGGGTCGGCACGGTGTCGATATCGGCATGCCAACTGGCGGCCAAATCTGAATCGTCGACCGAATCGACGCCCTCGGGAAAACTCGGGTCGTCCTGCGTATAAACGGTGAGAGCCGATAGTTCGCGCGCGAGTCGGGCGATTACCGGCACGATCATCGCACAGGTTGCGCACTCGCGCTTGACGATCAGCGACCAACCATCACGAAGCGGATTTTGCAGGGCGGTCATCAACTAATTTGCCAAAAAATCACAAATCAGTTTGTTCACAATTTTCGGCTGTTCGAGCTGCAAGAAGTGCCCGGCTTTCTCGACCATTGCAAACTCGACATTCGCCGGCGCGATTTTTCTCGCCGCCTCGACCACTTCGGCACCGATGCAACCGTCGTTAGCGCCGTGCAGATACAAAAGCGGCTGTGTCGGCACGCCCGAACCCATTTGATTCTGCAGGTCGGCGAGTCGCGGGTCTCGATAGCCGTCGCCGAGGGTGGCCCGATAATAACCAAGCGCCGCCCGCAAATTTTTTGGATCAGCCAGCGAGCGCTTGACGAACTCGAGGTCGTCGCTCGCGTCGTAGTTGGGCGACCAGTCGCGCCACAACATTTCGATGAACGCATGATTGTTGGCCCCGACCACGAGATCGGCCAATCCGTGCTGAAAAAAGAACATGTACCAGCTCTTTTTGATTTGGTCGATGCTTTGAACGAACGCCATGCCGAGCGCGGCCGTGGGTGGCACCGCCATGCCGACGACCTTTCGCCAACGGTTCGGCGCGTCGAGAGCGGCACCGTAACAACTGGGCGCGCCCCAATCGTGACCGACGATCACGGCGTCGCCGTCGCCACCGAGCACATCATGCAGGGCGTTCGCGTCGCGCGCCAGCATCGCGGTTTGATAGCAGCCATCTGAAGGCACGGCGCTTGGTGCGTAGCCGCGCGTGAAAGGCGCCACCGCCCGATAACCGAGTTCGGCGAGCATCGGCATAAGGTGTCGCCAAGTTTGGGCCGTGTCAGGAAAGCCGTGCAGAAGCAGCGCCAACTTGCCCGAGCCGCACTCGAGAAAAGAGAACTCGGTGCCGTTGGCACTCACGCAATCGAGCTTGGGCTGATGATTCACCACCGAGTAGAAACTAGTTCTCTGCGACGAAGGTCACCTCATCGGGTCTCTGAATCAACGAAGTAAAAGCAATACCGTTTTGTCGGTGGGGGAAAGCAAAGTGTCGGTGTCGTTTCACGGCGTGCGCGGTTCGACCGCGTGCCACGACCACCAGACGCACCGCTACGGCGGCAACACATCGTGCGTTTCGTTGCAGGCCAAAAATCAAAACCCGATAATTTTCGACCTCGGCACGGGTCTGCGATACATGGGCGGACAAAACATCGAGGCCGAGGCGAAACCATTCGTCGGCGCCTGCCTGTTGACGCACCTGCACTGGGACCATGTGCAAGGTTTGCCGTTTTTCAAGTCGTTGCTGCGTGAGGAGACCGTGCTCGACATTTACGCGCCCAAACAGGAGGACGGAAGAAACCTGCGCGAGTTGTTCTTGAAGAAGATCGGACCACCGATTTTTCCGATAAGCCTCGACGAATTTCATGCCCAGATCAATTTTCATGAAATCGGCGACGACGACTTCATGATCGGCTCGACCAAAATTACGAGTCGATTCGTGCCCCATGTCGGGCCGACGCTCGGCTTTCGCGTGACAAGCGAGAACATCGCGGTCACATATCTCCCGGACCATCAACAACCCGTCGGAAATTTTTCGATCACCGGCGCGGCTCGCCAACTTTGCCAAGGCACAGACCTGCTGATCCATGACTCGCAATACACGCCCGCCGAGTTCGAGACCAAGTCGGACTGGGGGCATTCGACATTGGAATATGCGATGTGGGTTGCCGAGACGACCTCGGCGAAAAAGTTGGCGTTGTTTCATCACGACCCGTCGCGCACCGACGACGCGTTGGATGTGATCGCGCAACGGCTGGCGGTCGCGGCGAAAAATCGTGGGTTCGAAGTGTTCGCCGCCGCGGATGGATTGACTGTCGAGGTCTGTGGCGTAGTCTGAAAGCGATGAAATCCCAGTTCGACGGCAAAGAATTTCGCACCGTTTTGGGCCACTTTCCGACTGGCGTGGTGATCATCTCGGGTTTGGATCGTGACGGAAACCCGCTGGGTTTGACGATCGGCTCGTTCAGTTCGATCTCGCTCGAGCCGCCCTTGGTCGGATTTTTCCCCGGCTTGAATTCAAAAACTTGGCCGGCGATCGCCGAGTCGGGCGCCTTTTGCGTGAATGTTCTGTCGGTTGCCCAGGCGGAACTGTGCTGGCGATTCGCCAAAGAGGCCGAGGGGCGATTCGAAGGCGTGAAATGGTCGGCGTCGCCGTTGCGGTCGCCGATGATCGACGGCAGCGTCGCGTTCATCGACTGCAAGATCGAATCAAGCGCGCAGGTCGGTGATCACCTCTTCGTCGTCGGTCGGGTGCATGGTTTGCACGCGGTCGAAGGCGCGCAATCGCCGATGGTGTTCGCAAAGGGAGCGGTGGTCGGCACTTCGCCCTTGTCGTGAGTTTTCTGATCTCCCTCGCGGTCGCTGCAGTTTTTGTTTATGCGGGCGTGGCCAAGTTCGCCACGTTCAACAACTGGACATTTCAGGCCCGCGCCCTCGGTGCGCCCGACCCCGCGGTCGTTTTGGTGCCATTGGCCGAGATAGCGCTGGCCATTCTGTTGGTCGGTGGCTGGTGGTTTGGCCCCGCCGTGGCGGCGAGTTTGGCGATGCTCGGGGGGTTCACCGTGTTGTTGCTCGTGCGACTGCAAGACGAAGATCGACTGCCATGTTCTTGTTTCGGCGCCACCTCGCATCGCCCGATGAGTTGGTGGGATGTCGGGCGCAATGTGATTTTGATCGCCGCGCTGATCGTCGCCTATTTGACTCGCTAACCTGACCGAGATGCGCGTTTGGATCGACCAAGACTTGTGCACGGGTGACGGGCTGTGCGAAGACCATTGCGCCGACGCCTTCAAGTTGCTCGAAGACGGCATCGCCTATGTCGCCGAGTTGGGTGTGCCGTTGAATGATCCGGGTGGGGCGGGAAGCATGGCTCGGGTCGCACCCCGTGACCGGCAAAGTGTCTTGCGTGCCGCCGAAGTTTGTCCCGGCGAATGCATCTTTATCGATGTCAGCGACGAACAGGGTGTGCCGAAGATTTCGCAAGTCGCCTGACAGTAAACTTTGCTGATGAATTGGCGCGTCGCGGTGAACGGGGCGGTTCTCGTAGTCGCGGTCTCGGCGAGCGCGGTCAACGCCGGCGTCGGCGAGGGTTCGAGTCGGGTCGTTGATTCGGCATCGGTCTCGCGACGGCTGGTCAGCCAAGACGCACGCTCGGTGTTGTCGTCGATAAAAGTCGAGCGAGAATACAAGTCGGGGTATCGGCGCAGTTCTTTCGTGCACTGGTCTGACTTAGACGGCAACGGTTGCGACGCCCGCGAAGATGTGTTGAAGCGCGACAGCGTTTCGGCACCCCAGGTCGACCCTTATCGCTGCTACGTGGTGGCGGGTGATTGGTATTCGCCCTATGACGGCACGAGGTTGAGCGACCGAACCGATGTAGATATTGATCATGTCGTGGCGTTGAAAGAAGCATGGGACTCGGGGGCGTGGGCGTGGGGCGACTCGCAACGCAAGGCCTATGCCAACGACTTGACCGATAGTCGCACTTTGATCGCCGTGCGCGACCGCGTGAACGCCGCGAAGGGCGACAAGGATCCGTCGAACTGGATGCCGCCCCTGCGCAGTTATTGGTGCACCTATTTGGGCAACTGGATTTCGGTCAAAGCCCGTTGGGGTTTATCTATGGATGAAAGCGAGTATCGACGCATCGGCAATCTTTTGGCGTCCGATTGCGCAGGTTTGTCGATTGCAAGTTGGAGCCCAGCCCCTAACGCGGCACCCGCGACGACGAATACGACTTCGACGACTTCGACGACGATGCCGAAAACCTCGACCGTCAATACTGCAACTTCGACGACAACCACGAGTGTTGCCGCATCGACGGGTTCGAATACCGCGACGACAACAACGGCGGGTTCGAGCGCCACGCCGTCAAGTTCGGTTGCGGCGACGCGCGATATTCATCCGGGTTCGTTCTGTAGTCCGGTCGATGCGCTCGGCAGTTACAAAGGCACGAGTTATGTCTGCTCGAAGACGAACGCCGAAGGCACGCCCTATGCGGGCGGTAGGGCGCGATGGCGCAAGGCGACGAACTAAGATCGCATCATGTCAAAGAAAACAAAAAAACGAAAAGCCCGTATGCGTCGCTCGAAAGCCAATCATGGCAAGCGCCCAAACATGGGGCGGGGCTAGTAAAACCCGACTAGAAAACTGAGTTAGAAGACTCGCGATTAGTCGTCGCTGGAATCGCGGGCCAAAAACTGTTGGCCGGTTTCGCAGGTCGCACCCAGCGGACACCAGCGACACTGCGCACCAGGATTAAGTTTTGGTACGCGCTCTTCGCGGGTCAATTCGTAAATCGCGTTCGCGCCGTCGACGACCCGACGAACCGCCGCTTGCAGCACGCCTTCACTGACCTCTTCGACATCGGCACGCGCCGACTCGAGTGAGTATGTAGCCAGGCGGCGGGGTGGTTGACCAGACCGAAGCGCCTCGACCAGCGCGTAAAACCGCAGGTCTTCGCGGTGATTCGCGTAGATGCGACCCGTCTTGAGGTCGATGATCACTTTGCTGCCGGGGGCACCCAGCGTGAGGTCGACACGGGTCGACAGCGAGATGCGACCGCCAAAGAGTTCGACCCGCGCCGTGCTCTCGGTGACGGGGCGCCAAGCGGCTTTCAGCGGCGGAAAACTCTCTTCGAATTTCGTGAAGAGATCTACGGCGTAACTGCGCAACTGCGCCCGTTCGCCGGGCGAAAGTTGGGCGATGAACTCACCCGGCCCGCGACCTTCTTCGTCTTCGAGGCGCGCCAACGCCTCGTCGACGAGCAGGGCTGGTTCGACGGGCCCGCGCCAATTGATTGAAAGTTCGACCGCCTTGTGCATGATCGTGCCGCGCGCATTGGTCAGTGTCCATTCGAAAGAATCGAGCGAGGCGACGTAGTGAGTCTCGCAACCATGCACGGTCGTCAGACCACCCTTGCTGATGAACAACGGACGGTCGGGCGTCAGTTTTTCGGCCAGCGGTGCGAGCGACTTTTCGATCTGATCGCGCACTGCATCGACCACGGACAAGGGAAGCGGCACCCAGCCCGCGGGTTTTTTCAACACATCGACGACGCTGCGTTGCATCGGATTGAGTTCGCCTGTCGTCATGGCGTAATCACATTACAGAACGGGTGTTTTCGCGTTAACCGTGTCAGACCCTTCGGCAATAATTTGCGCCATGGTAAGTGGCGAAGTGGCGAGCATCGACAAAAAAAGCGCGGTGCATGGCGGCGCGCGGGCACGATACGCCGAGTTCGCCTGGGCGGCACGAGTGCTGGCAAACCAGGCCCACCGCCACGGTTTGAAACCACCCGGCTTTCGCACCCCGCCGCGAATTGTCGGTGTCGATCGCAGCCTGCGACGCATCAAAGACGGTGTGGTCGTCTCGGTGGCGTTGCGCGACAGACCATTTTTGGCCGTGCTCAGCGACATGGTCGAAGGGGTGGTCGCCGCCAATCGGCTCGTCGGTCGCGAAGCCGAGACCGCCCGAACAGTGCTTTGGTCCTGCGTCGAGACGCTGATGATCGCCGACGAGGCGCAAACGCGCGTAGCCTGATCGTCTAGCCCAGGTGGCGGAATGGTAGACGCGGGGGGCTTAAACCCCCCTAGTGCGAATAGCGCTGTATCGGTTCGAGTCCGATCCCGGGCACGATTGACCGCTCAAAGTGCATGATTTCACACTCGATTTTCGGCGCCATTTTCGAGAATTTTTATTTCGCC
>VGAB01000049.1 GCA_016870935.1 Actinomycetota bacterium | reverse complement strand
TCGTCGTTGTTCTATGAGAAGAGAAACTTCGCGATCATCGACACGCTCGTATTCGATCGGCATCACTGGTGGCATCTGGCGCGCAGATTCATCGCCCTGAGTTTCAGGAACCTGTTCTCGATGCGATACGCCAGCGTCGAATACATGATTCGCGGCGTGCGCGCCTATCTGCAGGGGCCGTCGGCCCTGCTGACCACCGACCACTCGGCCCTGCACGATGATTTGCGAAAAGTCGCCGAAGAAAAACCCGCCCCGCTGACCCCCGAGTTGGCGGCGGTTCAAATCACCAAGCCCCGGGCGAAACCGATTCGCCTGATCGGCTTCGCCCTCGCCGTGCCGCTCGTCGGCGGCTATGTGCTGCCCAGGTTTTTGCGTCGCGATGTCTTGAAAACCGCGCCGATCGATTCACGGGCCGTCGGGTTGGCCACGCGTTACAACCGAATTCTTTATCGGCACGACAGGTTGCCCGAGGGATTCGTCGTCGAGCGCGACACTCGCAGGTTTTTTCGCTTGTTGCGCGAGGTTTGCGTGGTGACGAAAGATATCGCGGTCAACTATCGTCGCCTGAAGCGCGAGTATCGAGCGGCCTACGCCGACCTGGTCAGCGACCAGTCGTGGCAAAAACTTTTCGCCGCTAAATAGTTATTTTTGCGCGGTCGCACTGGCGGCGAGCAACGAGAGCCACGTAGTGCGGTCGATGACGCCGGTCTGTTTCAACCCGACGCTCTTTTGAAATCGTTTCAATTGTTTCGCGGTGCCCGAGCCGAAAATACCGTCGGCCTTCATCTTGACTTTCAGCACCCTCGACAACGCCGTTTGTGCGGTGGCCACCGAGGTGTGCCGCGAGTTCTGCGCGAGTTTGAAACTCGCGGGGTCGATGCCGAGCACGGCCAAAACCGCGGCGTCGGCGACGCCGTCGATCGGCAGGTTGTTCAGTTCTTCGATCTTGCTCACCGCGGCGGCCGTGCCTTTGCCGAACGCGCCATCGGTGGCGAGTTTCTGCTTTTTCTTCAGGCCGAGCGCATCGTTCAGCGACTTCTGCAGTTGCGCCACTGGTTCACCCTTGTTGCCGACGCTGAGCGGCACTGCCAATGGCAGAACGCTCTCTGGGTTCGGCGTGATCAAACCTTGCGCCCGCAATTCGTCGAGTTGTCGGCGCAAAAACAGCGTGAATTCGGCGCGGCCCGTGGCCGTCAGGTGGATGTCGTCGCTGAACCAGCGCGAGGCGCTCGGGTCGCTGCTCGCGGCGTTCCAGTCGAGCACCGATACGTTCGGGTTGGTCTGGGCCGCCGCAGTCAGCGCCGCGTTTGAAAGGGCGTAATTTTGCGAGGCGCGCCGAGTCGAGAGGTTGACGAAAATAATGCGCTGCACATTGCGCGCGTTCAGTGCGTTGATCACCTGGGCGACATCGCCGGCCATCGTGTTCGGGTCGTCGTTGTATCCCAATTGAACGATTGCGATCGTCGGCAGTTGCTCGGCGCTGAGCGAATTGACCACGCCGATGGCGTCGGGCAGGCCCTTGTCTGGGGTCACGCAAGTCGGCCCGACCATGCAGCGATTGGCGATGGCCTGAAAGTTCACCGACGGATACGCGGGGGAGACGATGGCGCCGAATTCGTTGACGATGCTCTGACCGATCGAGTCGCCGACGAACAGCATCGAACCGACGACACCCGACTCGAGCGGTGCGCCGAAGATCGGTGTCGCGCCATACCACGGTGCGGGCAAACCAAATGTCGTGCGAAACGACCAGCCAGAGACTTTCACCGAACCGGCGGTGCCGGTGATAGTGACCTCGACCGTGTAACCGCCCCAGTCGCCGCCCAAACCGTCGTTGGTGGTGGTCACCGACGTCAGAACGCCGACGCTCGGGTATTTCGCGGTTATCTGCGCGGCAGTGAAGGCGCGCGTCCAGACCATCAACGAACTGTTGGCCGCCAGATCGCCCTCGTCGACCAACGCCGGAAACGCTCCGCCAGCGGTTCGGCCACCGTTCGATGACGAGAACTCGGTTCGCACCACGCCACCTTGGGCGTTGCGAATGACGACGCCCGATGTCTCGGCGACGGCGCGGTCGGTGTTCGCGCTCTCGAGCACCGACGGGGCGGCGTTGACCGATGTTCGCAGGGCGGCGCCGCCATAAACCTGGCAATCTTGCGTGTCGCAAGTTTTGGCCAGCGCCGTGTATCGGTTCTCGGTCACCGAATATGAACGGGCGGCAACCGCCTGGGCGCGCAACGCGTGCATGCCCGCGCCACCGGCTGCGTCACCCCATGAGGCGGGTGACTCTCGGGGCACCACGCCGCGAAGATAATCGTCGAGCCTCGCGATGTTGATCGTGCGATTCTCGTTGCGCGTGTTGTTCAACGCGCGAATCACGCCGCGGTAATAGCGAACCTGGTTAGCCGAGGCAGAGCGAGGCTCGCAAAGACCCACCGACTCGAGCGCCGGTGACGCCGGGTCGGCGCTGGCGTTGGTGACGAACGATGCCGTTTCGTTGAACTCGCCGAGAAACGCGAAGCCCGCGCCCTCGGGCGAATCTGATTCGTTCAAACATTTGCGTTGGTTCGAACCCCAAACTTGATAAACGCGTTGCGCGCCCGACTTCTCTCGCGCGACCATCGACGTGAACCGACGCCCTTGATCGGGGTCTTCGAGCAGTCGCAAAGTGCCCGAGTCTGAAACGACGCCAGTCTGTTTGTTGCTCATCGCGCTCAGCCAGACCGTCATCTCTTGATTCGGCGCCTCGAGCGTCGAGCGGGCGTTGCCGGTCGCGCCGCCGTAATAAAAGTCGAGGATCTGCTCCCACGACCAGCCGTGCACAGTGGCCCAGCCGAAAGCACCGTATTGGCTGAGCCCACGACCGTGACCGAAGCCCCGCCCATATATAACGACGCCCCCCGGTAGTTGGCCCTCGTCGGCTTGTGCCGATGTCGCGGGAAATACGCCAAACAACACCGCGAGGGCGACGACGACGGATGTGAAACGGCGCTTCAAAATTGGGGGTGTGGGCATAGAGATTTGAACTCCTCGCCCGCGAGAACAGTCTATCGGTTGCTAGGCGACGACTTCGGTAGGGGGCAATGTGTCGCGTTGTTGCACGACGACGCCCGTCAACACGAAACCGATACCGATCAAATCGATGACGCTCGGCACTTGACCGAGAAACAGCAATCCGAAAATCGTCGCCGTCACGGGAAGCAGGGCGAGCAAGACCGAAAATCTTCGCACGGGAATTCTGCGCAGAGTGAATTGGTCGATGCCGTAGCCGACGGCATTCGACAAAATACCGACCAAAAAACATGTCGCGAGAATCCAGGGTGCGCTGAATGCCGGCCCGCTGGTCGGCGCGCCGAACGGTGCGATGAACACCGCGCCGATCAGCAACCCCACGCCCAGGCCCGATACGCCGCGATTAAAGCGCGCAACTTTCGACCCGACGACGATGTAAATAGCCCACATGATCGAGGCGAGAAAGATGTAGACCAACCCGAGCGGCTCGTTGCCCAATTCGAGACCCGACAAAATGAGCACGCCGATCACGGCCAACAACAAGGCGAAAGCGTTGCGCCCCGTGCGGGTGCGAATCGCCGCAACGGTGATTGGTCCGATGAATTCGATCGCCACGCCTTTGCCCAAGTCGAGGTGCTGAATCGCCAGATAGAAGAACAGGTTCATCAACGCGGTGGAGACGCCGAACAGACTCACCGCAAAAATCTGCTCGCGCGACCACGCGCCCGAGCGGCGCAGCGTCGGCATCGAGAACGCGATCAACACGATCGCCGCACCGATCACGCGAAACCAGGCCACGCTGGCGGGCGCCAAGTCGTCGAACAGACGAACAGCGATCACCGCACCGCAGTATTGTCCCGTTGCCGAGACGACGAACAACGCCTCGGGGGGCGTGTTGTTGGCTAGTCGGCTGAGCGAACCAGAAGTTTTGTCGACGCTCAATCGAAAAGTTCTGGGTCAGTTCGACAGATTTCTTCCCACAGCGGTTGAAACTGCAACCAGCCCGCGGCGGGGAACCCCGTCAGATCGCGGGTGTAACTGGCCATCTCGTGGGGAATCAATTTTGGCGTGCCGGCGGCCTCGGCCATCAGTTGCGCCTGGCACGAACGCTCCATCGTGATGAACCAAAACGCCGCCGCATCGACGGTGTCGCTGACGGTGAACAAACCGTGGTTCTGGTGAATCGCCGCCTTGCCTTTCGGAAATTTCGCGGCGATTTCTTGTCCCGCCGAAATTTCGAGCACCACCGCACCACCTTGTTCGGTTATCACCGAGTGGTCTTCGTAGAAATAGCACGAGTCTTGCGTGATCGGGTCGAGTTTTCTGCCGAGCGACGACCAAGACTTGCCGAAAGGCGAGTGCGCGTGCGCCGCCGAGATCACGTCGGGTCGGGCCTGGTGAATCGCGGCATGGATGCAAAACGCGGCGCGGTTAACGGGTTGCGACCCGTAGACGACATCACCGTCGTGGTTCACGAGAATCAGGTCGCTGACGCGCATGTATCTGAAACTCTTGGCGAACGGATTGACCCAGAAATGATCTGTGAACTCGGGGTCGCGCACCGTGATGTGCCCCGCCACGCCCTCGCCGAAACCCAGGCGACCAAAGATGCGCATCGCACCGGCGAGTTTTTGTTTGCGGTGCTGTCGCTCTTCTTCGACCGTGGCGAATTTTGGCGGCGCCATTTGGGCGACCGTCTTGGCGGTCAGTTCGACGCCATCGATCGTTTTTGTTTTTTTGGTTTCTTGCTCGATAATCGCCATGGCTTCAGGCTACGACAATGCGAGCAGCGCGGCGTTGACGAGTTGTTCGGGAAGCAGGTCGAAGGTCGCGTAAAGTTCGGCGATCGTGCCCGACTGGCCGAATTCGTCGACCCCGACGGGCACCGTGCGCGCGCCGAAAACCGAACCCAGCCAGGCCAACGAATGGCTGGCCGAGTCTTGCACCGTCAAAATCGGCAGTTTGCGCTCGCCATCGACCAACAACTTGCCAAGGTGACCGACATCGTGCGTCGTCACCCCGTTTCGCGTCGCAAGTTGCTGGGCTGTGCGCCAGCCGCGATAAACGCGATCGGGCGAGCAAAGATCCAGCACCACCGTGTTGATGCCCTCCGCGGCGAGCAATTTGCCGGCCGCCACCGCCTCGGGCACGACGCTGCCCGCCGCGGCGATGACCAGGTCGGCGGCGCGGGGTTCGCTCGGCTCGCACAATCGGTATCCGCCAGCGAGAACATCGGCGCGCAAAGAATCGGCACCGCGTTGGGCGACCAATTGTTCAAAGATCGTCTGGTCGATCGGTCTGGTCGACAGGCGCAAATACATGCTGTCGCCGTCTTTGCCGCCGAGCCGTCGCAGGCCGTCGCACAACAACCAGTCGAGCGCGCGCGCAAAGCACGGCTCGGCATAGGTCATGCCCGGCAGTTCGAGCCCGAGCGAAGTCGTGACGGTGCTCTGGTGCGCGCCGCCTTCGGGCGCAAGCGTCACGCCAGACGGCGTGCCGACCAAGATAAATCGCGCACCGTTGTAGAGCGCGTAGATCAGCGCGTCGAGCCCGCGACAGACGAACGGATCATAAACGGTGCCGATCGGCAACAGGTGCTCGCCGTGAAGTTCGTGCCCGAGCCCGAAGGCGTGCAACGCCAGAAACAGGTTCATCTCGCTGAGACCGAGTTCGACATGTCGACCTTGCGGACCTTCGTTCCAACGCAGCAGACGATCGTCGCCCAAATAGTTGGGTTGCTCGTCAGAACTGAACACGCCGAACTTGTTGATCCATCCACCCAGGTTGGTGCTGACGCTGACATCGGGTGACATCGTCACCATGCGCTCGGCGATTTCCGGGTTGCCGCCGAGGCCGGTCAGCAGTCGACCAAAAACTTCCTGGGTTGAAATCGGTTTTTTGCCGATCGCCAGACTCACCTCGTGCGGCACCTTGAGTTGCGGCCGATCCGCGATCTCTTTGTTGTTGATGTCGCCGCCCACCGCGCGACAGACCCGATCTTCTTCGCTGTCTTTTTCGAACCGCTCCCACTCGGTCTCGAGGGTCAAGCCGTTGCGCTTGCGCAGGTCGTCGATCTGGTTTTCAGAGAGCAGCGCCGCGTGGTTGAGCGGGTCGCCGGCGATCGGCAAGCCCCAGCCCTTGACGGTGTAGGCGAACACGACGCTGGGTTTGTCGGTGACCAGATCGCACTCGCGATAGGCGTCGAGCAACATTTCGATGTCGTGGCCGCCGAGGTTTTGCACCAGCGGTGCCAGATCGGCGTCGGAGACGTCGTTGATGAACGCGACGACCTCGCTCGGCGCGCCCGCCAAGAACTTTTCACGCAGAGCCGAACCCTGCAGGGCGAACAGACTTTGGTATCTCTCGTTCGACATGTCGTCGATGTATTGGCGCAACGACTCGCCACCAGGCATCGCGAACGCGGCCTGAAGTTTGTGGCCGTATTTCGCCTCGATCACATGCCAACCTGCGTCGGCGAAAAAACCGGCGAGTTTTTTGATCTTCATCCCCGGCACGACGCGATCCAGGCTTTGACGGTTGGCGTCCACGACCCACATCACGTTTCCCAAACCTTGCAGCGACGGATCGGCGATCGCCTCCCAGACGTTTCCTTCGTCGAGTTCGGCGTCACCGACCAGGGCGATGAATCGGGCGGCCGGTCGGGGCGTGAAGTGGGCGTCGATGTAGCGGCGCGTCATCGACGCGAACAACGGCGCGACGGCACCCAACCCGACCGAGCCCGTCGAAAAATCGGCGACATCCGGATCTTTCGTGCGACTTGGGTAACTCTGCAGACCGCCGAGCGTGCGAAGTTTTTTCAGATACGACTTGTCGAGTTCGCCCGTCAGATATTTGATCGCATGAAATATCGGCGATGCATGGGGTTTGACCGCGACTTTGTCGTCGCCGTTCAGGTGACCGAACCACAGCGAAGTCATGATGCTGACCACCGATGCGCTGCTGGCCATGTGGCCGCCGACCTTGACATTGAATTCGGCGTCGCGCCCGCCGGGAGCCGACGGTGTCTCGCGTTCGCGGTTGGCGAAATCGACCATGCGCACCGCGAGCCAGAGAACCCGTTGCTGAATTCGTTCGAGAACGGCGATGTCGGCGAGGTTTTCTTGTCCGACTGCTTTCTTGCTCACCGTTCAATTATGGCTTATCGTAAAAGGTCTTGACCGAGCCGCGCGCACTATCGCCCAAGCAAATGGCCGCCCCCGCCGCGGCGTATGCGCACGCGATACACGTGCCCGCGGGCGCCGAATTGATCGCCACCTCGGGTGTGGTGCCGACGAACCCCGACGGGTCTGTGCCGAGTGATCTGGGTGAACAAGTTCGCCTCGTCTGGCAAAACATCGCGGCGATCTTGGCCGAAGGAAAAATGAACGTTAAGTCGATCGTCTCGGTCACGACGTATGTCGTGCACTCGGCCGATCTGGGCGAACGACTCAAAATCGTGATGGCGGGTCGAGACAAGGCGTTGAACGGTCATCTGGCGGCGAGCACGCTCGTGACCGTGCCGGCGCTGGCCCGATCAGAATGGCTCGTCGAAATCGCCGTGCTCGCTGCGAGGCACCCGAACTCGTAGCCTTGCCTTGGCGATTATGAGCAAAAGCAATCAACCGGCGTCTGAAAAAAAGACGGACTCTGGCATTCAGATCGAGCCGCTGTACACCGAAGAGTCACTGGCGAGTTTCGACGCGAACGCGCGTCTCGGTCAGCCGGGCTCGGCACCATACACGCGGGGCATCTACCCGACGATGCATCGCGACCGCCTGTGGACGATGCGTCAGTACGCGGGTTTCGGCACGGCCGCCGACACGAACCAGCGGTTCAAGTTTTTGTTGGACGCGGGGCAGACGGGGCTTTCTTGCGCGTTCGACCTGCCCACCCAGATGGGTTACGACAGCGACCACGAACGGGCGATGGGCGAGGTCGGCAAAGTCGGCGTGGCGATCGACTCGATCGAGGACATGCGCACTTTGCTCGCCGATCTTCCGCTCGACAAGGTGACGACATCGATGACGATCAATTCGACGGCGGCGATTTTGCTCTTGCTTTATGAATTGGTGGCAGAAGAGCGGGGCGTCGCGGCCAAAGACATCTCGGGCACGATTCAAAATGACCTGCTGAAGGAGTACATCGCGCGGGGCACCTATATTTATCCGCCTCGCCCGTCGATGCGCATCATCACCGATGTTTTCGCCTATTGCGCGAAACACATCCCGAAATGGAACACGATTTCGATCTCGGGCTATCACATTCGCGAGGCGGGCTCGACGGCCGTTCAAGAACTCGCGTTCACGCTCTCGAATGCGATCGCCTACGTGCAAGCGGCGGTCGATTCGGGTCTCGGCGTCGACGATTTTGCGCCGCGCCTTAGTTTTTTCTGGAACGGCCACAACAATTTCTTCGAAGAGGTCGCGAAATTTCGTGCCAGTCGCCGCATGTGGCACGAGATCATGACCAAGAGGTTCGGGGCCAAGAATCCCGCGAGCGCGTTGATGCGGTTTCACACCCAGACGGGTGGTTCGACACTGACCGCTCAGCAACCGCAAAACAACATCGTGCGCGTGGCGGTGCAGAGCATGGCGGCGGTCTTGGGCGGAACGCAGAGTCTGCACACGAACGGTTTCGACGAGGCGCTCAGCCTGCCAACCGAGGACGCGGCGCGCATCGCGTTGCGGACCCAACAGATAATCGGCTACGAGAGCGGCGTCACCGACACGCCCGATCCGCTGGCCGGTTCTTATTTTGTCGAGTCACTGACCAACGAGGTCGAGCGCGCGGCGTGGGAGTACATCGAGCGCATCGAGCAGATGGGTGGCGCCGTGCAGGCCATCGAATCGGGTTTTCAAGTGGGCGAGATCGAAGAGTCGGCATACGCGTATACCAAGTCGGTCGACGACGGTTCGCGCGTATTGGTGGGCGTGAACAAATTCGTCGCCGATTCGGAGCAAAAATTCGTGCCCAAAGAAGTCGACCCTGAAGTCGAGCGAAGCCAAGTCGCCCGGGTCAAGAAGTTTCGTTCGTCGCGAAATCAAAGTGATGTCTCGGCACGTCTCGAAAAATTGCTCGCGGCCGCGAAGACCGACGACAACTTGCTGTATCCGATGAAAGAAGCGTTGCGGGTCGGGGCCACGCTGGGTGAAGTGAGCGATGTGTTGCGCCAAGAGTTCGGCGTCTATCAGCCGAGTTGACTCTGCGCCCCGGTCGATTTTTGGCTTTCGTGCGCTGGCGGTGATCTATTCGGCGATGTAGTTGATCTTGGCCGGGGGTCGCTCGATCTCGGGCGCGGTTCGTTCGGGGTGGCCGAGGTAGATCATCGCCGTGATGTGGGTGCCGGTTTGAAAACCCGCGAACTTTGCGACGTCGTCGTTTACCCCGGTCGGGCAACTCGACCAAAAACTCGCCAGACCGAGACTCGTCGCGCCGAGCAAGATATTTTGAATGCCCGCCGCCACGGCGTCGCGGTTCTCTTCGGTGCGCAGTGGTGTATCGCCTGGTTCGCTGCCGACGATCAAAATCACCGGTGCGCGTTGAAACTTGGTGCGGGCTTTTTCGACCTTGTGCGCCGCATCGCCCTCGCGAGCCATCGCGTCGGCCACGCAATTGCTCAGCCTGGCGCGGGCATCGCCCGTGACTGCGGCGAACTTCCAGGGGAACGTGAGTTTGTGGTTCGGCGCCCACATCGCCAGTTCGCAAAGTTTTTCGACCACGCCGTCGGCGGGCATGCGGTCTTTGTCGACCATCATGTCGGTGCGTCGCGCCCGCACCAGACTCTTCAACTCTTCAAAC
>VGAB01000048.1 GCA_016870935.1 Actinomycetota bacterium | reverse complement strand
ACCCGCGCTCGACCACCGACCATGCAAAATGCGACGTCGGCGCCGAGTTTTGTCGCAACCGTCAAATCTTTGAAGCCAGCCCAGCGCAATATCGCCGCGGCGTCGGCAGAACCTCCGCCCAACCCGCCACCCGAGGGAATGTTCTTCGTGATCACCACATGTGCCGTGCGATTCACGAGTTTCAACGCACGGGCCACCAAATTGTTCTCTGCAAGTTTCGAATCGCCCGCGAGATCGTCCGCGAGTTCAGCCGCGAGATCGCCCGCGAACGCGCCGACAATTTCAATGCCTGTTCGCGATGTATCCACGGTGAGCGAGTCGGCCAATTCGAGCGTCACCATTTCGGCGTCGATCAGGTGAAAGCCGTCGGGGCGAAGCCCCGTGACGCGCAACGAAAGGGTCAACTTCGCCGGTGCCGCAAGCACGACACTCGCGCCGTTCATGTTCGACCGGCCTCGCGCGCGAGTCGCGCATCGATCGTCTTTCGTAGCCGACCCCAGGCATTCAGGTCGAGTTCTTCGGCGCGCGACTCGGGGTTCACCTCGGCATCGATGAAATCTTGCGCCACGACCGTGTCGGCGAGCGCCCGACGCAACATCTTGCGTCGTTTTGCAAAACCCGTGCGAACCAGGGCGAACAGTTCGGCGGCGACTACATCGTCGATCGCAGGCCGTTCTCTGCGTCGAATCGCGACAAGAGAAGACTCGACCTTGGGTTGCGGAAAAAAAACCGAAGAAGGCACCTGTCCGACGATTTTAGAAGTCGCCCAATAGTCGACCTTCACGCTCACCGCCCCGTAGGCCTCGCTGCCCGTGCGGGCGACCAGGCGTTCGGCGACTTCGCTTTGCACCATCACGAGCAGGCTCTTGACCTCGGGCACCATGTCGAGCAGGTCGGCCACGATGCTCGTCGCCACGTTGTAGGGCAGGTTGGCGACGACATGCCAGTTGTCTGACCTCGCCTTGAGCATCGACCAGTCGAGTTGCATCGCATCGGCGTGGATCACCTCGACATTCGACAATCCCGCGACGTTCTCGCGCAAAACATCCACGACACCGTTGTCGATTTCGACCGCCATGATTTTCGCACCGGTCTCGGCGAGAGCGAGAGTGAGCGAACCCAGGCCCGCGCCGATTTCGAGCACGAAGTCACGCGGTCCGATCTCGGCGAGTCGGGCAATCTTGCGCACGATGTTCGCATCAACGACGAAGTTTTGCCCGAAAGCGCGCCGCGGGGCGAGCCCATGCTTTTCGAGCATGGCGCCAATCTCGGTTCGCGAAAAAGTCACCGTTGATCGATCACCATGAAACGGTGACAGGTATCGGCGCATCGACCAAATTCGCCAGCGACTCAAAAACTTTGGTGTGCAGAATCATCGTCGCACCCGCCGGCATCATGGCTCGAAAGACGTTCGTGCAAGTCGTGATGCGACCGTTGTCCATATTTTGAACCGTGACCTTCAGCCCCAGCGGCGCCTGGGGCATGTAGCAAACGATCTCGGGTGCGCCGTCGAAGTTGCTGAATGTCGCCACGGCCTGCACGCCAGTCAACGCGCTGGACGGATAGGCGATTTGTGCCGAACCGTCTTGCACGATCGGCGACGGTCCACCCAAAATGATCGGCTCCGGCAATTCTTCTTCTCCAATACCTGTCGAAGAGTTTTCCTGCGTGGTCGTCGTGGCACCCGCAACATCATTGGCATCATCGGCGTTCTCGCCACCACGACTGATCAACAGCAGCGGCAACGCCATAATCGTCAAGATCGTCACCAAGGCGATTCTTCGTCGTTCAAAAGTCGTAATGGGCAAGAAGTTTTACCTCGCGGTGGTGTTGTCAGGTTACGTAGCGATACCGGGGAACGCAATCGTCGCGTTGCGTGTCGTTTGGCTCGCGATTTCCTCGACCCCCACGCCGCGCACATCGGCCAAGCAAGCGCCGACCTCGACCAAGAACGCAGGTTGATTCGATTTGCCGCGGTGCGGCACCGGCGCAAGAAAGGGGCTGTCAGTTTCGACCAACATTTTCTCGGCGTCGCAGATCTTTGCCGCGGCGCGAATCTCGTCGGCGTTTTTGAACGTCACGATTCCCGAAAATGAAAGATATGCGCCGAGGTCGAGACACTTCTTCGCTTCGACGGGCGAGCCGGTGAAGCAATGAAAAATCGTGCGCTCGGGCACGCCGCAACTTTTCAACACGTCGAAAGTCTCATCCCAGGCTTCGCGGGTGTGAATCACCAGCGGCAGTGAGAGACGGTTGGCGAGGGTGATCTGCTCGGCGAAAATCTCGCGTTGGACGGCCCGATCAGAGTGGTCGTAGTAGTAATCGAGCCCGCATTCGCCGACGGCGACGACGCGCGGTTTGGCGAACAATTCGTGCAGCCCGTCGAGGCCGTTTTTTGCATCATGAGGATGCAGACCGACCGTCGCCCAAACATCGTCATGCGCGTTCGCAAGGTCTATCGCCGCGTTCGAAGTTTTCAGGTCTGTGCCGATGGTTATCATTCGCCTCACACCGGCCTGGCGTGCCGCCACGAGCGCCGACTCGGCCCCGCCAGGAATATCCTCGTAGGTCACGTGGCAGTGCGTGTCGACCCACTCTGCCGTCGAGCCATCCGCGACAGCCACGGTCAAACCTTTTTGCGCGGGAAGAGCGGTTCGCCTTTTTGCACTTTTGTCGAGCCCGGATATCGACCCCATTGCGTGTCGGTGCCGATGCGCTGGTCGGCGACGACGCCCGACAAGCCGAGTCGCCGCCAAACCTCTTGACATGTTTCGGGCATCGCCGGGCTCGCCAGAATCGTCACGATTCTCAGCGCCTCGAGCGCGTCACCCATCACGGTGTCGAGTTCTTTGCTCGGCTCCATCTTCCATGGCTCGTGCGACTCCAAAAATGCGTTCGTCGCACGAATCAGCGACCAGGTCGCGTCGAGCGCGCGACTGGGCTGCACATTTCGCCATTCTTTGGTCGTGTCGGCCACGCTCGTGGCCGCGACCGCCGCGAGTTCGCTGTTCTGTGACGGCCTCGGCCCCATGCCGCCGCATTTTTTTTCGACGACGGTGGCGACACGCGCGGCAAGGTTGCCGAAGTTGTTCGCCAAATCAGAATTGAACCTCGACAGCAGGCCCTCGTAAGAGAAATCTCCGTCGTTGCCGTAGTTCGTTTCGGCCAAAACGTAGTAACGAAAACCATCCACGCCGATTTCGTCGATCAGGTCCAGCGGGTTCACGACGTTTCCCGTCGTCTTCGACATTTTTTCGCCGCCCACCAACAGCCACCCGCCGACGGCCCAACCTTTCGGCGGCTCCAAACCCGCCGACATCAGCATCGCGGGCCAGTAGACGCAGTGAAATCGAATGATGTCTTTGCCGATGAAGTGATAGTCGACCGGCCATGACGCGGCGAATCGCTCGTCGTCGGTGCCGTATCCGTGCGCGGTGATGTAGTTGGCCAGCGCGTCGAACCAAACATATGCGACGTGCGATTTGTCCCACGGCAGTTCGACGCCCCAGGTCAGCGACTTTCTGCTGACCGAGAAATCGCGCAGACCCTGTTTGATGAACCCGATCACCTCGTTGACGCGATGGTCTGGCTTGATCGCATCGGGGTGGGCCGCGTACCAATCCAGCAACTTTTTTTCGTAGCGCGACAGGCGAAAGAAATAATTCTCTTCCTCGACATACTGGGCTTTCGTCGAATGGATCTTGCATTTCCCGTCGTCCAATTCTTCGGGCGTGTAATACGCCTCGCAAGCCACGCAGTAGTGACCCCGATAAACATCGACCTCGATGTCGCCCGCGTCGTAGCAGGCCTGCAGAAGTTTTTGCACGCCCACTTTGTGGCGCTCTTCGGTGGTGCGAATGAAGTCGCTGACATCGATGTTCAAATGCCGCCACGCGTCGGCGAACATCGGCGCGATTCGGTCGACGAATTGTTTCGGTGAGACACCCTCGGCGTCGGCGAACTGCTGAATCTTCAGGCCGTGTTCGTCTGTGCCGGTAAGCAAATGCACATCTTGGCCGCAAAGTTTGTGCCAGCGGCAAACCGCGTCAGCAACGATCGTTGTGTACGCATGCCCGAGATGCGGTTTGGCGTTGACGTAATAAATAGGTGTCGTCGCCGAAAATTTATTCACTGAGAAATTTTAACCGTTCTGCAGTCTGCGAAGAGCGACAATTAATCGCTCTCTCGCACCTGCAACGCAAGTTCGTAGACGGTTCGTTTGGCGACGCCGAATCGAGCCGCGACCCGAGCCGCAGAATCTTTGCGACTCACACCCTTGGCGATCTCGGCCCGAATCGCCGCGATCAGTTCTTCGCTCGTCGGTGGTGCGGGTGGCTTGGCCGGTTCGAGAATGATCACATATTCGCCACGCGGTTCGTTGGCGGCGGTCATCATGTTCGCGTCCTGCAGTGTGCCGCGCCAAATTTCTTCGTGCAGTTTCGTCAGTTCGCGTGCCACGACCACCCGACGATTCGCCCCGCAAACCGTCGTCAGGTCGCTGAGCGTCTTGGCCAGTCGGTGCGGCGCCTCGTAGAACACGATCGTGCGCGGTTCGGTCGCTGCGGCCGACAGTCGTTCGGTTCGCTCGACACCGCTGCGCGGCAGAAAGCCCTCGAAGACGAACCGTGAAGCGGGAAGACCACTCGTCACCAGCGCCATCGTGAGGGCCGACGGTCCCGGAATTGCCGAGACTTGCAAACCCGCCTCGATCACCGCGGCGACGAGGCGCTCGCCGGGGTCGCTGATACCCGGCATGCCCGCATCGGTGACCAGCGCGACGGTTTTCGAGTCGGCGACCAGCGACACGATCTGCTCGCGGGCGTCGAACTCGGTGTGCTCGTTGATCACGATCAACTTTTTTCCGTTGATGCCGAAATGGTTCAAGAGTTTTCCCGAGTGTCGCGTGTCTTCACAACAAATCACGTCGGCTGACTTGAGAATTTCGACGGCACGCTGCGACATGTCGCCCAGATTGCCGATCGGCGTTGCGACCAGAACCAGAACTCCCTTGCCCGAATAGGGAGGTGGGGTCGTCGATTGTTCGCTCATGTCAGTCGTGCCTCGAGTTTGTGGCCGACGACCAGGCCCCAGTTGTCGAAAGTTCCCGCAGAGGCTTCAAGCACATGCTTGGCCTTGAGCACCGGCATACCGATTCGCGAAGGTTTCATTCGCAGTGTCTTCACGACCTGCAGTTGTTCGTCGAGAAACGCGACATCCAATTCGCATTTGACACCGAACGTGTGGATCCACCGGCAAGAGTCGATCAGCAGCGGGGTGGCGACTTCGGTCTGACCGACGAGGCCGCGGCGGCGGGCGGCGCGAGTGTCGGCGATGTTCAGACTCGAAAGAACTTGTGCCTGGCAAACCAGCCAACCCGCCTTCAGTCGCTGTTCGCCACTCATATCTATTAAGTATTGTGGCGGATTTCCATCGTGTCGCCGTCGACCACTTCGTAGTCTTTGCCCTCGACTCGTATCTTGCCGAGATCCTTGGCTTTGTTCCACGACCCGATGCGCAACAGTTCGTCCCACGCGATCACGTCGGCGCGAATAAAACCGCGCTGCAGATCGCTGTGAATCTTGCCGGCGCATTCGGGCGCTTTCGAGCCCGCGTGAAATGTCCAGGCGCGGGTCTCTTTTTCTCCGGTGGTGAAGAATGTCCGCAAACCAAGCAGGTGATACGCCGATCGCACCATGCGCGGCAACGCGCCCTCGCCAAGCCCCAGGGCCTCGAGCATTTCGACCCTGTCTTTTGTTTCGAGTTGCGCCGCCTCGGCCTCGAGCTGCACGCTCATGCCGAGCACCTCGACCTGGCTGGCGCTCGCAGAGCCCGGCGGGGCGAGTTCTTTGCGCACGATCTGTTCAAACTCGGGAATACGCGCCAAGTCGTCTTCGGCGACATTGACGACGGCCAAGACGCGTCGTGTCGTCAGCAAAAAATGCGGCGCCAAAAGCGCGAGTTCGTCCTTGCTCAATGTCGCCCTATATAGAGGTCTGCCTTCCGAGAGGTTTTCTTGCGCTTTGCTCAGTGCGGCGAGTTCATCCTCGAGCGATTTGTCCATGCGGGCGGCTTTTTGCATTCGGTTGATCTTCGTCTCCACCGACTCGAGATCCGCCAACGCCAATTCGATTTCGAGAACCCGCAAATGTTCGAGCGGGTCGCTCGGGCCCGGAATATCGTCGTCGACGAAAGCCCGAAGCACGAAGACGATCGCATCCACCTCGCGAATGTTGGCGAGAAACTTGTTGCCGAGACCCTCACCTTTGCTCGCGCCCTCGACCAGCCCGCCGATGTCCACCACTTCGACGGTGGCGTGCACGATCTTCTGGGTTTTCGACATCTCGGCGAGCGCGTCAAGGCGCGGGTCGAGAACCTTGGCCATGCCGATATTCGGATCCTTGGTCGCAAACGGGTAGGGCGCCGCCAGGGCGTTAGAACCCGTCAGCGCGTTGTATAGAGACGACTTTCCCGCGTTGGGCAAACCGACAAGACCAAAGCGCTCCATGAAGACCGTCACGCTATCTGTGTCGAACAACCAGTCTGAAAAGAGCAATCCAGCCGTTCAATTGTTACTATGCAGATAGTGCTAATTATCCGCCCCGAGGAGCAGCAAAAGTGACCTCTTTTGATCTTGATCTTTCCAAGTATCAACTGGGCTGGAGCGACGAGGTCGAATACGCGTTCGAGCCGACCAAGGGCCTCAACACCGGCGTGGTCGAGCAGATTTCTTGGTGGAAAGGCGAGCCCGAGTGGATGCGCAAAATGCGTCTGCGTTCGCTGCAAACTTTCGAACGCAAACCGATGCTCGATTGGTTCGCCGTCAACATGCCGACGATCGACTTCCAAGACATCTATTACTACTTGAAGCCCGCCACCGCGCAGGTCGACGAATGGGAAGATCTGCCCGCCGAAATGCGCAACACCTACGAGAAGTTGGGCATTCCCGAAGCCGAGCGCAAATATCTGGCGGGCGTGACGGCGCAATACGAGAGCGAGGTCGTGTTTCATCGCAATCGCGAAGACCTCGAAAAGCAGGGCATTCTTTTCTGCGACATGGATACCGCGCTTCGCGAATATCCGGATCTCGTCAAGCAATATTTCGGTTCAGTCATTCCGCCGGGCGACAACAAGTTCGCCGCCCTCAACACATCGGTTTGGTCGGGCGGTTCATTCATCTATGTCCCGCCGGGTGTCGAGTGCGAAATGCCGCTGCAGGCATACTTCCGAATCAATTCTGAAAACGCCGGCCAGTTCGAGCGCACGCTGATCATCGCCGACGAGGGCTCGAAGGTTCACTACATCGAAGGTTGCTCGGCGCCCGTTTACACCCGAGATTCGCTGCACTCGGCGGTAGTCGAAATCGTCGTCAAGCCGAGCGCGCATGTCACCTATACGACGATCCAAAACTGGTCGCCGAATGTCTACAACCTGGTCACCAAGCGCGCCCGCGTAGAAGCCGAGGGCCACATGGAGTGGATCGACGGCAACATCGGCTCGAAACTCACGATGAAATATCCGAGCGTCTATCTGATGGGGCCAAAGGCCACGGGCGAGGTCTTGTCGGTGGCTTACGCCGGGGCGGGACAACACCAAGATGCCGGCGCGAAAATGATCCACGCCGCGTCAGAAACCTCGTCGAAGATCGTCTCGAAGTCGATCTCCAAAGACGGTGGCATCACGGCGTATCGAGGTCTCGTTCGGGTCGAAGAGGGGGCGAGCAACTGCAAGAGCCATGTGCAGTGCGACGCGTTGATTCTCGACGAGCAGAGCGAAAGCCGCACATTCCCCTATATGGAGGTCGGCGCGCGCGACGCGCAAATCGGCCACGAGGCGACCGTGTCGAAAATCGCCGACGAGCAACTTTTCTATCTTCAGAGTCGCGGTCTGTCACAAGAGCAGGCGATGAGCATGATCGTCAACGGCTTCATCGAGCCCGTCACCCGAACCCTGCCGATGGAATACGCCGTCGAATGGAGTCGACTGATCGAACTGCAAATGGAAGGTTCGGTCGGCTGATCACAAGCCGCTGAATTAAAATTTGGTCATGGCGATGCGCACCGAGTGCAGACATTTTGAGAGTCGCACCTACGCCAACGGCGATGCGATGCGACGATGTCGGCTCGACTTGGCGCCCGACGCCCCATGGCGATGTCCCGATCAGTGCCCCAAATTCGAGCACCGCGCGGTCGACATCGGCTGGGCGCACGGCTCGGTCGTGCCGACGGCGACGCCCACCGAACCCGAAAGCGTCAAAGACGGCACCGCCGCCTCGGTTTTGGGCGAGGCCGAGGCGATCATCAACGCCATGGCCGAAGACATCGCCGCCGAACTCAAAGAAAAGAAGAACAAGAAGAAAAAGCGCAAGCGCAAATGACGACGCTCACGCTGCCCACCGTCGACGAAGAAATTTGGCGCTACAGCCGAATCGGCGAACTTGATCTCGATGGTTATCGGCTCGGCAAAGTCGAGTCGAAGGTCGAGGGCTCGAGTGCGGCGAAGAAAATCGTCGCTTCGACCACGGGCGTCGCACCGCGTTCGGCAACCGACATTTTTGAAGATCTGAACCTGCGTCACGCCCAGTTGATCGCGCTCAGCACGGCGCGAAATCAGGTCGTCGCTGATCCGGTGGTCATAACCCACGAGTTGGTCGAGGCGGGTGTCGTCGCATATCCGCGCTTGGTGATCGATGCCGCAGAAAACTCTGAGATCACGGTCGTTGAAAGATTCGTTTCGCGGGCCGGGGTCAAGTCGCTTGTCGTGCCGGTCGTCGATGTGCGCGCGTCGCAGTCGGCCCGCGTCACATATGTGGCGATCAACGAGCTCGGGGCCGACACCTGGCAGATCGGCTATCAGCGCGCCGTCGGCGGTCGTGATTCGTCGATGAAATTGTTCACCGTGGCTCTGGGCGGCGACTACGCGCGAATGCGCGCCGAGGTTCGACTCGAGGGGCAGGGTGCCAACGCCCAGCAAGTCGCTTTATATTTCGCCGACGACGAGCAGATGCACGACTTTCGCACCTTGCAAGACCACGCCGCTCCGCGCACCCACAGCGACCTGCTGTTCAAAGGCGCGGTCAAAGACACGGCCAAGAGCGTCTACACGGGCTTGATTCGCATCCGCGACAACGCGACGAAGTCCGAGGCTTTTCAGACCAATCGCAATCTGACTCTGTCTGATGGCGCTTGGGCCGAAAGCGTGCCGAACCTCGAGATCGAGACGAACGATGTCAAGTGCAGTCACGCCAGCACCGTCGGGCCGATCGACGAAGATCAACGTTTTTACCTCGAGAGTCGTGGCATTCGCCCTGAAATCGCCGAGCGTCTGGTCGTGCTGGGATTTTTCGGCGAGGTTATCGACCGCCTGCCGAACCTGCCGGCGGTGGCCGAACTGCGCGATCAAGTCAGCCGCAAACTTCTTGGTGCAAAATCATGAAACAGCGAATCTGCAAACTTCAAGATCTCGTCGCGGGCAAGGCGCGACGATTCGAAGTCGGCGGGCGGGCGATCGCGGTGGTTCGTATCGACGACGATGTCTACGCGATCGGCGACCGGTGCAGCCATGCCGATGTCGCGTTGTCCGAGGGCGAGGTGCTGTGCGACACGAAAGAGATCGAATGCGTTCGCCACGCAAGTTCGTTCAGTCTCGAGACGGGCAAGCCCAACACGCTGCCGGCAACCCAGCCCGTGCCCGTCTATGTGGCTCGTGTCGAAAACGGCGAAGTATTCGTCGAGTTGAGTTGAGAACACGACCATGACGACCCTCGAAATCAAAAACCTGGCCGTGAAAGTTGGCGACAAGCAGATTCTCGACGATGTTTCGCTGAAAATCAGTTCTGGTGAAGTGCACGCCGTGATGGGCCCGAATGGTGCCGGCAAGTCGACCCTGTCCGCCGCCTTGATGGGTAAACCGGGCTACACGATCACCAATGGTTCGGTGTTGCTCGACGGTGTCGATGTGTTGTCGATGCCGACTTGGCAACGCGC
>VGAB01000047.1 GCA_016870935.1 Actinomycetota bacterium | reverse complement strand
CAGCGCATCAAGAACGAAGACATGGGCGCAAGATGGCGCGGTGAGGGCACCCGCTCGATCGACGCGAGCGCGGCAGCAGAGCAAAAAGGTAAACCGGTTGTCGTCGGCAACTGACCGTTCATGAGCACACCGTCGAGCACCCAGCCGCGAATCACATCGGTCGCAGAGGTGAAGGCCGCTCTTGGCGATCGACTCGTCGATTCGTTTCATAAAGATGACCTGTGGTTGCGCGTTCGCACCGACGCGTGGAAGGCTTCGATGCGCACGTTGCGCGACACGCTCGGATTCCACTACTTCTGTTTCTTGTCGGCCATCGACTGGATGCCGTCGCCATATGGTCGGGGAGAAGACGACCCGACCGAGCCGACACCCGAGCGAGACATGACGATTCGCCCGGGTTACGCAGGCGGCGCGACTCGCCTGCAGGTGTTTGCGCGCGTCGCGAACCCCGTGACCCATGTCGGCGTCACCGTGAAAGTTGATGTCGACGATTCGGCCCCCGTGCTCGAATCGATTCACGACGTGTATGCGGGCGCCAACTGGCATGAGCGTGAGGCCCATGAGATGTTCGGCATCAAGTTCGACGGTCATCCAGATTTGCGAAATATTTATCTGCCGAGCGACTTCGAAGGTCATCCGTTGCGCAAAGACTTTCCGCTTCTCGCCCGCATGGTGAAACCGTGGCCCGGCATCGTGGATGTCGAGCCGCTCCCGGGTGGCGACGAAGCCGCGTCAGGCGAAGAACAATGAGCATCACCGAAAACGTGCTTGGCGACCGCCAGCGACTCGCCTACATCGCCAGCCAGGCCGCCGACTCGCGTTTGAATGTCGAACTCGAAACCGAGGGCATGACTCTAAATATCGGGCCGCAGCATCCCGCAACGCACGGAACATTGCGGATCATCGCCCGACTTGATGGTGAGCAAGTGGTGTGGGCCGAACCATCGTGTGGTTACATGCATCGCGGCTACGAGAAACTCGCCGAGGTTCGCACCTATCCGCAAGTGACGACCTTGATCAATCGCATCGACTGGCTGGGAAGTTTCGCCAACGAAGTTCCGTTCATTTTGGCGGCCGAGAAGCTGATGGAAATCGAGGCCCCGGTTCGCGCCCAATACATTCGCACGATTCTTTTCGAACTCTCCCGAATCGCGAACGTCTCGTTGTTCCTGGGCGATCTGGGCGTGCAACTCGGCGCAATCACGCCCGTGTTCATCGCCTTCCGTGATCGTGAATACGTTTTGAATCTGATCGAGTCGGCCACGGGCGGTCGGTTCCATCCGAACTTCGACCGCATCGGCGGATTGAAAGACGACCTGCCCGCTGGTTGGGTCGATGAAACACGCGCGGTGATGAAAAAGTTGCGCGGATTCTGCGATCAAATCGAAGACCTTTTGTTCGGCAACGAGATCTTCCAGTCGCGCACCCGCGGAATCGGCGTGGTGCCGCGCGATGTGGCGCTGCAATACGGTTTGTCGGGCGCAAACCTGCGTGCCAGCGGCGTGGATTGGGATTTGCGCCGAGATCACAAGTTGCCGATGGCCTGGGACAAGGTCGATTGGAAAGTTTGGACCCATCCCGATGGCGACAGTTTCGCCCGCTGTTGGATCAGGTTGCAAGAGACCAGAGAGTCGACGAAGATCGTCGACCAGTTGCTCGACCTGATTCCGGCTGGGCCCGTGATGGCGAAGGTTCCGAAAATCATCAAGGTGCCCGAGGGTGAAGCCTGGGTCTCGACCGAGAATCCGCTCGGAGAGATGGGTTACTACGTCGTGTCTCGCGGCGATCTTGGTCCGTTCAGGGTGAAGATTCGATCGGCGAGTTTCAACAACATTTCGATCACACCTTGGTTGTTGCGCGGCGTCTATGTGCCCGACATCGTGACGATTTTGGCGTCGCTCTATTTCATTCTCGGGGACATCGACCGATGAACCCGATTCTCGCCGAAATCCCGTATTGGGGTCAGTCGTTGTTGCGCGTGCTCGGCGGGCTCGTCGCCGTGCTGTTGCCGGCGGGCACCATCGTCTATGTCTTTTTGTTCAAGATGATGTCGTTCATGCAAAGCCGCCTTGGTCCGATGGAAGCCGGGCCATACGGTTCGATGCAACTCTTCGCCGAAGTCGGCAAATGGTTGCAAAAAGAAGACATCGTCCCCGAGCGGGCGGATGTTCGCATCTTCAAAATGGCGCCGGTGATCGTTCTGCTCAGCACTTTCTTGCTGGTGGTGGTCGTGCCGTTCGGCCCCGACGCGTGGTTCACAGATTTCGAAACGGGCGTCTTTTACGCGTTGGCTGTTTCGTCGGTCTCGGTGCTCGGCATTTTGATCGCGGGTTGGGCGAGCGCCAACAAATATTCCCTGCTCGGGGGTCTGCGTGCGGCCGGTCAGTTGATCGCCTACGAGTTGCCGATGGTCTTGGCGGTGATGGGCGTGGTAATTCAAGCTGGCACGATGAACCTGCAAAAGATCGTCGTCGCCCAGAACTCGGGGTCGATGTTCGGCTTCGACGCGGTCGGGCATCCGTATGTGATCAGCCAATTCGTGGGCTTCGTCATTTTCATGATCGCGATCCAGGCAGAACTTACCCAGGCGCCGTTCGACATGCCGATCGCCGAAAGCGAACTCGTCTCGGGCTACATGACCGAGTACTCGGGGTTTCGTTTTTTGATTTTCTTCATCGGCGAATTCGCCACCGCGGGTGTGTTCGCGATGATCGCCTCGGTGCTTTTTCTGGGGGGATGGGGAGTGCCGTTTGCCTGGTTCGGTTGGACATCGATCGACGACATCGACAACTGGATGAACATCGCCGGTCCGATCATCATGCTGACAAAGATGATGCTGCTCGTCTTCATAATCATGTGGATTCGCTTCAGTTACCCCCGCCTTCGTGAAGATCAACTGCAGCGTTTCGCCTGGAAGGGCCTGATCCCTGTCGCGCTCGGCAACATCATGGTGACGTCGATTCTCAAGGTGGTTTTCTGATGGCCAAGGTGCCAGGGCTCGTAAAAGGTCTGGGAGTGACGCTCGGGACGCTGTTCAACACGGCGACCAAGGGCGCGAACACGGTTCAGTATCCGCATGAAAAAGAGACCCCGCCGATTCGATCGCGCGGCGTGATCGCTTTGCACCAGGACAACTGCACATCGTGCATGCTTTGTTCGCGATCATGCCCCGACTGGTGCATTTACATCGAGGCGCACAAAGAGCTCGCGCCGCCGCGTCGCGAAGGCGGCAAGCCGCGCCAGGTGAACCTGCTCGACCGATTCGATATCGACTATGCGTTGTGCATGTACTGCGGCATTTGCGTCGAGGTTTGCCCGTTCGACGCCTTGTTCTGGAGCCCCGAATACGAATACTCGGAGCCGAGCATCGCCGACCTGCTTCACGACAAGTCGAAGTTGAGCGAGTGGATGGAAACAGTGCCCGAAGCGCCCGCGCTCGAGGCCGGCGCCGACAAGAAGAAAAAGTAGCGACGTCGTGATTGCACAAAACATCGGGTTCTGGATCATCGCCGCGACGATGGTCGTCGCCGCGCTGCGGGTCGTCACCACCAACAACGTGGTTCACGCCGCGCTTTGGCTGGTCGTGGTCTTGTCGGGAGCCGCCGGGCAGTACATCTTGTTGGCCGCCGAGTTCGTGGCGGTCACCCAGGTGCTCGTATATATAGGTGCGGTGATGGTTCTGTTCTTGTTCGGAACGATGCTCACCCGCGCGCGAATCGGTTCTGACTCGGATCTCAACAACTCATACAAAAAACTGGGCATACCCGTGGCGACGGTCATGCTGGCGGCAATGGCGTTGGCGCTGATCAGGTCTTTCGGCGACGAGAAGATGCCAGTCTCCGACAACATCGTCTCGACGCAACAGGTCTCCGACCAAATCTTCGGACCGTATCTGCTGCCGTTTTGGGCACTGTCTTTCGTCTTGTTGGCCGCCGTCATCGGCGCAATAGTTTTGGCGCGCAAGGACTGACCCATGTTCGTCAACCAGTTCTTGTTTCTCGCCGCCGTGCTCTTTTGCATCGGCGTCTATGGCGTCATCGCCCGCAAGAACGCCGTGCTGATGCTGATGTCGATCGAACTGATCTTGAACTCGGTGAACATCAATTTGCTGGCCTTCGCGATGCGCAACGGCTCCACCGACGGGCACACTTTCGCGCTGTACATCATCGCCGTGGCGGCAGCCGAGGTCGGCGTCGGTTTGGGTCTGGTGTTGCTGGTCTACAGAAACAAGAAGACGATTTCAGTCGATGAACTATCGGAGATGCGCGGATGAGAATATTCGCCGCCGAGTCCGAGATTCTTGCGCCGCTTGCAACAGGTTGGTTCCTCGAGAACGCCTGGTTGATTCCGGTCGTGCCAGCAATCGCCTTTGCCCTGATCATTTTGATCGGCAAGCGCCTGCCGATGAAAGGCAGCGAACTGGGCGTGCTTTCGATGGCGATTTCGCTCGTGTTGTCGGCCGGCACGGCATATCAATGGGTTCAACGGGTCAACGGCGCCTCCGAAGAGCAATTCGTTTCACCGGTGGTTCGGTCATGGTCGTGGTGGCAAAGCGGCGGCTTCGACTTCGGCATCGGGCAACATATCGACGGTCTTTCGGTCGTGGTGCTGTTCGTCGTCGCTTTCATCTCGACACTGGTGCAGGTTTATTCGCTCGAGTATCTGCGTGGCGACCGCCGGTACACCCACTTCTTCGCCGCCCTGACACTTTTCTCGGGCGGCATGTTGGCCATGGTTCTGGCCGACAACATGATTTTGTTTTTACTCGGCTGGGAGATCATGGGTCTTTGCAGTTTCATGCTCATCGGCCACTGGTGGGAAGAAGACGCCAACAGTCGCGCCGCGCTCAAGGCTTTTTTCACGGTGCGCACCGGCGACATGGGGTTGCTGGTGGGCATCAGCATGCTTTATTTCGCGGCCAACGACTGGACCCAGGCGAATCTGGGTCTCTCGGGTTTTTCGATTCGCGGCATCTCGGCCTGGGCGCTTTCGGGCGAACCCAACAGTTCGGTGATCACGATCGCCGCCGTGGCGTTGTTCATCGCCAGCATCGGCAAGAGCGGCCAGTTCCCGCTGCACACCTGGCTGCCCGACGCGATGGCGGGTCCGACACCGGTCAGTTCGCTGTTGCACTCTTCGACGATGGTCGTCGCCGGCGTATTTTTGGTGGCGCGCCTGTATCCCGTGTTCTTCGTCGGCCTCGACATTCTGGGAAGCGGCGGCAACCTGATTGTGATCATCGGCGGAATCACAATCGTGATTTCGGCCGCGCTGGCTTTCGTGCAAAACGACATCAAACGCGTGCTCGCGTATTCGACCGTTTCGCAGTTGGGTTACATGATGCTCGGACTCGGAGCCGGCGCGTGGCTGCCGGCGGTGTTTCATATTTTCACCCACGCGTTTTTCAAGGCCTGTTTGTTCCTCGGGGCGGGCTCGATCAGCCATAGCGCATCGCACCATTCGTTCGACATGAAAAAAGACATGGGTGGTTTGCGCAAAGTCATGCCGATCACTTTTGCCACATGGATCGTCTCGACATTGGCGTTGTGCGGCGTGTTTCCTTTTTCCGGATTTTTCTCGAAAGACGAGATAATCGACAACGTCGGTTACAACGGTTACAACACGTTCATGGTCGTCGGTTTGATCGGTGCGTTCATGACCGCGGCATACATGACACGTGCGACATACCTGACTTTCTTCGGTGAGCCGCGCGGTGCCTCGGCGGGCCACGCGGCGCACGACACGCACGACTCGCACCAAACGCACGACTCGCACGACACGCACGACTCGCATTCGGCCCACGACCCGCATGCGGCCCACGACACGCACGACTCGCATTCAGCCCACGACTCGCACGCGGCACCTCACGAGTCGGGCCTTTTGATCACTGTGCCACTGATGATCTTGTCGGTTCTAGCGCTCGGTTCAGGGTTCTTGAACGCCACACCATTCGGTGAGAGTTGGGAGCGAATGAAACTGTGGGTCGAACCTCGCGCCTCAGTTGTGTTCGAAGAGTCGAAGTCGGGCGGTCCGGGCGAGTCGCTCAATCTGGTCGCTGGCGTCGTGTCGGCCGAAGATTCGCATTCAAAGTCTGTTTGTGGCTCGGCGACACCCGAAGAAGGGGTTTGTTACGCCCCGCAATTGAATCACGCGCCTTTCAAGTGGTCGAAGGCGATCATGTCGATGTTGATCGTGTTCGCCGGCGGGGCGATTTCGTGGATTCTGAGCATGCTGGTGTTCACCAAACGTGATCCGCGAGTGGCTGGTTTGACGAGTCGAATCAGGCTGCTCGGTCTTGGTCACAGTTTCTTGGTCAACAAGTATTACCTCGACCACTTTTACGAAAAAGTCGTGGTGCGCAGCGTGGCTTATCCGATCTCGCGGGCCGCCTATTGGTTCAATCAAAATATTCTCGACGGCGTGCTGCACGGCGCGGCCCGAGTCACGACCAAACTCTCGGATTGGGTTTACAAAAATGTCGATCAACGGGTGGTCGACAACACGGTCAACAATTCTGCCGTCCTGACCAAGTCGGTCGGCACGGCCGCCCAACCCACGCAATCGGGCAGGGTCAGCCAATATGGTGCGCTGTTGTTCAGCGCGACTGCAATCGCCGCACTCGTCTTGGTAATCGTCAACACCTAACAGATCGCAACAAAGGGAGAAATCAAATATGAACATGCTTCAGGACAACAACTGGTTGTTGAGCGTCGGTACGTTCCTGCCGTTGGTCGGTGTCGTCGTGCTGTTGCTGATGCCAAAAGCCCAAGACTCGGCGATCAAAAATGTCGCGTTGCTGACATCGATTGCGACCTTGATCGTCGGCGTCTATACGGCTTTCAAGTTCGACTATGGTCAGGCCGAAAAACTGCAGTTCGTCGCCGACGTCAATTGGATCTCGGTGATCAAAAGCTCGTATTTGATCGGGCTCGACGGCATCAGCCTGCCGCTTTATTTGTTGAGCATGATCATCACTTTGCTCGTCGTGATTTATTCGCTCGACCATGTTCCGAGCCCGGGTAAACCAAAGTCGTTCTTCGCGCTCCTGCTAGTGCTGCAAACCGGAATGGCCGGTACCTTCATCGCCCAGGATCTGATCTTGTTCTTCGTGTTCTTCGAACTGGTGTTGTTGCCGATGTTCTTCTTGATCGGCGTGTGGGGCGGCGAGCAGCGCCAGTATGCATCGATCAAGTTTTTCCTCTACACGATGTTCGGCTCGGCTCTGATGCTGGTCGCGTTTCTCGCCCTGTTCTTCAAAACTGGCGCCGAGAGTTTCAGCATTCCTTTTCTGATCGAAAACGGAGCCGGTATCGCCAAGACAACCCAGATCTGGATCTTCGCCGGAATGTTCGTCGGTTTCGCGGTGAAAGTGCCGATGTTCCCGTTTCACACCTGGTTGCCGGACGCCCACACCCAGGCGCCGACCCAAGGTTCGGTGATTCTTGCGGCGATCCTGCTCAAACTCGGCACCTACGGTTTTGTCCGCATCGCACTTCCGACCTTGCCAGACGCGGCTCGCGAATGGGCGCCGTACATCGGCGGGTTGGCGGTGATCGGCATCATCTACGGCGCGCTGGGTTGTCTCGCGCAATCAGACATGAAACGTCTGATCGCTTTTTCGTCCGTCGCCCACATGGGTTTTGTGATGCTCGGCATCTCGACTCTGACAAGTTTCGGTGTCAACGCCGCGATGTTCGGCATGGTCGCGCACGGGTTGATCACCGGAATGCTCTTTTTCATCGCCGGCAGCGTCAAAGAGCGTTATCACACGCTCGAGATCGCCAAACTTGGCGGCATGCTCACGGCGATGCCGAGACTCGGCTGGATTTTCGGCTTTTGCGCGATGGCCTCGCTCGGGTTGCCGGGCTTGGCGGGTTTTTGGGGCGAGTTTCCCGCGATTCTCTCGGCTTACAATCCCGCTGAAGGTCTGAACGAATCGACTTTCAGGGTCTTCATGGTGATCGCCGCGCTCGGCACCGTGCTCGCCGCCGCATATTTGCTGTGGATGTTTCAGCGCGTCGCATTCGGCACGGCAAAAACGACATCTTCACACTCGAGTCACGACGATCTGCACGACGTGACGACGCACGAGTGGATCGCCTGGACGCCGCTGTTGATCGGCATTCTGGTTCTCGGTGTTTTGCCGAACCTGTTGTTCAGCGTGCTCGAACCCGCGGTTCAGATCACCTTGAAGGCGTTCGGGGGATAGTTTGCAACATCTGCAAATCATCGCCGCGCAGTGGGTTGCGCCGAAGATCGACTACTTCGCCCTCGCCCCGGAGATAGTCGTCGTAGTCGGTTTGTGCGCGGTGTTGTTGCTCGATTTGTTCATCGACCAGCGCAAGCAATGGCTGTTGACGATTGTCTCGTCGTTCACGCTGCTTGCGGCGATGTTGCCTGTGTTGATGCTCGGGCTCTCAGAAACATCGGTGCGATCGATGTTCGACGGTCGCTATGTGGTCGATGATTTCAGTCTCGTGATCAAAGGCTTGTTCTTGCTCGCAGGCTATGTGGTGGTGCTGTTGTCCAGTTCCCATGTCGAACAGGGCGAGTACTGGCGAGGCGAGTATTGGTTCTTGTTGCTGACCAGTTTGCTCGGCATGCTGATGATGGCCTCGTCGCGCGACCTGGTCAGCATCTTCGTGGCGCTCGAATTCTTGTCGATTCCCGCCTACATGCTCGCGGCGTGGCGCAAGCGGGATGCAAAGAGCAACGAGGCGGGCGTCAAATATTTCTTGCTCGGCGTTTTCGCATCCGCCGTGATGCTCTACGGCATGTCGCTGATGTACGGCGTCGCCAATTCGACTCTGTTGGTCGACA
Source organism: Actinomycetota bacterium (assembly GCA_016870935.1). Lineage (GTDB taxonomy): Bacteria > Actinomycetota > Acidimicrobiia > Acidimicrobiales > Ilumatobacteraceae > BACL27. The sequence goes on along the minus strand of VGAB01000047.1, from coordinate 1,187 downwards.
TCGCCAAGACGCTCACCACTACGGGTGACTTTGCCGCCGTTCACGCGCTGGCCGTCGTTTTTGTGATCGTGGGTTTCGCATTCAAGGTTTCGGCGGTTCCCTTTCACACTTGGGCACCCGACACATACGAAGGCGCCCCCACGCCCGTCACGGCGTTTTTGTCGGTGGCTTCGAAGGCGGCCGGTTTCGTCGCGTTGGTCGTCCTGATCTACACCGCATTTCCCGCATCGCAAGATGTTTGGCAGCCGTTCATCTGGGTTCTCTCGGCGTTGACGATGACCGTCGGCAACGTGTTGGCGTTGAAACAACACAACATCGTGCGCATGATCGCCTACTCGTCGATCAGTCAGGGTGGTTTCGTGCTGATGCCATTGGCCGTGGCGGGTATGGCGGGCTCCGAAAATTCGGCGTTGCGTTCTGTCGTGCTGTACATGATCGTCTACGCGGCGACGAATCTGGGTGTGTTCGCGGTCATCCTGGCCGTTTCGGCAAAAACTCGCAGCGGTGAAATCTCGAGTTTCGGCGGGCTCTTCTCTTATGCGCCGAGTCTTGGCGTGTTGATGACTTTGTTCCTCGCCTCGTTGGCCGGCATTCCACCATTGGGTGGATGGATCGCGAAATTCGTCGCGTTTCAGTCGTTGCTTCAGTCTCAGTCGAACTGGGGTTACGCGTTGGCAATAATTGGCGCCGTCAATTCGGTCGTCGCGTTCGGCTATTACGGCAACGTGATGCGTGAAATTTGGATGCGACCGCCACCAGACGGCGATGTAACTCCGATCGTCGCGCCGGGCAGTCTGCGGCTGGCTTTGACTTTGACCTCGGCTTTGACCCTCGTATTCGGTATCTTGCCGAGTGTTGGTCTGCGCTTTGCCGATCTGGCTGAAATTGCCGGTGCGATCACTCGTTGACGAAATCTCAGCCGCGATCGATGCGGCGGGCGGGGCGATTTCATTCCAGAAGTTCATGGAGATGGCGTTGTATTCGCCGAACGGGTTCTATTCGACGAGCGGCAGGGCGGGTCGTCGTGGTGACTTCATCACATCGCCCGAGGTCGGGCCGCTGTTTGGCTGCGTTTTGGCCCGAGCGATCGACAACGAATGGCAAAGGTTGGGCCGACCCAAAAAATTCACCGTTCTAGAAGTCGGTGCAGGACCGGGCACTTTGGCGCGCGGCATTTTGGGCACGCA
>VGAB01000046.1 GCA_016870935.1 Actinomycetota bacterium | reverse complement strand
TCGACGGCGCCGGTTTGGCTGTTGCGACGGAACAAAAGATTGTTCGCCCCCGAAAGTTCGCGGGCCTTGACGACGTTCGAATCGGGGAGTTTGACCAAGGTTCCCGCCGTCACATACAGACCCGCCTCGATGATGCAGTCGTCGCCGAGGCTGATGCCGAGCCCGCTGTTGGCGCCGAGCAGGCAGCGTTTGCCGACGCGAATCACCTCTTTGCCGCCGCCCGAAAGCGTGCCCATGATCGAAGCACCGCCGCCGATATCCGAACCGTCGTCGACGATCACCCCCGCCGAGATTCGACCCTCGACCATCGAGGTTCCGAGCGTGCCGGCGTTGAAATTGCAGAAGCCCTCGTGCATCACCGTCGTGCCCGCTGCGAGATGCGCACCCAGGCGAACGCGCGAGGCGTCGGCGATGCGCACGCCGCTCGGCACCACATAGTCGGTCATCCGCGGAAACTTGTCGACGCCATGGATAGTCAAATGCTCGCCGCGTCGACGCGAGTTGAAAGCCACCTCGTCGATCACATCGATCGGCACGGGCCCGAGCGATGTCCAGACGGTGTTGGTCAAAAGACCAAAAATCGAATCCAGGTTCATCGAGTTCGGCAGCGCGAGACGATGCGAGAGCAGGTGCAGCCTGAGGTACGCGTCGATCGCGTCTTTCGGGGCGACGCTCGTGTCGATCGAGACGTTCACTGGCACGATGCCGACACCGCGCCGCGGATCAGTGTGCGCCTCGGGCAACGACGACAAATACTCTTCGGGCGCCGCCTCGCCCCAACCGAGTTTGCGAAAGAACACGTCGAGCACCGTGTTTTTTGTGTCGACGCTGGCGACACCGACACCCCATGCTTGAGGACGCTGGTTCACGGCTCAAAAACCTCGGGGCGCAGGGTGGGGAACAAGATCACGTCTTTGATGCTTGCAGTTTCGCTGAGCAACATCACCAACCGATCGATGCCGATGCCCAACCCGCCCGTGGGCGGAAGCCCATACTCGAGCGCGCGCAGATAATCTTCGTCGATCGTGCCCGCCTCGAGGTTGCCGGCGGCCTTGGCCTTCGCCTCTTGGTTGAAGCGCTCGCGTTGTTCGATCGGGTCGTTCAATTCGCTGAAGCCGTTGGCGAGTTCATGCGTGCCGACGAAAAGTTCGAATCGTTCGGTGAGATGCGGGTCGTTGCGGTCGACCCTCGCCAATGGCGAGATCTCGACAGGGTGCCCCGTGACGAATGTCGGTTCGATCAACGACGCCTCGGCTTTCTCGGCGAAAATTTCTTCGATGATTCGCCCTGAACCCCAGCGAGTCTCGGTGTCGACGCCATGTTTGGCGGCGATTTTTCTCAGCGCCTCGACCGGTTGCGACGGATGAAGTTTCTCGCCGATCGCCTCACCCGCGATGTCGATCATTCTCACTCGCCGCCATGGCGAGGCCAGGTCGCATTGCTTGCCACGAATCGTCACGACGGTCGTGCCCAAGGCGTCGCGCGCCGCGTTTCGTATCAGCACCTCGGTGAGATCCATCACGTCGGTATGGTCGGCGAACGCCTGGTAGGACTCCATCATCGTGAACTCGGGATTGTGCCGGGTCGAGATGCCTTCGTTGCGAAACACCCGCCCGATTTCGAACACCCTTTCCATGCCGCCGACGATCAGTCGTTTCAGGTGCAGTTCGAGGGCGATGCGCAAAAACAATTGCATGTCGAGCGTGTTGTGATGGGTCACGAACGGTCGGGCGTGCGCGCCGCCGGCCTCGACATGCAGCACGGGCGTCTCGACTTCGATGTAGTCGCGCTCGCGCAGAGTCTGGCGGAAACTTGCGATCGTCGCGTGGCGAATCTCGAACACCTTTCTGGCTTCGTCGTTGACGATCAGGTCCGCGTATCTCTGGCGATAGCGCGTGTCGATGTCTGTCAACCCGTGAAACTTGTCGGGCAACGGGCGCAGCGCCTTCGACAGCAACTCGACCGCCGTCGTCTTGATCGACAGTTCGCCTTTGCGCGTGGTCATCACCGCACCATGGGCACCCACCCAGTCGCCGAGATCCAAGTTGTTGATTTCGTCGAAGTGCCCGTCGCCGACCGCGGCTTTTGAGACGAACAATTGCAGTTCGGCGTCGCGGTCTTTGATCGTCAAGAAAATCAGTTTGCCCTGGTCGCGTTTGAGCATCACCCTGCCGGCCACCGCGGCGATCGTGTCGGTCTCGGAGCCGGGTTCGAGCGAAGAGAACTTTTCGCGCAACTGGCCAAGCGTGTGGGTGCGATCGAATCGATACGGGTACGGGTTCGCCCCCGACTTCTTTAGTTGGTTCACCGAATCGAGGCGACGTCCGCGTTCGACGGCGAGGCCGCTGTTGCGCTCGGAGTCAGACGGGGTGTCTGGCGCGTCTTTCTCGCTGTTCGGCTTTTCGGTCACATCGCTCGCTTTGAAATCTTTTCGCTTTCGCTCAACTGTAATTCAGGCGACGACTTTGTGGCGAAAGGTTATTCGATGACCACCAATACATCGCCGGCGCCCACGGTGTCGCCCGCCTTGCAATTAATTTTTGTGACCTTGCCCGCTTTGTCGGCCTGAATCTGATTTTCCATCTTCATCGCCTCGAGCACGAGAATCGAGTCGCCCGCCGCGACGGTCTGGTCTTGGGCGACGAGAATCTTGATCACCGTTCCCTGCATCGGCGCGGTGATCGTGCCGCTGGTCGCGGCAGAAGATTGATTCGCGGCGCGAGAGCCTGTTCGGGTACGCGGGGCAGTCGGGGCGACCCCGTCGGTCGGCGGCACCCAGACCTTGACATCGAACCGTTTGCCGTTCACCTCGACGACCGTGTTCTTTTCGACGAGACCCTCGGCGTTCGCCGACGTCTCGCCGGTCGTCGACACCAACTGCGAGAGATCTAGTTCTTGCTCGACCCACTTGGTCGAGTGTTTCATCGCCGAAAAGTCGGGGTGTCGCAAAATAGCGATGTCGGCCGGAATCGTCGTGTGCAGGCCCTCGACTTTCGTTTCTTCGAGCGCGCGAATTGTTCGGGCGATCGCGGTCGTGCGATCCTTGCCCCAGACGATCAACTTGCCGACAAGATTGTCGTAGAACTGGCTCACCGTGTCGCCCGACTCGTAGCCGCCGTCGAATCTCACGCCGAAACCGTCGGGGGTCGTGAGTTTGGTGATCTTGCCGGGCGATGGAAGAAACTTTCCGGCGGTCGGGTTTTCGGCGTTGATTCGCACCTCGATCGCGTGCCCGCGACGCGCGGCAAGAACCTGTTTTTGGTTCATCGGCAACTTCTCGCCCGAGGCGACCCTGATTTGCCACTCGACCAGGTCGATGCCCGTGATCAACTCGGAGACGGGGTGTTCGACCTGCAGTCGGGTGTTCATTTCCAGAAAGAAAAATTCGTCGTCTTGATAGATGAACTCGACCGTGCCGGCGTTGAAGTATCCGACCGCTTTCGCCGCTTTCACCGCGGCCTCACCCATGGCGTCTTCGATGCCGGCGGGCAACGCCGGGGCAGGGGCCTCTTCGATCAGTTTTTGGTGGCGACGCTGGGCCGAGCAGTCGCGCGACGAGATCCACACGACGTTTCCGTGGGTGTCGCCGACGAGTTGAATCTCGATGTGTCGTGGCCACGAGAGATATTTCTCGACATAAATTTCATCCCTGCCGAAGAACGCCTTCGATTCGCGCTGGGCCGACTCCATCGACTCTTGCACGCTTTTTTCGTCGTGAACCACTTTCATGCCCCGACCGCCGCCACCGAACGCCGCCTTGATCGCGATCGGATACCCGTTGGTCTTGGCGAATTTTTTTATCTCGGCGGCGCTGGTCAGAAACTCGGTCGTGCCCGGCACGATCGGCGCGCCACCGCGCAACGCCGCCTTGCGCGAAGAGACTTTGTCGCCCATCTCGACGATCGCCGCCGGTGGCGGCCCGATGAACGCCACGCCCATGTCGGTGATCTTGCGGGCGAAGTCGGCGTTCTCGCTGAAAAATCCGTAGCCAGGGTGCACCCCGTCGGCGCCGCTGCGTTTGATCGCGTCGATGATCGCCTCGGTGTTCAGATAACTCTCGGCCGCGGTTTGACCGCCGAGCGCGTATGCCTCGTCGGCGAGGCGCACATGCAGGGCGTGCCGATCAAGTTCGCTGTAGACGGCGACGGTGGCGATGCCCATTTCGCGCGCGGTGCGAATCACCCTCACCGCAATTTCGCCGCGATTGGCGATCAGAATTTTCTTGAGCACGAGGTACTATTCTCGCCGATGGCGAGCACCGATGACAACTGGCAAATGTCGTTGCCCGACGATTGGCAGGTGCGAAGAGTCGCCGAAACCGGAAGCACCAACAGCGATCTTTTCGCGCAGGCCGAGAACTCGGCGCCGCATCACAGCGCCCTGTTGGCCGACTTTCAATCCGCTGGTCGGGGTCGTCTCGATCGAACCTGGCAAGCCAAGGCTGGCGCGAATCTTTTGTTGTCTCTGCTCTTTCGCGACTCGCATGTCGAGATTGCGCAGTGCCAGCGGCGGGTCGCCGTCGCGGCGGTGCGGGCGTCTCGAAAATTTTTCGGCACTGATGGTGGCGCGTCTCAGACCGTGAAGTTGAAGTGGCCGAACGACCTGTTGCTCGGCGGCACCAAGTTCGGCGGAATGCTCAGCGTCGCCGACCAGAAACAAAGTTTCATCGTGGTCGGTATCGGCATCAACATCGGTTGGGCGCCCGAAGCCGCGGCGAAACTCGCCGATTTGAGCGACGACCCGTCGTTGACGCCGCCGGTTTTTCTCGGCGAACTCCTGCGCCAGATCAGCGACCTCGAGAAACTTTCGAACGAAAGACTGCACGAGCTTTATGTCGCCGACCTCGCCACGCTGACTCGCATCGTTCAAATCGAGTTCACCGACAAGCAAGTCGTCGTCGGTCGGGCAGTTGCGGTCAACCCTGATGGTCGATTGCTCGTGCAGACGGAACAAAAACTTTTGACGATCGAAACGGGCGATGTAGTGCACCTTCGCGACGCCGGAGGCGAGTAAATTTGGCAGTGCATGGTGCGCACCGACCAAATAGTTTCTAAAGCCAAGGCACCAAAAAACAGGACGCCCCTTTATCTTGGCGCGGCGGTCTTTGCCGTGTTTTGTGTCGGTGGTGCGAGACAACTGGTTTCGGCGACCGACGCACAATTGTCCACGGTTCGTCGCGACCTCGAGGCCACATCGGCGTTGTCGGCGCCCAGCGCCGGCTTCGAGAACTATCTGCTGGTCGGCTCCGATTCACGCGAAGGTGCCGACCCGAACGACCCCGACTACAAAGCAATCGGCGGCGATGACGACGTGTCGGGTCGGCGCAGCGACACGGTGATGATTTTTCACCACGACTTTGCCACCGGCGCCGGGGCGTTGCTCTCGTTTCCGCGCGATCTTTGGGTGAGAATCGGCGACGGCGAGAACTCGGCGCGCATCAACACGGCCTATCGCGAGGGTTCGGATGTTCTCGTGCGCACCGTGCAGAACAACTTCAACATTCCGGTGCACCATTATCTGGAGATCGACTTTCAAGGTTTCAAGGGCCTGGTCGACGCGATCGGCGGAGTCGAGATCTGCGTGCAATATCCATCCCGCGACAAGAACTCGGGTCTTTACATTCCCCCCGGTTGCCACAATCTCAACGGCGTGCGGGCGTTGGCTTTCGCCCGCAGTCGATATTTTGAGACGCGCATCGACAACGACTGGCAACTCGACGGCTCATCGGACATCGGGCGGGGCAAGCGTCAACGAAAGTTCATCGCCGCGATGTTGTCGACCGCGATGAACAGGGTGCTTTCGAACCCGTTCACGGTTTCCGAGGCGTTCGGTGGCGTCACGGGGGCGATCATCATCGACGACAACCTCGATTTGACCGAGTTCGCCAAGAAAATGCGGCCAGCAGCCAAGGGCGATATCAGTCGATTTTCTCTGGACGTTTATTCCGACAGCGTGGCGGGCAACTCGATTCTCAGGTTGGGCGAGGGTTCGGCGGCAGTTCTGGCGTTTTTCGGCGGCTTGGGCCCCGCACCGGAGCCCGAGTCATGATTCTCAGGTCGCAGTAGTTGATGTCTTGGTGAGTTTCTCGACATCGTCGACGAACTTTTCGGCGATCACGGGCTCGGCGACGAAGTCGCCCTGAATGAAGTCGCAACCCAACAGTCGAAGTCTTTGCGCCTGGTTCGGGTTCGACACCCACTCGGCGACCACCGACATGTTCAACGAGTGGGCGAGTTGAATCACCGATCGAACTATCGGGTCGTCTGCGCCCTGGTTTCCGATGTCGCGAATGAAGCTTCCGTCGAGTTTGAGGTAGTCGGCCTGAAAATTTCGCAAGTTGACCAGCGACGAGAAACCCGTCCCGAAGTCGTCGATCGAAATTTTCACACCATGTCGCTTCAAGGCGTTCAGGGTTCGCGTCACGCCACCCTTGTCTTCGAGAATGGTCGTCTCGGTCACCTCTAAGTCGAGTTGGTGGGGCTCGAGTCGCGCGTCGCGCAACGCCGTCATCGTGCGATCGACGAATGTCGTGTCGCCAAGTTGGCGCGCAGACACATTGAGATGCATCACGAAAGTCGAGTCGATTTTTTTCGACTCGAGCCACGTGCGCATGTCGGCGCACGCTCGCGCGGCGACCCAGTCGCCGATCGGCCCGATCAAGCCCGACTCTTCGGCCAGTTCGATGAACATCGGTGGTGTCAACACACCGCGCTCGGGGTGGCGCCATCGCAACAACGCCTCGGCACCCGCGACCCGACCGGTGTGCGTCGAGACGATCGGTTGGTAGACCAAGAACAGTTGATCGTTGGCCAGGGCCCGCTCGAGTTGCGAACTGAGCGCGCTTTTTTCGCGGGCGTTGGCGCTCATCTCGGCGCTGTACATTTCGCATCGTCCTCGTCCGCGTTGTTTCGCCCGATACATCGCGCTGTCGGCGTGGTGCAAAAGGGTCACCGCGGCGTCGGCGCTCGACATCTCGGCGAGCATCGTCGGGTTGGCCATCGCGATGCCGATGCTCGCGCTGGTGTCGATCTCGAAGCCCTGCAGAACTTGTTGGCCCGTGACGGCCGCTCTCATGCGGTTGGCGACATCCATCGCCACCTGCTCGTCGCCGAGCCCGTCGCACAAAATCACGAACTCGTCGCCACCGATGCGCGCCACGACATCGGACGGGCGGGTGGCGCTGACCAATCGCTTGGCGATGTTGACGATCAGTTGGTCGCCGACGCCGTGACCGATCGTGTCGTTGACATGCTTGAGTTTGTCCAGGTCGACGAACAGAACGGTGACACCGCGTTTGAGCGTGCGCGAGCGGTCGAGCGCCTCGGCAAGTTTCCGCAAGAACAGCACGCGGTTCGGCAGGTTCGTCAGGGCGTCGTGGGTGGCCTGGCGTTGCAGTTCATCTTGCGTCTGTTTGAGTTCGGTTATGTCGCGGGCGATCGCCGAATAATGCTGGATCGTCGAGTTGGCGTCGCGCACGATCTGCAACACGACATCAAGCGTTCGCATGATCGAGTCGGCACCGCGAAAGCCCACTTCGCCTTGCCAGCGATTCGATGTCGCGCCCGTGAGAACCTCACGCGGAACCTGGTCACGTATCGCCTGAATAAAGTTCTGCGCCACAGACTCGTCACCCTGCACTAGGCCCGTCGCGCCACTCTTGCCAGTCGTGCTAGTCATGCCCGTTGCACCGGTCGCGCCGTTCGTGCCCAGAAGTTGCTGCGCGTAGTCGTTGGCGAACATCACGTTGCCGGCGCGATCAAAAACCAAGATCGCATCGTGGGCTACATCGAGCAGGCCAATCAACTGTTCGCTGAGAATTCGCCGCGTCACGGCTTGCGTCACATCTTGGGCGGTGCCGATGTATCCGACGGTGGCACCCGAATTGTCTTTCTTTGCCTGCAGCGCGACCGACACCCACACCACTTCACCGTCGGCCTGCCAGATTCGAAACTCGAAATTAAAACTTGAAGATGTCTTCTTGGCGTCTTGCCACGCGCGTTCGGCGGCGGTTCTTTCGGCAGGCAGTGCGTTCACCCACGGTGCGCTTCCCACCACTAACGGTGCTCCCGCCATCGCAAGATTGCGAAACGCCTCGTTTGCTGACACCAGTCTGGCGTCGTTATCCGTCTCGAAAAGCGAGATCGGCAGAGTCGATGCGTTTTCTTCTATGCCTAAATCTTGGCAGATTGACCATTCGGCGTCGGGTCATCGCCCACGCTCGAAGTCGCCTTCGAAACGTCAGGGGTTCTGCACGAAGAATCGCGTTTCGGCCGAGTTGAACGCGGCCGACTGAATCGCCTGCAACAAGAGCTGTGAACTTGCCAGCGACATCGGTTCGGGCGTGAACTCGAGGTTTTGATCGAGGGCGTAAACGACCAATGAAAACTCGTGTATCTCGTTGTCTGTAACGCACGGCCCGCTGTATCCGTCGGTGATTTTGTCGCCGTTGAACGATGCGCCAACGATCGCCCCCGCGGGCAGACCACCTTCTTGCACGACAGTTTGTGACGGTTCGATGTTCGCGACCACCCAGAGTGGTTGCTGCGGGTTCGTGAGTTCAATCAGCGTGATCGCCAGGCTCACGGCGTTAGTCGGCACATTGGCCAAGGTCAAGGCGGGCGAGATGTTCGAACCCTTGCATGTATGCCGCGGATCAATTGCGCCGCTGTCGATCCAAGTTCCGTTGACCGAAAAAATATTTTCCGCGGCTGAATTCGAACCGTCTTCGACAGTCGTGGCGACGATGGCGATCGACTCGCCTTGGCCGGGCCCGGGTATGCGCAGTTCTCGACCATCGCGACCCAGACCCGCGCACCCAGCGACGAGGCCGAGCAGCACAACCGCACTGACTTTCGCGCGCAATTGCCCAGCAGTTTTCATCGCGCCAAGGCTACGGCATGGTCGGCAGTCGCTCGCTCACTAGCCTTTGCGAAGTGAAGTTTGCCGATCGCTCGAAGACCAGGGCTGTTCCGACCGACAAATTCGGCAACCCGCTTTGCGCTCTCACCGTGCACGCCCATCCCGACGACGAAGCCTCGAAAGGTGCGCCGACTTTCGCCAAGTTCGCCGAGTCGGGTGTTCGCACCGTGCTGGTTTGTTGCACTGGTGGCGAAGAGGGCGACGTCAACAACCCCGCGCTGAAAGAACCCGGAATGCCGTTTCACGGTCTCGACACCGAACAAGAAAAACTTTTGTTGGCCAAACTTCGACCCGAAGAGTTGGAGGCGAGCGTAAAAGTGATCGGCTTCAGCAAACTGCATATGTTGGGTTACCGCGACTCGGGCATGGCCGAAAGCGCCGCGAACGCGAACCCCGCCTGTTTTCACATGGCCGACCTCGACGAGGCCGCCGGTCGACTGGTGAAAATAATTCGAGCCGAAAAACCCCAAGTCATGGTCACCTATAGCGATGACCAGCGCGGCTACCTGCACCCCGATCACCTGAAAGTGCACGACGTCAGCATCGTCGCCTTCGAGCGGGCGGGCGACCCGAATTGGCGCCCAGAGTTGGGTGCCGCGTGGCGACCGTTGAAACTTTATTATTCGGTTTGGTCGCGCGCGCGCCTCAAGACGGTGCACGAGGCGATGCTCAAATTGCGCGGCTCATCACCTTACGACGAAAAATGGTTCGATCGACCGAACCTTGATCATCGCATCACGACAAAGTTGCATGTCGGCGAATATTTCTGGGCGCGCTCGGGTGCTCTGCGCGCGCACGCGACCCAGGTCGACGAGAACGAAATGTTCTGGTTCGGACTCAGCGACGAAGAACTGGCGAGCGTCTATCCGTATGAAGATTGGATTCTCGCCGGCAACCACATCGCCGGCTATTCACCCGTGGTCGACGGTCTCGAAACCGATCTGTTCGCCGGGGTGCGCGGCGACTAACTGCTGCGCATCAGGTCGCGAAGTTCGCGAAACCCGATCAGCGTCGCGCGACTTTCTTTGATCGCCTCACGCAACTCGCGATCGTTGACCATCAATTCGTAGTCGTCGACCCAACCTTCGGCGATCGGGCCGAGCGCGCGAATCTCGGGCGTGTCGATGCATGGTTGCACGTGAATCTCGGTGACGCCCGGCTGCAAATTTTTCAAACTTCGAAAAACCCTTTCGCGACTGCC
>VGAB01000045.1 GCA_016870935.1 Actinomycetota bacterium | reverse complement strand
CGCGATCGCCTTTCACCCGTGTCGAGACTTTGATTTCCGACGCCAAGGGTTCGAACGCACTCGACATTCTGTTCGCCGAGCGACCCGATGTCTTGAACCACAACATCGAAACCGTCGCGCGACTGCAGCGCGAGGTGCGTCCGTCGGCGGGTTACGCGCGAAGCTTGGGTGTTTTGGCCCGTGCTCGGGCGGCAGGTTTGACGACAAAATCGGGCTTGATGTTGGGTTTGGGCGAGACCAAAGCCGAAGTCGAGGCGACGCTGATTGACTTGGCGAGCGTGGGTGCGCAAATCGTGACGATCGGTCAGTATCTGCGGCCGTCTGCGCAGCACCTGCCCGTGGTGCGTTGGGCCGACCCGCAAGAGTTCGTTTACTTCGCGCGATTCGGTGAAAAAGTTGGCATTCAACATGTCGAGGCGGGCCCGTTGACGAGGTCGAGTTATCACGCGAAGCAGGCCGCCGCCGCGTTGCCAAGTGGTGGTGTGTCAGTCGCGTTGCCAAGCGACACTGTCGCAACCACCGCGCCAAGCGACACTGTCGCAGCCACGGCGCAATTCGTGAGCGTGCGATCATGAGCCTGCGCAAAATCACGAGCATCATCGACTCGCAAACCACGCTCGAGGGTGGCGGCTTCAAAGTTCGTCGTCCGTTCCCGACCCCGAGTGTCGACCACATCGATCCGTTCTTGTTGCTCGACGAAATGGGTCCTGCCGATTATGCACCGCGTGAGGCGGTCGGTGCTCCGTCGCATCCGCATCGTGGTTTCGAGACGGTCACATATTTGATGTCGGGGGCGATGGTGCACGAAGATTCCATCGGCACGCGAGCGGTGATCAAACCCGGCGGTGTGCAATGGATGACGGCGGGCTCGGGTGTCGTGCATAGCGAACTGCCAACTGACGACATGTTGGCGCTCGGCGGTCGAATGCACGGTTTTCAACTTTGGGTGAACCTCAGCGCCGATCGCAAAATGATCCCGCCTCGATATCAGGGTTACGACGCCGAACAACTTGCCCAGGTCAAACTTGCGAACGGCGGTCTGGTCAAAGTCGTCGCCGGCAAAGTTTTGGGCGCGGTCGGCCCCGTCGAAACGACGAGCCCGATGACATATGCGCATGCCGTGATGCGTGCAAACGAACAGATCGAATGGACACCCGAGCCGTCGCACACCGCGCTCGTGCATGTATTCGAGGGCGAAGTCACGGTCAATGGTCGACGCGCGGTGTCGGGACAGATGGTCGTGTTCGATCGGTCTGCGGGCACCGTGCATATCTCGACCGAGGCGGCGAGCGCTTCGCAACCGGCGCAGCTGTTGATTCTGGGCGGCGAACCGCTCAATGAACCCGTCGTGCGCTACGGGCCGTTCGTCATGAACACGCGTCAAGAAATTGTCGATGCGGTCAACGATTATCAAAACGGCGTGTTGGTGAAATGAGCGTCATCGCAGCCACGAGCCAAAGCGCACTTTATGCTTCGCGTCTCGATCGGGTTCGCGAAGAAATGCGCCGCCGATCGATAGACGCCACGCTGCTCAGCGTCGGCCACGATCTGCCATATTTGACGGGCTATTACGCGATGCCGCTCGAGCGTTTGACGATGCTGGTCGTCACGCACGACTCGCCGGCGACGTTGATCGTGCCGCGACTCGAGGCGCCGCGAGTCACCGCGCACGACGAAGTTTTCAAGATCGTCGCCTGGGGAGAAACCGAAAATCCCGTCGCGATCGTCGCCAAACATCTCGGGGGCGCCAAAAAAATCGCGATTGGCGACCAGATGTGGGCCCGATTCTTGGTCGAGTTGATGGGTTTCATCTCGGGCGCGAGTTTCGCCCGTGCGGTCGATGTCGTGGGCTCGATGCGCATGAGCAAAGATGCCGCCGAGATTGCGGCGTTGCAGAAAGCCGGGGCGGCGGCCGATCGGGTGGCTTCGCAACTGCAACGCGGCGAGATCGCCTTGTTGGGTCGCACCGAGGCCCAGGTCTCCGCCGATATTTCCGCGCGTCTGATCGCCGAGGGCCACGACGTGGTCAACTTCGCGATCGTCGCCGCCGGTGAAAATGCGGCGAGTCCCCACCATCACGCGGGGTCGCGCGTGATCAAAAACAACGAGATCGTGTTGTGCGACTTCGGCGGCACGATGAACGGTTATTGCAGCGACATCACGCGATGCGTGTTCATCGGCGAACCCTCGCGAAAGATCACCAGCGCCTATTCGGTCTTGCGAGCCGCCCAATCGGCTGGCGTAAAAGCGGGCGTCGTTGGCGCGACCTGCGAGTCGGTCGACGCGGCGGCCCGCGCAGTCATCGACGATGCCGGCTTCGGAGATTTCTTCATCCATCGAACAGGCCACGGCATCGGCATGGAGGCCCACGAAGAGCCGTACATGGTCAGCGGCAACAAATTGCCGATCGCGGCCGGCCATGCCTTCAGCGTCGAGCCGGGCATTTATCTGCCGGGCAAGTGGGGGATGCGACTCGAAGACATCGTGGTTGCCACCGACGCGGGGCCGTTGTCGATGAATCATGTCGATCATTCGCTCGTGATCTTGAGTTGATGCGCCTCGACGCCGCGACATTCCTGCTGCAATGGTCGACCGGCGGCCTTGCATTTTTGTGGTTCACGTTGCGCAGCAAAGAGATCTCAGCCGGTTATTCGAAGTTGTTGCGGGCGACATTCGGCGTCTTGGCGTTGCTCGGGGTCGTCGCGGGTTTTTATTTCGACCGCGTGATCATCCGCGAGATAGCGGGTCTTGTCGTCGCCGGTGTCGCCTTTGCGACGTTTGCCAAACGCGATTCGCGCGCAGATCTTTTGGTCGCAGGTGTCGGCGCGGTGGGTTTGATCGGTTCGGTCGTCGCCAGCGGCGGCTCGATGGTCGATTTGGTGCGCGTTCTGATCGGCGCGGCGTTTCTCGGCGCGATCACCGACCTGATGTTGCTCGGTCACTGGTATCTCGTGCAGCCCGGAATGACTCGAAAACTTCTCAATGACTTGACCAACGCGGTGTTGTTCATCTGGCCGCTCGAAGTGGTGGCGATGATCTTGCCGACTGGCATGATCAGCGTTCTGAACAAAACGATCGACGACGGTTGGAACGGCATTCTCGGATATTTCTGGTTGGGATGCGCCGTGTTGACGGGGTTGCTGGTTTTTTTCACTCGCGCCGCGCTGAAAGAGCGAAGTTATTCGGCGGTGATGGCGGCGACCGGTTTGAGTTATCTGGCGATTCTCACGGCGTTCGGCACCGACCTCGTCGCCCGCGCCATCCTCGCCGCCTAGATCGGCGAGGTGAGGGGCCAGGGGGCGCGGCGCTCGATGTCGAGCGCGAGATCCAACAACAACGGCTCTTCGAAATGACGGGCCATGATCTGCATGCCCACGGGCAGGCCGTCGACGAAACCCACCGGCACTGAAACACCGGGATTGCCGTAGATGTTGGCGGGAAATGTCAGCACACCGTTGTTGCCCGCACCTCCGACGACACCACCAAATGTGTCGGGCAGCGGACCCTCGGCGTTGAAAGCCACATCGGGGTTGCTCGCGGTGATGATCAGATCGACCTCGCTGAAAATTTGCGACATGCGATTGTTCAGTTCGGTTCGTCGCTGCTCGAATTTTCCGCGCGCCTCGACGCCGTAAAGATTCGCCGTGCGTTCGATGCCGTAGCGAATCTCGGGCGTGAGTTGATCGGCGCATGCGGGCCATTGATCCCCGAGTTGAAAGGCAATCGCCGCCATGCCCGTAATCGACCACGCCGCACCCAGTCGCGGCAACGACAGATCGACGACATCACGGCGTTTCAAACCCGCGCTTTCGACGAGTTCTTCGGCGGCGCGTTCGATCACCTGCCACATCGCGGGCGAGACCACGCCGCCACCGAAATTCGGCACCACGGCGACGCGCAGATCTTTTGTCGAAGTCGTGCCGAGACCGTTCTCCCAACCAGACGTGCGTTGCAGACTGAGCGGGTCATGCGGTTCGTGACCATTGACCACATCGAACCAGCGAGCGGTGTCGCGAACGCTGCGCGACAGACAACCGATCACCGTGGTCAGGTTGCCGTTCGGCGCGCCCGGTCCGCGGGGCACCCGACCGAAAGTCGCCTTGAGTCCGAGAAGTCCCGTGAAGCCCGCGGGTATGCGAATTGATCCGCCGCCATCACCGCCGGTCGCAAGCGTCACCAGACCGCCGGCAACCGCCGACGCGCTTCCACCCGAAGAGCCGCCAGGTGTGCGGTCGCGGTTCCACGGGTTTCGCGTCGCGCCGTGCAGAACGGTGCGCGTCAGGTTGACCCCGCCGAACTCGCTCGCGTTGGTCTGACCGATCCTGATCGCCCCGCCAACCCGACAAATTCGATTCACCTGCGTGTCGGTCGTTTTGGCCAGTCGATCTTTGAACACCATGCTCGCTTCGGTGTCGGGCCAACCCGCGACCAGATCGAGTTCTTTGATGCCGATCGGCACGCCACCAAACGGCAGTGAGACATCGGCGTTCTTGGCGTCGCGCTCGGCGGCCTCGCGATCGAGAAAACAGAACGCGTTCAATTCGCTCTTGTCGATCGCGGCAAACGTCGCTTTCAATTCTTCGGCGGGCGAGCGCTCGCCATTACGAAACGCCTCGACCAGCGAAACTGCGTCACCGCGCCACGGAGAGTCGGCCATACATCAAAACTAGTCGGCGAATACATGCGATTAATTAGAGTGATGAAGTGGATAGTCGCAGTTTTCTCGGTCTGACCCGCATCGACGACTCTTCGAGTTTCTCGATGCCCGTCGACCTGCGCATTTCGACGGGCGGCTATTTCATGTATGGTGGCGCGGGTCTCGGCTCTTGCATCAGCGCGCTCGAGACAGTTTCACGACGCAATCTGGTGTGGGCCACCGCGCAATATCTCTCTTTCGCGAAAACCGACGAAGTGGTGACGATCGAGGTCACCCTCGCCGTGAATGGTCCGCAGATCACCCAGGGTCGCGCGGTCGCCAGGGTCGGCGACAGAGAAATTCTCACGGTCAATGCCGCGCTTGGTGATCGAAACTTCGTCGCCGCCGGCCAGTTTCTGAAGATGCCCGAGGCGCCGCCGCCGGGTCGGGCGCGCGCACGCGAGCATCGACACGAGGTGGCGGGCACGATTCATGATTCTTTGGAGCAACGCATCGTCAAAGGTCGAACGCTCGAACAACTCGACGGCACGTTGAGCGACGGCAATGTCGTGATGTGGGCGCAGATTCCCGCGCTGATCGAAAGCATCGACGCGACGGCGCTCGGCATTCTCGGCGACTTCGTGCCGATGGCGGTGGGCCAGGCGGTGGGTTTGGCCGCGGGTGGCAACAGCCTCGACAACACGATCCGCATCGTCAAGCTCGTGCCCACCAAATGGGTGTTGCTCGACATATATATCGACGCGATCGAGCGCGGTTTCGGGCACGGGCGGGTGAACATGTTCGCCGAAGACGGCACCTTGATGGCGATCGCCAGTCAAAGTTGCAAAGCACGAAAGTGGAAGAATTAGCCGGTGCAACAAAGACCCGGAATCACAGTGCCGTTGCCGGGGCCACTGCACGCACAGCGCGAGAACTATAAAAAAATTGCCGACCTCGGCTACTCAGATGTTTGGTCGGCCGAAGCCGACGGCGCCGATGCGTTCACCCCGCTGGCGATGGTCGCCGCGTGGGAGCCCCGCTTGCGTCTCGGCACGGCGATCGTGCCCGCTTACACGCGCTCACCGGCCTTGATGGCCCAAAGCGTGGCGACGATGGCCGACGCCGCTCCGGGCAGGTTTGCAATCGGCATCGGTTCGTCGAGCAACGTGATCGTCGAGAAATGGAACGCGATCCCGTTCGTCGAACCCTATAAAAAAGTTCGCGATGTCGTGCGCTTCTTGCAAGACGCGATGACCGGCGAAAAAATCACCAAACAATACGAGACCTTCAATATCGACGGGTTTCGTCTCGGCATTCGTCCCGAGGTGAAACCGCAAGTTTTGGTCGCCGCGTTGCGCGAAGGCATGTTGAAATTGGCGGGTCGCGAGGCCGACGGCGCGATCATCAACTGGTTGTCGGCTGACGATGTAACGAAAGTCGCCGCAGTCGTCGACGAAGCCGCGAAAAATTCACAAAACCCGGGTGAACGCGAGATCGTCGCCCGAATTTTCGTCTGCCCAAGCGAGAACGCCGAACTTGTGCGCGGTGCGGCCAAGCGGCTGATCGCCGCCTATCTCACGGTGCCGGTTTACGCCGAGTTTCACAAGTGGCTCGGACGCGGCGAAATGTTGCAACAAATGTGGGATCTATGGAAGGCGGGCGATCGCAAGGCCGCCGTGGCGGCGATACCCGACGAGGTCGTCGATCAACTGTTCGTGCACGGCAGCGTCGCCCAGTGTCGGGCGACGATCAAGAAATATTTCGACAACGGCGTGACCACTTCGTCGTTGGCGATTGTCGCCTTTGATCCCGAAGTCGGCTACTGGAGTTGCGTCGAGTCTTTGTCGCCGAGCGCCGCCTAAAAAATGTCCGTCAGCGAAACCGATTCAGAACTCGCGGCGCGTCTCGAGTTCGAGCAGTCTCAGCGCAGCGAAGGCTGGAAACTTCTGCGCAGGTTGTTGCGTGAACAGCGACGCAACCTGATCATCGGCGGATTGATCGGCATCTCGTGGGCGTCGTTCAAAGTCGCCGTGCCGCAGGTGACGAAGTTCGCGATCAACGACGGCATCGAGAAAAACGGCCCGCTGTTGCGCTGGTCGTTGATCATCGCCGGGCTCGGCGTGCTCACCGGCGTCTTGTCGGGCTTCCGGCGCTATGTCGCCTTTCGCGAGAGTCGCTGGGCCGAGACGTTGTTGCGTGAAAAACTTTTCGGCCATGTCTTGAACCTCAACATCGGCTACCACGACAAGGCCCAGACGGGTCAGTTGATGAGCCGCGCATCCAGCGACCTGATGCAGATTCAAGGTTTCATCGTGATGATCCCGATCACGATGTCGAATGTCATTCAGATCATCGCCGTGGCGGCGATTCTGTTCGTGACCGATCCCGTGTTGGCGGTGGTGGCGATGTTGCCTTTGCCGTTCGTCAATCTCTCGGCGCGCCGTTTCAGCAATCGCATTCATCCGGCGTCGATCGCCGTGCAGGCGGAACAGGCCCAGTTGGCGAATGTCGTCGAAGAGTCGGTGTCGGGCGTGCGGGTGGTCAAGGGTTTCGGGGCCGAACAGGTGCAGTTCGACAAACTCGAAAAAGAAGCCGACGATATCTTTGCCGAGTCGATGAAGGCCGCCAAGATTCGAAGCAACTTCATGCCGGCGATCGACGTCTTGCCGGCCATCGGCGCGGTGGGTGTTCTGTTGGTGGGCGGGCATCGCGTCTTGTCGGGCCAACTCTCGATCGGCGACATGGTCGCGTTCAATGTTTATCTGACGCTGCTCGTCTGGCCGCTGCGAAATGTCGGCATGATCATCGCCCTCGGTCAGCGCGCCGCTTCGGCGCTGGTGCGAATCAACGAGGTGCTCTCGACCGATTCCGAGATCGTCGACCCGCCGAATCCGCGCGAGTTGCCCTCGCAAAACGGGCGCCAGTTGGGCTCGGTGAAGTTCGAGCGCGTGCAATTCGGCTACGACCCGACCCGACCGGTGTTGAAAAACTTCAGCCTCGACATCAAGGCGGGCGAGTCGATCGCGATCGTCGGCGCCACTGCGTCGGGCAAGTCGACCGTGCCGCGTCTGCTGTTGCGCTTTTACGACACCAACAGCGGCCACGTTTTCTTGGACGGCGTCGATGTTCGCAAAATAAAACTGCACGATCTTCGTCGTCAAATCGGCGTCGTATTCGAAGACACCGTGCTGTTCAACGACTCGGTAAAGAGCAACATCGCCTTCGCCAAGCCCGATGCGTCGCAGGTCGACATCGAGCGCGCGGCGAAACTGGCCGGCGCCCACGAATTTATTTTGCAACTTCCAAACGGTTACGACACGGTCATCGGCGAGCGCGGCTTCTCGCTCTCGGGCGGCCAGCGCCAGCGCGTGGCGATCGCCCGCGCGATCATCTCTGATCCGCGGGTATTGGTGCTCGACGATGCGACCAGCGCGGTCGACCCGAACAAAGAGAGCGAGATTCGCGAGGCGATGCGCACGGTGATGTCGGGTCGAACGACGATCGTCATCGCGCATCGACCGGGCACGATCGCATTGGCTTCGAGAGTCGTGTTCATCGACGACCAGACCGTCGCGGCGATCGGCAAGCACGAAGAACTCGTCGCGACGAACGCCCGCTACCGAGAAGTGCTCGCGAGCATGCAACAAACCGAAGACCAACCCGCGAACTCTTCGCTCGAGTCGGCGAAAGCGACCAAATAATATGTGGCAGTCTGGCGGGGTCAGCGACGAAGATCGCCTGAGTCGCGCCCAGGCGCGCACGATCCTGGGTCGGGTCTTCAAGATGGCTACGCCGTTTCGTCGGACGATGTACATCGCGTTCGGTTGCGTGCTGATGACCACGGCCGCCACGCTGGCCGCACCGGTGATCGTGCGACACGGCATCGACGCGGGCATTCGCGCCAAAAACACGAGCGAACTGAACCTGGCCGTGGTTCTCTATGTTTTTGTCGTCGCGCTTTCGTACGTTTTCGGTCGACTGCTGTTTGTGTTCGTCAATCGCACGGGCGAATCGTTTCTTCGCCTGTTGCGTCTCGCGGTTTTCAGGCAGATGCAACGGCAGTCGATGGCGTTCTATGACCGCAACAAGGCCGGCGTTTTGGTGGCGCGAATGACCGCCGACATCGAGTCGATGTCAGAACTCGTGCAGTGGGGTCTCTTGCAGTTCATGTCGGCGATCCTGATGCTCGTGTTCTCGATCGTCGTTTTGCTCTTTTTGAGTTGGCAGTTGACCATCGTCGCCCTGTTGGTGATGCCCGTCCTGGTCTTGTCGTCGGTCAAGTTTCAACGCGACTCGAATCGCGCCTATCTGACCGTGCGCGAGCGGGTCGGCGCCAACCTTTCGGCGCTGCAAGAGGGCATCACCACCGTGCGAGTGATTCAGGCCTACGCCCAAGAAGACGAGGTCAAGCGCAAGTTCAAAATCTCGAACAGGTCTTTGTTCGCCGCGCACGAAAAGAGCGTTCGGGTCTCGACCTGGTACTTCGCGCTCGTCGAATTCTCGGGTGTTCTCGCCACATCGTTGATGATCGGCATCGGCGGCTGGTTCGCGCATCGCGGCACCGTAACGCTCGGCACGGTGGTGGCGTTCGTGCTGCTGCTCTCGAGTTTGTTCGACCCCGTTCAGCAACTCTCGCAGCTCTACAACACCGTGCAGTCGGCGGGGGCGGCACTCAACAAGTTGTTCGCGATTCTCGACGCCAAACCCGAGGTCGACGAGCATCACTCGGCGGTCGACTTGCCGAAAACAGGCGAACTGAAAGTCACCGATATCTCGTTCACATATGCGGGTGCAGATGCGCCCGCGCTAGATGGCGTCTCGATCAAGGTCGGCGTCGGCGAAAAACTCGCCCTCGTCGGGCCGACCGGCGCGGGCAAGTCGACGCTGGCCAAACTCATGGCGCGTCTTTATGATCCACAAACCGGCACGGTCTCTTTTGGCGGCGTCGACCTGAAACTGGCGACGATGACATCGCTTCGTCAATGCATCGCGGTGGTGCCGCAAGAGGGCTTCTTGTTCAACGGATCAATTCGCGACAACTTGCGCATCGCCCGCGCCGATGCAACTGACGCCGAAATTGAGGCGGCTATCGCGGCAATCGGCGCAACCGAGCACTTCGCGCAGTTTGCCGACGGTCTAGATACTGAAGTTCGCGAGCGTGGCAGCCGATTGTCGGCGGGCGAGCGGCAGTTGGTCGCTCTTGCGCGGGCCGCGCTCGTCGACCCGGCGGTGCTTGTGCTCGACGAGGCGACCTCGAACCTAGACCCGGGCACCGAGGCCGAGGTCGAACACGCGCTCGAGCGATTGATGACGGGGCGCACCGTGATCGTCGTCGCGCACCGTTTGTCGACCGTGCAACGAGCCGACAACATCGCGGTGATCGTCGACGCCAAGGTCGCCGAATATGGCAACCACGACGATCTGCTCGCGCGCAACGGCCACTACGCCAGGCTCGCCCGCGCCTGGCAAAAATCTCACGCCCCAAGTTGAGCAGCGCTCGCGCTGCTAGCGCGCTTTAGATGTCGGCGAGAATGTGTTCGAGTCGAAGTTTGGGTTCGTCGGT
>VGAB01000044.1 GCA_016870935.1 Actinomycetota bacterium | reverse complement strand
ATTTTGTATTTCACGGCGCTCGAGAACATCGACAGCGGCCTGGCGATCACGATTTTCTATTGCAACCCGATCATCGTCGTTCTGCTGTCGTGGTGGATTTTCGGTGTCAAGCCGAGTCGGATCATCGTCGTCTGTCTGGTCTCGACATTGACCGGTGTCGCCATCGCCGCGGGACAGGTAGGCGACGCCAACACGATCAGCGTGATTCTGGTGTTGATCGTCGCCGTCGAATACGCGTTCTACATGATCGTCTGTGCGAAGGTCCTGCCCAAGGTCGATTTACCCACGGGAGTGACGATCGTGATGTTCGGTGCGGCCTCGTCGCTGGCCGTTTATTCGCTGGTCGCGCCAAGATCGGTTTCGGCGATTTTCCCGGCGACGACCAGCGGCTGGGTAAGCGTTGTGATGCTGGCGATCATCGCAACTGTGATACCCACGGCAACCCTTTACGCGGGCATCAAACTGCTCGGCACCAGCAAAGCCGCGGTGATCCAAACTTTCGAACCGGTCTCGTCGATAATCGCCGGGGTGATCTTTCTCGGCGAACCGTTGACCCTGCCGCGCATTGTCGGTGCGACATTCGTCATCGGCGCTGTCGGCGTTTTGGCCGCCACAGAATCGCGCGATTCGGCACAATTAATCCATCAATAATTCGGCGATACCGTTGAAGGCGATGTCGTCATCGCTTTGTGTCGTCGGAGATTTCGCGTGGGATGTATTGATTCGCACGAACAACAACCTGCTCAAAGGCGGCGACTCGTTCGGTGAGGTGATGCTCACACCGGGCGGAAGCGCGGCGAATCTTGCGGTTTGGGCGCGACGATGCGGGCTCGACTCGCGATTTATCGGCAAAATCGGTCGAGATCGATTCGGTCAACTAGCGCGCGAGGATCTCGACAAAGAAAAAGTCGAGCACTATTTCGTTGAGACCGACGCCCACCTCACGGGGAGCGTCGCCGTTTTCGTCGACCAGACCGGCGAGCGAAGCATGGTCTCGGGCCATGGCGCCGACTTCTACCTGATTCCGTCCGAGTTGCCCCGCGGCATCATCGCCTCGTCGAACCACCTGCACCTGACCGCCTGGAGTTTCTTCACCGATCCCCCGCGCTCGGCCGCACGCTTGGCGGCGCAGGTCGCCCGTCAAAACGCCCTGACGATCTCGTTTGATCCGGCATCGTTTCAGATGATCGGCGAGATGGGCGTCGAACAGTTTCTGTCGTGGACAAAAGACCTGGCGATCAATATTTTCTTTCCGAACTTCGAAGAAGGTCGGGTGCTCACAGGCTGCGACGAGCCCGAGGCGATCGTCAAAAAACTTGCCGCAATTTACGACCAGGCGCTGATCATCTTGAAACTTGACGCCGATGGTGCCCTAGTCTTCGACGGCAAGACGACGACCCATATCGAACCCGCGACCAACAACCTTGTCGACGCGACAGGAGCGGGCGACTCGTTTGCCGGCGCGTTCTTGGCGCATTATCTGGCCTCTAACTCGGCGGTCGAGGCCGCAAAGTTCGCCAACAAAGTCGCTGCTTGGGTCATCGAGCACCTTGGCGCACGACCAAAGCCCGACGACCGCTTGCGCCAGATTATTGCGCAGCGCTAACCGCGGCGCGAACGCCGACGCGAGTTGTCGGTGTCTGACGGTGGCTTGTTGGTCAGTGGCCCGATTTCGGCGACGATAACTTCAAGCGTCGGACGAGCGCCACCGACATGTTCGTCGATCGCTCGTCGCATTGAGGCCAAGTGCTCGGGTGACGTGCCACAACAACCGCCGACTATTCGCGCCCCCGCATCAGTCGCAAGTTCGGCATAGTGCGCCATCAACTCAGGGGTGCCCGAATACTCGATTTCGGTGCCGACGAAACGTGGTATACCGCAGTTTCCTTTCGAGATCATCGGCAGGTGCGCCGCATCGGCCGATTGGCTCATCTCGAGTGCGGTGACCAAGATGTCCGAGGCCCCGACGCCACAGTTCGCGCCGATCGCGATCGGCTTCACCGAAAAGTCGGCGAACAGCGCCGCCATACCATCTGGTTTCAAACCCATCATCGTTCGGCCAGCCGTATCGAAACTGCATGTCACGGTATACGGCAAACCGACTGCGATCGCCGCTTGGGCGGCCGCCTGAACTTCTTCGACCGCCGACATCGTCTCGATCCACGCGACATCGGCGCCGCCGTCTTTGAGTCCGCGAATTTGTTCTTTGAAAGTGTCGACAGCCTCGTCGAAAGTCAAGGCACCCAATGGCTCGAACAATTCACCCGTCGGGCCGACCGAACCCGCCACGACGACGGGTCGAACGCACGAGTCGACAACTTTTCGGGCGATCTCGGCGGCTTTTTTCGCGAGTTCATGGGTTCGAGCCTGGGCGTTGTGCAGTTTCAACCGGTGCCGGTTGCAGCCGAAAGTGTTCGTGAGAATTATGTCGGCACCCGCATCGACGAATCGTTGGTGAAGATCGGCGACTCGCTCGGGATGACTGTCTAGCCAAAACTCGGGCGGCTCGCCCGACACCAGACCATTGGCAAAATAATTTGTGCCCGTCGCGCCGTCAGCGAGAATCACTTTGCCCGTCGCCAGCAACTCGCCGAGCGAAACTCGCATTCGGGGTCAGCCCATCACCGTGCCGGAGGTCAACTGCACCTGTCGAAGGCGAGAGAACGCGCCGATATTTATTTCTTTGCCCGAACGCGGGCCTCGATAGCGAATCGGCTCGTCGTCGTGGTTCTTGCCGGCTTCGGCCGCCTCGATCAACATGCGAATGAAGATCGCCGCCAATGGCGCATTTTTGAATTGGTTGCCGCTCGTTCCGCAAGCCATGTAAAAACCGTCGAGACTTGAGCGATCGTAGATCGGCACCCAGTCGTCGGTGGCGTCGTAGAGCGCGCCGATACCCGAGGGTGAAACCGGCACGCCGAAATTCGGCATGCGTCGCGCGAGGCGCAACATCATCGTCTCCCAAATCTCGACCGTCGTCTCTTGGCGCCAATCGTCGGCGTCCTCGATCCAATGCAATTCGTCGCAAGCAGGCTCGGTGCCGCCGAGGTTGAGTGTGCCGCCCGGGTGAGGCCTGAAATAAATGCCGGTATCGAGGTCGGCGACGACGGGCGCGTCGTCTTCTAGGCGAAATCCGTTTGGCGCCGGCGCGACATAGACCTCTTGTCGCAACGGTCTGTGTCGAATGTTCATCTCTTCGGCGACCCCGGCCATTCGGTTGATTTTGCTCGCATGCGGTCCGGCGGCGTTGATCACGATGCCCGCCTCGATTTTTTCTCCGCTGGCCAACGTCACCCCGATAATTTTTTTACCGTCGTTGTCGATCGAAACAACCTCTTCTTTGAAACGCGTCTCTGCGCCGTGCGACTTCGCCGCATAGACATAGTTGTGCGCCGCCAACATCGGGTCGTCCATGAAGCCGCTCAGCGGATCATAAAGCCCCGACAACTCGCCCACCGCGTCGTCGCCAAACGCCGGGTCGTCGATTCTTTTTGGCGGCCAGTAACTTCCCGCGTCCAAAGCGGGGAATTTCTTGCGCAACTGTTCGGCGCTCAATATCTCGTAGGGAATACCGATTTCATCCCAAATCTTTCGCACGGCCTCGCCGCTGTAGCCCTGGGTGCGGTAAACCAGATAGCCCGTGCGAATGAACTTCGCCATACCGTCGGGGTCGACCACGCCGAGATAACCCGCCCAGTTCTCCCACATCGGCGCCGACTCCCATGCCATCAACACGGCGTCGATCGTCGAATAACTGAAGCGAATGATCGCCGACGAAGCCGAGGTCGAGCCGGCGCCCGCCGCCGAACCCTTATCGACGATCACGACCGAGCGTCCCGCCTTCGCGAGTTCGAACGCGACCGCACCACCGATGACGCCCGCGCCGATGACGACGGCGTCGGTCTTCACTCGCTAGCCATCACTTCACGCTGCCAAGCCGCCGTGTCGGCGACGCTGTTAAAAGTGAACGAATGCAAGCCGACGATGTTCAACGCCTGCGCATCTTTGGCCAAGCCCGCGACAAGTTCGGTCGGGTCGTAACCGCCGGGCGAAAGCATCTTCATGATCGAGGCCCTGTTTTTGCTCAGATATCGCATCGATGCGCCGACACCGACTCGGGCGCCGAGAGTCATCAGTCTGGTTCGATCGACCACGCCCGGAACACCCAGCTCCACGGGCATCTTGAACCCGTTGTTTCGTTCTTGCTGCAGCCAAGACCTGATCAGCGCGATGTCGAAGCACATCTGCGTCGACGCCAGACCTTGCACGCCCGCCTCTTCGAGAAGTTTTT
Source organism: Actinomycetota bacterium (assembly GCA_016870935.1). GTDB lineage: Bacteria > Actinomycetota > Acidimicrobiia > Acidimicrobiales > Ilumatobacteraceae > BACL27. The sequence goes on along the minus strand of VGAB01000044.1, from coordinate 6,421 downwards.
GTTTGTGGTGCAAAGCGGTGCTCAGGTCTTCTCGACTGATGAAAGCATGACCGTCGGGATAACTGCCGAAACCGATTCTTTCGACGCCGCTGTTGCTGTCAAGAAAGTCGCGCAGCAACTCGACACCATCTTTATACGGACCAGCGGGCTGCTCGGCGTCGCCGGCGATCAAAAAAACCTCTTTGATGCCCTGCTGTCGAACCCAGGCTGCGAGTTTGGAGACATGCTCCCGCGATTCGACCAAGCGGGCCGCAAAGTGCGGCACGACCTCGTGACCCGACGAAATCAAACGAGCGGAGATTTCTTGGGTCGCGCCGATGCCTTTGACCGGCGAGCAAGTGACCGAGACCGGCGCGCCCGCAGGCAAATCAAGAATGCCCTGCTCGATACTTTTCATCGGGATCAACTCGTAGCGCATGTTCGCGACCAGCGACTTGACCGCGGGCGTCACCCGAACCGAAGACTTTTTGAAGCGTGAAAGGATCGACATTTGTGTAATACTAGGGGTTTTCGGCGTTTGTTGGCGAGCGACCAACAGTGAACACCAACACAGATCAGCCGAAAGTATCGGGCAATTCGCTCTTTCGCTTGGCCACGAACTCTTTGAGTTCTTCGTCGATCGCGTCGTCGAGAGGTGGCGCGACATAACTCGCCAACCGTTCTTTCCAGATTCGATTGGCGCGCTTGGCCGCGTCGTCTCCGCCGTCTTCAAGCCATTGTTCATAGCTCGAATTGTCGGACGTAGTGGATCGATAGAAGGCCGTCTCGAAGTTGGCAAGGGTGTGCGCCGTGCCCAAAAAATGGTTGCCTGGCGGATTGTCGCGAATCGCGTCAAGCGCCTGGCCGTTCGGCGACGTATCTAGCCCCTTGGAGAATGTCGCCATCATACCGAGTTGGTCGTCATCGAGCACGAACTTTTCGTAGCCCACCGCCAAACCGCCTTCGAGCCAGCCCGCCGCATGCAGCACAAAATTCGTGCCGGCCATTATCGTCGGCAAAAGCGTCGCCGCACTTTCATATGCCGCCTGCGCGTCGGGAAGTTTCGAGGCCGTCAGCGAGCCGCCCGACCTGAACGGAACACCGAGACGTCGGGCAAGAGACGCCATCGTGTAGAGAACTATCGCCGGCTCGGGTGTGCCGAATGTCGGCGCACCAGTTTGCATCGACATCGACGAGGCGAACGAACCCAGAATCACGGGCGCGCCCGGTCGAACAAGTTGGGTGAATGTCATGCCTGCGAGCGCCTCGGCGAGCGTCTGGGTCGCCACGCCTGCCGAAGTCGACGGCGCCATCGCCCCGGCCAAAATAAACGGGGTGATGATCGTCGCCTGGTTATTGCGCGCATAAACCTCGGCCGAAGCCAACATCGTCGCGTCCCACACGAGCGGCGACGAGGCGTTGATCAGGCTGGTCATCACCGTGCGGTCTTGCAGATCGCCACCAAAACCGATGCGCGCCATGTCGACGCTGTCTTGTGCCCGCTCGCCCGCCGTTACCGAACCCATGAAGCCCTTGTCGCTGTATTTGATGTGCGCATAGACCATGTCGAGATGTCTTTTGCTGACAGGAATGTCGACCGGCTCGCAAACCGTGCCGCCCGAATGGTGCATGCGCGGCGACATGTAGGCGAGTTTCACGAAATTCTGAAAATCGACGATGGTCGCATAGCGCCGACCGTTGTCAAGATCGAACGCGAACGGCGAGCCGTAGTTGGGCGCGAAAACTGTCGCGTTGCCGCCAATCTGCACGTTATTTTTTGGATTTCGGGCATGTTGCGTATACACGCTCGGCGCGCTCGACGACACGATCTTGCGACACATGCCCCGCGGAAACCGAACCCGCGTGCCGTTCACATCGGCGCCCGCGTCTTTGAATCTCTGTATCGCCGACGGATAATCGCGAACTTCGATGCCGACCTCTTCGAGCACGGTGTCGGCGTTGTGCTCGATCAATTCGAGCCCCTCGTCTGAGACGAGTTCATACGGTTTGATTTGCCGGGTGATAAATGCGTCGCGCTCTGGTTCGTGCGAGGTGCGCAGGCTCTGTCGACCGGCGCGACCGCCAGATCGTTTTGTACGTGTTACATCCGACATGTTTTCTATTCTGCCACGCCGCCCGTCGACCGCCGACGGCGACCCGAGCGAGCCGAACCCGAGCCGACATCGGCATTCTGCTCGCGCAAAGGCAGGTCGATCACCGTGGCAAGATTCGGTGTAGCGGCGGTCTTGTGCGGAAACGCCATGGCCTCGACGAATAGTTGCTGAAATCTGGGCTCGGTCGCGGTTTCGATTTTTGTCACCTTGCGAACTGCGTCTTCCATTTCGTGTCGGAGTTTGCGCGACAGCAACGCCTGCACGGCCCCCGCGCCGGCCGCGTTGCCGACGCTGCGAACGCCCGAAACCGGGCAGTCGGGCACCAGGCCGAGCACCATCGCGTAGACCGGGTCGATGTGCGCCCCGAAGGCGCCAGCGAGACGGATGTCGTCGACCTTGGGCATGCCTGCATGTTCAACCAGCAAGTCGATGCCCGCGCGCAAAGCCGCTTTTGCCAATTGGATCGCGCGAACATCGTTTTGCGTCACGAAAAGTTTGGTCTCGCCGTGTTCGTAAAACAGATATGAAAATGTGCGCTCATCACCGACAATTCGCGACGATTTGGCCGCCAATTCTCCGCGCACGACGCCATCGGCGTCGATGATGCCGCTCAAATACATTTCGGCGATCACCTCGATAATCCCCGAGCCACAGATGCCCGTGACGTGCGTGTCGCCGAGCGACTCGAGAAAACCCGGTTCGTTGCTCCACAGATTCGAGCCGATCACTTTTACCCGCGGCTCGAGAGTTTTGCGGTCGATACGCACATGCTCGATCGCCCCCGCAGTGGCGCGTTGGCCGGCGCTGATTTGTGCGCCTTCAAAGGCGGGGCCGGTCGGGCTTGAGGCGGCGAACTGACTCTCGATGTTTCCCAAGACGATTTCGGCGTTGGTGCCGATGTCGACGAGCAGTTGCATATCTTTTGAACGATGGGGTCCCTCGGCCAAGATTGCCGCCGCCGTGTCGGCGCCAACATGGCCGGCGATGCAAGGTCCGACATAGAAACGGGAGTTCGGCAGTTTCAAGTCGAGTTCTGTCGCCCAACCACTGACCGATTCATTGGTCGCCAACACGAACGGCGCCATGCCCAACGGGGTCGGATCGATCCCCAAAACAATGTGGTGCATGATCGGATTGCCGACGATCGAGATCTCGAGCACGCCGCCGACCGTGACGCCCGCCGCTTCGACCAGATTGTCGATCAATTCGTTCAACGAATTGCGAATCGCACGGGTCAACTCGATCTCGCCACCCGGGTTCATCATCACATACGAAACGCGACTCATGAGATCTTCGCCGAATCGAATCTGCGGGTTCATCAAACCCGAACTGCCGACGATCTCGCCCGTCAGGAGCTCGCAAAGATGACCGGCCACGGTCGTCGAGCCGACATCGACGGCGATTCCATAGACCGAGTCGACGAAACCCGGCCAAGCGGCGACGATCGAATCTGCGGCGGCGTCGTGGCGCACTGCGACCGTGACTTCGCCTTCGGCTTTGGCCATCGCAGCGTGAAGTGTGGCCAGTGTCCTGCGCGCGACCTCGGGAGCGCGCCGCTTGTGCTGGGTGGCCACGGCGTTGGCCAGCGCATCGGCGGCACTCACCGAATCGCCGAGTTGCGCCTCGGGAATCGTCAGGTAAAACAAACTGAAACTCGGGTCGACCGTGATCGGCTCGAGATCCAGGTCTTTACGCACCACCTGACGATGCACCTGACTTGTGGCCGGCACGTCTACGACCAGGTCGCCACAAATCTTTGCGGCGCAACCCAGACGATTTCCCGGCACGAGAGCGCGCTTGGCCCGATAATTGACCTCGGTTTCGCCCGGCGCCGACAGCGAATCTTGTGAGACAGTGATGCCCCACTTGGCGAATACTCCCGTGCTCGGCGTTATCTGGCAGCGACCACAGATGCCCCGCCCACCGCAGACCGAGTCGATGTCGGCCCCGAGTTTTCTCGCCGCCTCGAGAACCGTGACGCCATCGTCTACGACGCCGTCTAGACCCGACGGGGTGAAGACGACGCGATGTTGCATATTTTTATTCTTGGCGACGACGAGCCCGCCCGCCGCGCGCACCCCGCTCGGGTGCCGCCTCGTTCGGGTCTCTTTTGGCGCGAATCCACGCGGCGCAGTTCTCGTCGTTGCCGACCAGCACGTCGGCCGCCATCACCAGAGTTTTGACCTCTTCATGAAGCGGATTCATGATCGCCGAGGTCATGCCCGCACCGATCGCCATCGCCAAGAAGGTTCCGGTGATGTTGTTGCGCGAGGGTATGCCGAAACTTACGTTCGACGCGCCGCAGGTGGTGTTGACCTTCAACTCTTCGCGCAGGCGACGAATGATCTTGAACGCGGTTCGACCCGCGTCGCCCATCGCGCCGATCGGCATGACCAACGGATCGACCACGACATCGCTGGCCGGGATACCGTGATCTGCCGCTCGCTGAACAATTTTTTTCGCCACCGCGAAGCGCTCGTCGGGGTCCATGCTGATGCCGGTCTCGTCGTTGGAAATCGCCACCACGGCGGCCCCGTATTTGGCGACCAACGGCAGCACCCGCTCGAGGTTGGCGTCTTCACCAGTGACCGAATTTACGAGTGGCTTGCCCTGATAAACCGCGAGGCCCGCCTCGAGCGCCTCGATGATCGAAGAGTCGATAGACAACGGCACGTCGGTGATCGACTGCACCAGTTTCACTGCGCGCGCCAACAGTGCCGGTTCGTCGGCCAGCGGAATTCCGGCGTTCACATCGAGCATGTGCGCGCCAGCCGCGACCTGCGCCAACGCGTCGGCCTCGACCCTGCTGAAGTTTCCTTCTTTCATTTCGGCAGCGAGCATCTTTCGACCAGTCGGGTTGATTCGTTCACCGATCATCACGAACGGGCGCCCAAAACCGATGACCACCTCTTTGGTCGCGGAAGAAATAATTGTGTCGGTCATGCTTGGTTTCCTTTGCTCATTTAATCTTGTTTTCAGTTCTCTTCTAGTTCTTCCAAATCCAGAAGTTCTTGGTTCGTGAATTCGGTCGCATCTACGTCGGCCTCGAAGCCGCCGGCGAATGCGAGTTTGCCGAGGCGCTCGCGCGAATACTCGCCGTCGAGACGGTCGGCCTCGCGTTGCGCCGCCTCGGCCAAATCGCCCGTCAACGGAAGACTCACCCTCCGCCACTGGGCGATGTCTTCTTCGGCCGTATAGATATTCGCCTTGCGCTTGGCCCTGTCGATCGCCCGTTGAAACTTGTCGGAAAGTTGAACCTGTTTTCGCTCGCGACCCGACTGCGCATTGACCTGCGCCGGGATGTCGCGCCACATGATCACGATGACCTCGTTGCTTCCCCTCGGCACGCGCTGTTCTCCCTAAAACTGGCTCTCAACTTTTGGCAGATTTCAAAAACGAAATCGGCACCGCCGCCGCAAAATTTTCTAACCCGACATGCAGATGTTCAAAGTCTAAACCGAGTTGATCGGCGGCCGACTTGCCCGCGGCGATTATCTCGGGATTGTTCGTTTGTGAGAAAAGCACGACTCGTCGGTAGTTGCCGAAATAAACATCGCGCAACTCGGGGTGTTGGTCGAGCCCGAGCCCCTGCCAAACCAATGCGAGAAAGTGCTTGGCCAAGAAATCGGTCAGGTAAAACGTGCCGGGCTCGGTGTCGTGCGCGGCCAGAAACTTCTCGCTTCCGGCGAAAAACTCATAACAGTGCGCCCCGGCGATTCTCGACACCAGCGGAAACTTCTTCAACACGGCATCGAGAAGACCGCCCGTTCCGCAATCGGCGTAGGCCACGAAAACCTTGCGCGACTTGCTCGTCTCGAGAATTTTCTCGACTTCGGGTGCGATTTTCTCGGGTCGGTTGTGCAGATTCGCAGGCAGATAAATCACTTCGATCGCTTCACCGACGCCCGAGGCGTCGAGAACCGACCGCAACTCGCTGACTAGCGCGCCACAAGCGATGATCAGCGGTCGCGAGTCAAACGACATCGCCGAATTTTTCAGCCGACTGATGGACCAGGCGGCTCGGCGCTGCGCATACGACGCGCCCCGACCAATTGCTTCGCGGTTTCGGAGGCCACGGCCGCATCGCGACAATAGGCGTCTGCGCCAACGGCATGACCGAACTCTTCGTTGAGCGGTGCACCACCGACCAAAATAATGTATTTGTCGCGCAGACCCTTTTCTTTCATCGTGTCGATAACAACCTTCATGTAGGGCATGGTCGTCGTCAACAGCGCCGACATTCCGAGAATGTCGGGCTTGTGCTCTTCGAGCGCGGCGAGGTATTTGTTGACGTCGGTGTTGATGCCAAGATCGACGACCTCGAACCC
>VGAB01000043.1 GCA_016870935.1 Actinomycetota bacterium | reverse complement strand
CGTTATGAACTCGCGCGTTGGGGCGTGGCTGGGGCAGATGACGCTCGAGGAGAAGTGTCGTTTGCTGGGCGGGGCGTCGTCGTGGCGAACCCATGCGATCGAGCGGGTGGGTATCCCCGAAATCAAAATGTCCGACGGCCCGAATGGCGTGCGTGGCGAGTCGCTCGGGCCGAATCGCACGCCGGGTCTGAATATTCCGACTTCGATCGTCATCGGTGCATCGTGGGACATCGGCCTGGCCAACCAACTCGGCGTGCTGCTTGGTCGTGAGGCGCGTCGCAAAGCCGTGCATGTGGTGCTCGCCCCAACGGTGAATCTGCATCGCACGCCGATCGGCGGTCGAACCTTCGAATGTCTGAGCGAAGACCCCGAACTTTCGGCGCGTATCGCCACGGCGATTGTGATCGGTGTGCAGTCGCAAGAAGTCGCCGTGACGGTCAAACATTTCGCCGGCAACGACACCGAAGTTGACCGCATGACCGTTGATGCGCAGATAGATGAGACGACTTTGCGCGAGTTCTACTTGCGACCGTTCGAAGCCACGGTGATCGACGCCGGCGCGTGGGGAGTCATGAGCAGTTACAACAAACTCAATGGCGCGCACGCCGCGAACAACGTCGAATTGTTGCGCGAAATTTTGCGCAACGACTGGGGTTTCGACGGATTCGTGGTTTCCGATTGGTTTGGCGCCCACGACACGGTCACATCCCTCAAAGCGGGCCTCGATATTCCGATGCCAGGGCCAAAAACCATTTATGGCAAATATTTGTTGCAGGCCGTGCAAGAAAGTCGTGTGACTGAATCTGAGATCGACGAACGGGTCGCGACGGTGTTGCAGTTGATCGAACGCACCCACGCCGACGAAAGGCCCGCATCCACAGTCGAGCAAACTGTCGACGACGCGAGCGAGCGGCAGATCGTGCGCTCGGCCGCCGTGGCGGGCACGGTGCTGGTGCGCAACGAGAAAAACGCCCTGCCGATTCGACCCGACTCGGTGCGCAAGATCGCCGTGGTTGGACCCAATGCAAAGTCAACCCGAACCCAGGGCGGTGGCTCGTCGAGCATGCAGGCGATTGAGACGAGCACGATTCTCCGCGGTCTCGAGGATCGATTCGGCACTTCGAAGATCGAGTGGCGACGAGGCACTTCGATCGACAAGTTGGCACCGATTCTTGACGCCGACCAGATGCGCACCGCCGAGGGCGCCCCCGGTTGGCGCGTCGACTATTACGATCGCGACGAAACTGCGGGCGAGCCACGTCGTCGCGACACCACATTGCGCTCCGCGCTTTCGTTCTTTGGCGCCGCACCGCCGGGCGTCAATGCCTACGACTTCACGATCGTGTTGTCGGGAGAGTTCATCCCCGAGACCGACGGAACCCACGATGTTTCGCTGGTGATCACCGGCATGGGTTCGCTGAGTATCAACGGTGAAACCATCGTCGACGACCCGCTTGGTCTGTTGCCACGAGGACGAGAATATTTCGGTTTCGGAAGCCAAGAGCAGGTGCACGGCATTCCGATGAAGCGCGGAGTTGCCGTGAAGTTCGAAGCGCGCATGCGCACACGCGCGGGGTTCAGTGCGTTGCGAATCGGCGTTCGCGCTCCGGCAGATCCGCACGAATTGGAGGCCGCCGTGCAACTCGCCTCAGAGTGCGATGTCGCCATTGTCGTGGTCGGCACCAACGACGAGTGGGAGACCGAAGGTCACGATCGCGACACGATCGCGTTACCGGGTCGCCAAGATGAATTGGTTTCACGGGTCGCCGCCGCAAACTCACGCACAATCGTGGTTGTCAATGCCGGTGCACCAGTCGCGATGCCGTGGCTCGACGAGGTGAACGCCGTTTTGATCGGCTTCTTCGGCGGCATGGAAATGGGCCGTGCCATTGCCGAAATCATCAGCGGCGACACCGATCCGGGTGGTCGCCTGCCGCTTGTGTACCCGAAACGCCTCGAAGATTCGCCGGCGATGCGCGATTACGCGCCGGTCGATGGCGTGCAGCGGTATACCGAGGGAGAGTGGTTCGGTTGGCGCGGGCAATCACGCAACGGTGTGGCGCCGCTCATCCCATTCGGGCATGGATTGAGTTACGGCGAGGCGATGTGGGGCGCGCCACAAGTGCGGGTCGACGCGTCGTGGCCGCGTTGCACCGTCGTCGTGCCGATCAGTTGCGTGTCTTCGCGCGCGGTGACGACTGTCGTGCAGTGTTATGCGCGAAAGGTCGGCGACACCAACCCGCCGCGACTCGCGGCATGGTCCAAACATGTCGTCGCCGCTGGCTCGCACCGCGACTTTGTGGTCGACATTCCGTGGACGGCCTTCCGGCGGTGGAATCCTGCAAAGCGGGCTTGGCGCATTTCTGGCGGCAAATGGGAAATTCTCATCGCCGCTTCGAGCCTTGACGTGCGAGCGGCGGTCATCGTCGAGATCGACGAATGCGAATCGGGCCCTTCGCGCGGCTCGGATCAACCACCCGTCCGCCCTGCGTAATCTCGACCTCGCCGCGCGCCACCAATCTTCGCGCCGCCATTCGCGCCGGCTCCATCAACGGCTGCCACATCTCACCACCGACTTGTCGTGCCGCTTCAGACGGACAGATTGATGCCGCCCGATCACGCGAGTTGAGCATCGCGAGTATCGCGTTCTCGAGCGCCGTGTCTTTGGCAGTCAGCCGCGCAGTGCGGCAACTATCCGAGCAATATTTGACGGTTTCCCAATTACGGGCCCACTTCGCCCGCCACTGCATCGCGCGCCCGCATCGCGCGCAAATTTTTTCAGCCCGCTCAACCATTCAGACGCCAGATTTTGCCACCGATCGACAACACGAAGATCCCGTCATGTGCGCGCACAACGGCGGTTGGCGAATCAAGATCGACGAAGTGCAGTTGCATCTCGGCAGAAGACGAGTCGGTTGCAACCGACCACACACGGCCGCTGCAATAGTCGGCGAAAATATAACGATCTCGCAATTCGCCTCGCATCGCGACGGCCCCGCCGCTTATCGAGCAGCCGTTTTCGCCATGCCGATATGCGATAAGAGGGGGAGTGTGGCTTGGGCTCGATTGATCTTTATTGAAGCGCATGTCGGCTTCGTAGGCGCTCCACCCGAAGTCAACGACAGACGTCTTCGCAGTTGCCTTGGTCGACGATCCAACACCCGAAGCGCCTTTGAACGGTGAGCCGATTCGTGTCGACACATTTTCGAGCACGCTAATCTCTTCAAACTTGTTCTGTCCGACATCGGCCAACCACAAACGATCCTCGAACAAGTCAACTCGCCACGGGTTGCGCAGACCCTTGGCAAGCACTGTAACTTCGCCACTTTGCGGGTCTAGGCGCAAAACCTTGCCGAGCATCGAGCGATCATCGAGAGCAAGGCGTTGTGGGTCGTCGGCTGAGCCGCCGTCACCCATTGGAATCAAAAGTGTTCCGCCCGGTTCGACAACGATGTCGCCGGCGTTGTGGTTACGAAACGGTTGATCGACGACAAGCAGTTTGCGAAGTGTCGTGCGATTGAACTGCCCTGTCGGTGTTACGGCGAGTGACGCCACGGTCGTATCGCCGTCAAGATTGGTGTAATTCAGGTATGCGGTCGCGCCGTTATTTGAGAATGCGAGACCAAGTAGTCCGCGCTCGCCGTCTCCCTCAGTCAGATCTGAAATGTCGAGCACAGGGTCGGTCTCAAAAGCCTCGCCCACGAGTCGGTGGATGGTGCCTGTCCGCGATACGAAGTAGACACCATCGTCACCTGTGCGCGAAGCCGCGTCGACTGGTTGGTCGATGGCACCCACCTCGACGAGCGACAGAGCGGTGAAGGCGTACGCGCTCGGATCATCTTTCGTTATCGAATCGTCTGGTTGCGCGGCGAAGATCTCTGGCTCTTTCGATGTTTCGTCGCCAGCGATGGGCGAGGGCGCCTTGACCTGTCGACTATCGCAGGCCGCAATTGCGCCAAGCAGAACTGCGAGTAGTGCCGAACATAAGATGCGTAGCGAACGCACCATTTCAGCCCTGCGACGAGTTGAGTCCCTCGAGCAGGGTGTTCCAACCGAGGGTCGCGCACTTGATGCGCACCGGAAACTTGACCACGCCACCCAGCGCCTCGATGTCGCCAAGTTTGATCGATTCATCCACGGCGCCTTCGTCGTCTGAAAGCGTCATCATGTGTTTGAATCGACGCACCAGCGCCCGAACCTCTTCGACAGGCTTGCCCTTGATCGCCACGGTCATCATCGACGTCGAACTTTGGCTGATCGAGCAACCCTGGCCCGAAAATTTGACATCCCGAACCACGCCGTCGGCGATGTCCAAAAAGATGCGGATGTCGTCGCCGCACAACGGGTTGTTGCCCTCTGTGCAGACGGCGGGCGGGGGCAGTTCGCCGCGGTTGCGCGGCGTTCGATAGTGATCGAGAATTATTTCTCGGTAGAGATCTTCGACTCCCGGCATGGTGGCTCTTTCAAATCCAGTAGTTAAAAGATATCCGAGGCCGAGTCGAGCGCGTTCGCCAAAGCGTCGGCATCGGCTTTCGTGTTGTAGAGATAAAAACTGGCGCGTGCGGTCGCGTTCGCGCCGATGATTTTCATCAGCGGTTTGGCGCAGTGGTGGCCCGCCCGCACGCAGACATTCGTCTGGTCGAGAATCTGGCTGAGGTCGTGCGGGTGGATGCCCCTGAACGCGAAACTGAAAGTCGCCCCGCGCAACTCGGGATTCCGCGGACCATGAATCGTGATCTCGTCGCCGAATCTGGCGGTCAGGTTCTCGAGAACATAACTCGACATCTCGACCTCGTGACGACGCACATTGGCCATGCCGATGCCGTTCAAATAATCGACCGCCGCCCCCAAACCGATGACCTCGGTGATCGGTGGCGTGCCGGCCTCGAACTTCGCCGGCAGTTCGGCGCACTTGAAACCATCAAGTCGCACCTCAGAAATCATGTTGCCGCCGCCCAAAAACGGCGGCATCGCCTCGAGCAAAGCCTCTCGACCCCACAACACGCCGACACCGGATGGCCCGCACATTTTGTGGCTCGAGAACATAGTGAAGTCGGCGCCCCACGCCTGCACATCGGTCGGGGCGTGCGGCACAGACTGGCAGGCGTCGACGATCGCCAACGCGCCGACCGCGTGCGCCGCCGCACAGAGTTTTTCTACGGGATTGATCGTGCCCAGAACATTCGACATCGAGGTGAACGAAAATACTTTCGCTCCGGCGAGCAGGTTCGACAGTGAACTCAGGTCGAGCTGAAAGTCACTGGTCAGCGGCACCCACCGCAACTCGATGCCGATCTCTTGCTGCAACATCTGCCACGGCACGATGTTGGCGTGGTGCTCCATGTGGGTGAGCACGACTACATCGCCACGCTTCAAATTGGTTCGCCCCCATGAGTAGGCGATCAGATTCAGCGCCTCTGTCGCATTCTTGGTGAAAACGATCTCTCGCGAACTCTTGGCGTTGATGAACTTGGCCACCTTGGTGCGAGCGCCCTCATATTTTTCGGTTGCTTCCGCCGCCAGCGAGTATGCGCTGCGATTTATCGGCGCGTATCCCTCGCGCATGAAAGCGGTCATCGCGTCGATAACTGCCACGGGTTTTTGCGAGGTGTTCGCGCTGTCCAGATAGACCATCGGTTTGCCGTTGATGCTGCTGGTCACCACGGGAAAGTCTTGACGAATCTTCTCGGCGTCGAGGCTCGTGTTCGCTCCAGCCATTTTCAGCCCGCTTTTCGAAACGCGTCGTAGCCGTCGCGCTCGAGTTCGGCCGCGAGTTCCATGCCGCCCGACTTGACGATTCGGCCGTCGATCAAAATGTGCACGAAGTCGGGCTTCACTTCGTCGAGCAACCGTTGATAGTGGGTGATCAGCACGATGCCCAACTCGGGGCGGTCTGCGCGAACCTCGCGAATGCCCTGGGCGACGATGCGCAACGCGTCGATGTCGAGACCCGAGTCGGTCTCGTCGAGAATCGCGAGTTCGGGTTCGAGAATCGCCATCTGCATGATCTCGTTGCGTTTCTTTTCGCCACCCGAGAAACCCTCGTTCAAATATCTGTCGACGAACGACGAGTCCATGCCGAGGCGCTTCATCCAGTCAATGATTGACAAACGCAACTCGAGCACCGACAGGTCGATGCCTTTGCGCGCCGACAAGGCCTGGCGCAAGAACTGAATCACCGAGACCCCGGCGATCTCCTGGGGATACTGAAACGCGAGAAAGATTCCTGCTTTCGCGCGAACCTCGGTCGGCCACAACGAGATGTCTTCGCCCTTGTAATAGACCCGTCCGCTGGTGACCTCATATTCGGGTGCCCCGAGAAGCGTGGTGGCCAAAGTCGATTTTCCCGAGCCATTCGGGCCCATGATCGCGTGCACCTCGCCTTTGTTGACGGTGAGGCTCACCCCGCGCAAAATTTGGCTGTCAGCCTCGGCGGGTTTGGCGTGCAAATCTTCGATGCGAAACAGTTCGCTCACTCAGACGATTGTAATTGCGAACGCCGTTATTTGCACTACAGCGATAGTGCAAATTGTTGCGTCACCAACCGCGCGCGACCCACGACGCCAGTTGCGGTCGCTCGACACCGATCGTCGTGTCCAAACCGTGGCCAGGTAGGACAATTGTCTCAGCAGGGAATGTAAACAGTTTGTTGTCGATCGACTCGATGATCGTCGCGAAGTCGCCGCCTTCAAGTTTCGTGTTGCCCGGCCCGCCAGGGAACAAAGTGTCGCCCGTGAACAGCAACGGCGTGTCGACCACATGAAACGAAATAGACCCTTCGGTGTGACCCGGGTTGTGAATAGCGCGCAATCGCAGGTCGCCGACCTCGATGATCTCGGCATCATCGATGAAAACGTCGTAGCCCACATCTTTGAGTCGGGGAGCGTCGGCCGCCGTGACTGCGACCTCGTAGCCCGCCTCGCGCATCGCGGGCACCGCCTGAATGTGATCCCAATGTCCGTGAGTCTCGAGCACCCGTCGCACGCCGAGCCGTTGGCAAAGTTGTAGCAGTTGTTCGTGTTCGTTGGCCGCGTCGATCAGCACCCCGATACCGGTTCGTCGACATCGCACGACGAAAACATTGTTGTCGAACGGCCCGACCACGACTTTGTGCACCTCGACATTGGCGTCCTTCCAATGCAGTGTGGCGTCCTCGGTCATATATATAAGTATCTCAGCCGCGCACTCGCGCGCCCCCGATTAGCCAACTCGCGCGCCCCCGATTAGCCAACTTCACCCCGCCGCTGGCAAGATGGAGGCATGAACTTTGCCTTCACCGAAGAACAAGAAGAACTCCGCAAAACGGTCCGCGCGTTTCTCGATGCCAAGTCGCCCGAAACCGCGGTGCGCGCACAGATGGAGACCGTAAACGGCTTCGACCCCGCGGTCTGGTCGCAGATGGGTTCGCAAATGGGTTTGATGGGCATTCATATTCCTGAAGAGTTCGGTGGCATGGGTTTCAGTTACATCGAACTCGGTGTCGTGCTCGAAGAAATGGGTCGATCGCTCTTGTGCGCGCCATACTTTTCGACGGTCGTTCTCGCGGCCAACACGCTTTTGCAGTCGGGCGACGACGCGGCGAAGAAAAAATATCTGCCGGGCATCGCCGCTGGTGAACTCACGGCAACTCTTGCATCGGTCGAGGCATCCGGCAAATGGGATGAATCGGGCGTCACGATGCAGGCCAAAGGCTCGGGCTCGAGTTTTACCTTGTCGGGCGGCAAGATGTTCGTGCTCGACGGTCACACTGCGTCGCTGATCATCGTCGCCGCACGCACCAAAAAAGGTGTCTCACTTTTCGCCGTCGACGGCGACGCCAAAGGTCTGACCCGCACCGCGCTTTCGACGATGGATCAAACACGCAAGCAAGCCAAACTCGATTTCGCCGATGTCCCGGCGACGCTCATCGGTGCCGAGGGCAAAGGTTGGGAGGTTCTCGCTCGAGTCAACGACCTGACCGCTGTCGCGCTCGCCGCCGAACAGGTCGGTGGGGCGCAAAAGGTTCTCGACATGGCGGTCGAATATGCGAAGGTGCGCGTGCAGTTCGGTCGCCCGATCGGTTCGTTCCAGGCGATCAAACACAAGTGCGCCGACATGTTGCTCGAAGTCGAGTCGGCAAAGTCGGCCGCGTATTACGGCATGTGGTGCGCCTCAGAAATGAACGACGAACTGCCGTCGGTTGCTTCGCTGTCGAAGGCGTATTGCTCCGAGGCCTACTTCCACGCCGCGGCCGAGAACATTCAGATTCATGGTGGCATCGGCTTCACCTGGGAGCATCCGGCACATCTTTATTTCAAGCGCGCCAAGTCGAGTGAGTTGTTGTTCGGAGATCCGACTTATCACCGCGAACTTCTCGCACAGCGCATCGGCATCTAAAAGTTCTTTCGCCGCATGTCCGCGGTAATTGTCTTCGCGATCGTCGTGGCGACGGTCCTCGTTTTCGTCATCGCCGCGATCACGATCGGCCGCGAAGCGCGTCGTCTCGACGGCCTCTCGCCCCGGGCGGTCTACGAACTCGAGCAGGCGACGCAATTCGTCGCCGACCGTTTGCCTGCCGACAGTCAAGCCCGTCTGACCTACGCCGACGTGCGAAAACTTCTCGTCTTCCATATGCGCTGGTTGCACGACAGCGGGTTGCAACCTAATAACGTCGTCGACCGCCGACAAGACATCGTCGACGAGATAGTGATCGACGAGCAAACCCTCACCGCGTATCTGCTCGGCGCGGCCGAACAAAACCGCATCGAGATTCTCGACGACGTCGATGTCGTTCAGGTCGTCAAAGCCCACCTCGAATATTTCGACGCCATCGGCGCGGTCGGCCCGCAGACCGAACTCAACTGATCAAATCAACGCCTCGTCGAGGGTCTGCTTCGAGGTCGAATCGGTTTTCCAGATGTTCGTGTATCGCTGAAGTTTCGGGTTGAAATACGGATCATCGTTGAGCACCGAACCCCATCTTGCGCCGAGTTTCGCGACCTCCGCCTCGACCCGCTTGGCGACGCGCGTCTTCGACTCGAAATGAAACAAGTGGGCGTGCGGCGTGAAGACCGCGCGGTATCCCGCCAACTGCACTTTCAGGCAGAAGTCGATGTCGTTCCAGTTGCCCGGAAATCCCATGCACAGGCCGCCGACTTTCTCGAAAACATCGCGACGAATCAACGCGCACGCGGCGATCAGGCTCGAAACTTCTCGTTGAACTTTCAGCAGATTTTGTGGCCCCGCCGTCTCGGGGCTTCGTGCTCGATACAAGTCGGTGGGGTCGGGGCTGAAAATGTGGCCCGCGCTTTGAATCGTCGAGTCCTCGAACAGCAACATCGGGCCGACCACGCCAACGGTCGGGTCGTTGAACATCGCCACCATTATCTCGAGTGCTTCGGCGGTGATGATCTCGGTGTCGTCGTTGAGCAGCAAGATCAAATCAGATTCGCTCGACATCGCCCCGAGATTGTTTTTTTCGGCGAAGTTGAAAGGGCGGTCATAGTCGACGACTTTCAGGCGGTTGCCGCCGATTTTCTTCAATGATTCGAGCACGCTGGGTGGTGTCGGTGCGTCGGCGACAATCACGACCTCGAAGTTTTGATAGGTCGATTTTTCGAAAAGACTGCGCACGGCCTCGACGACCAACACCCGTTGTTTGCCGAACACCTCGGCCGATGTGCCGCGGGTCGGCACGATCACGGCGACGCTCGGTTGCTTGTTCAGTTTTCGCATCACCCTGACGCTCGGCACGCCCGGCTGAAACTCGCAGTCCGCGTCGATGTTTTGCCGAGCACAGTGTTCGACCACGGCGGCCAGGTTCGCCGATGGGCGGGAGTCGCCAGATTTGGCGACCGTCAAGACCTCCGGCATCCGCACGATTTTTGAAGCCGCTTCGCTCAGGCGCAGCGCACGATCATGCGCATGGCGATTCAGCAAATCGACCAGTCCTCCGCATTTTTCGACGAGATCGGCCGCGACAATCAGCGTCTCGCCGACATAGCAATGGCTGCGCAGGCGCTCTGGCGACCAACCAGGGCGCCGCACGAAACTAAACGGCTCGGCCTTGACCATAGTCGGGGTTGCCGAATCGCCGTAGACCATGTCGGGGCGATCTGTTTGCGCCAAAATCTCGCGCACATTCATCAACGACTCGCGTTGCAGAGCATCACCCGCGTTCAAAAAAATCACGAACTTGCTCGTTATCGTCTGGCTGCTCGCCACCACCCGCACCCGCCTGAACGACCAGCGACGCTGCAAATGGGTCAAAGCGTCGGGCAAAGCGCCCGAAACGAGCCACAAAATATCTTTAGAGCCGGCGACGACCAGCGACTTGTGGGTCGCGACGAGATCGTCGAGCGTCGCATGCTGCGCATCGGTCGCCACCAAAAATTCGCTCATACCGAGAATCGTTTGATCAGCTTTCGCAATGGCCGGGGAATGTTCCGATATACAAATCGAAACGGACGCAACCACGAGCGGTGAACCCAGTCGGTCACATGAATCTGCGACGTGTTCGGCGGAAACTCATATTCGCGCACCGCACCGAACTTGGCGATCTGTCGGTCTCTCTCCCTGGCCTCGGCCAATTTCACGAATTCGGCATCGCGCGCGGCGAGATCTTGCATCTTTTTTTGCACGATCGCAGGGTCGAATTTCGGCGACACCATGGCGCTATCAAGGATATCCAACACCTTCGCGGGTGTTCAGATCATCATGTTCAGCGAGTCGGCAATCTTTGTGCCGAGGTCTGTATCTCCCGTGATTTTTATTTTGTCGCGAAGATTTTCGCGTGTCGCCCT
>VGAB01000042.1 GCA_016870935.1 Actinomycetota bacterium | reverse complement strand
GGCGCACTGCCGCCAGTTGCAGCCCCGACAACCGCGATAACTGTGCCGACCGGAACGGTGTCGCCCTCGTTGACACGAATCTCTGTGAGCGTGCCCGAGATCGGCGACGGAACTTCTGTGTCGACTTTGTCGGTCGAAACTTCGAACAACGGCTCGTCAGCGGCGACGGTGTCGCCAACTTTCTTGAACCAACGGGTGATCGTGCCCTCGGTGACGGTCTCGCCCAATTGTGGAAGTGTGATGTCGGCCATTTATTTGCTCACTATATATATGTCGGCATACATGTCTGCTTTTAAGTTTGTCATGCGTTGATGCTTCTGCCCGTCAATGAAACGACCGTCTCGCCGAAGAGTTCACTCAAACTCGGATGGGGCATGATGAATTCGGCGATTTCTTCGACCGAGGCCTCCCAGTTCACGGCCAGATAACCCGCCGCCAACTGCTCGGTGACCCATGGTCCGACCATGTGAACCCCCAACACTTGACCAGCCGACCCGTCGGCGTTTTTCTTCGCGATCACCTTGACCAGCCCGTCGGTTTCTCCCAAAATCATCGCCCGCGAATTCGCACGAAACTGATGCTTGGCGACGACGACATCATGGCCTGCCGCGCGAGCCTGCTCTTCGGACGGCCCCGCCCACGCGACTTCGGGATGACAATAAATCGCCCATGGCACGCGGTCGTAACTGATCGGCGTCGCATTTTCACCGCGCATAAATTTGACCGCCAGAATCGCCTCGGCATATGCGACATGCGCGAGTTGAGGCGAGTTGATCAAGTCGCCGATCGCAAAGACATTCGGCTCGTTGGTGCGACAGTATTCGTCGACAGCGACATAGCCCCGGTCATCTACCTTGACGGCAGTGCCCTTGAGCCCGAGTTCGTCGGCGAAAGGTCGGCGACCGATCGACATGATCACCACGTCGCACACGACAGGGTCACCGTTGGCGAAAGTGATCTGCGTCGAGCCGTCGGGTTGTTTGCCTTGACCCGCCACGACGGCACCCGTGCGGATGTTGATGTTTTTTTTGGCGAACGTCTTGACCACGACATTGGCGACATCAGGATCAAGGCCCGGCAAAATTTTTGGCGCACCTTCGATGATCGTCACCGACGCGCCGAGGTCGGCAAATGTCGAGGCGAACTCGCAACCGATTGCTCCCCCGCCGATTATCGCGATTCGTTTCGGGATCGTGCTCAGCATCAAGACTTCGTCGGAGGTGAGAATCGAGCCGCCGATCGGAAAGCCCTTGATCGTGCGAGGCACTGATCCGCTCGCCAAAATCACGTTCGTGCCCTGAACTTTTTTCGAAGTGCCGTCGGCGAGGGCGATGTTCACGATTCGATCGGCCTCGAGCGAGCCCGTGCCCAGGAAATATGAAACTTTCTTCGACTTGGTGAGGCCCGTCAGACCCTTGACCAGACCTTCGACGATGCGAACCTTTCGCGCCTGACTGACGGCGAAATCGACGCCCGTCGAATTGGCGTGAATGCCGAAATCTGACGCATGGGCGACATGCCGATTGGCGGCCGCCGTCTCGAGAAACGCCTTGGCGGGAATGCAACCGCGATTGAGACAAGTGCCACCAATCGTGTCGCGCTCGACAAGTGCAACTTTCATGCCCGCAGAAGCAGCGTAGAACGCCGATGCGTAGCCACCAGGACCACCGCCGATCACGACAAGGTCAAACTGGTCTGCCAAAAGCTCTCATTTCAGGTGAATTGCCCTGTTAATGGTAGCCGTGACGAATCGCGACGGACCAACGACTTATCGTGACAAGAGGAACAACTGCAGCGAACCCGCCAACAAAATGACCACGCCACAAACGAGCGAGGCGATGATCAGTTTTCGAGTGCTCATTTGCCTCAAGGCTAGGGCCGAAGTTCTCGCCTGGGATGAAAGTTTGAGATATTCTGACCAAACATGAGACGACATTCAAAGTTCACGCGAAATTTGTGTGCAGCCGTGGCGTTGCTCGCGCTCGCCGGTTGCGGCGCGGACGGCTCGGCGACCTATTCGAAAACACCGACCGAACAAACCGACGCGACACAAGAGCCGTCTGGTGACTATGCGTCGAGTGAAACCGAGATGCTCGGCGATTTCGAGGCGACGCTACTCAGCGGAGAAAAGTTCGTCAGCGCCAATGTCTTGGCGACGCAACCGCTCGCACTTTGGTTTTGGGCGCCCGGTTGACGGGCCTGCAAATCTGAGTCGGTCTCGGTCGAGGCCGCATACAAAACCTGGCAAGGAAAGATTCAAATCACCGGCGTGGCGTGGAACGGCAGCGGCGGCGACATGCAAGATTTCGTGATCGAGAACAACCTCTCGTTCATCAACATCAACGACGGCGACGGCGAGGTTTTTGCCCGCTTCAACGTGCCCTACCAGCCCGCGTGGGTATTCATCGGCAAAGACGGTTCTGTGACGACGAAAATTGGCGTCCTTTCGGATTTAGAATTGGACGAGGAATTGAACAGATTGGCGAGTAGTTGATGGGCATCAGATCGTTCGGCAAAAAACTGAATGCCGACAACCAAACTCTCGATGCCGAGCGGCTGTGCGAGCGGTTCAAAGAATACGACTTCGTCTCGATCGTCGACTCGACTTGCCGAACACGCACGAAAATCGCCGGCGAGATCAAACGGATGCGGATCAAGCCCCGCAGCGGCATTCCCGCGGTCGAACTCGTGATCAACGACGGCACCGGCGAAGCGACCGTGATCTTCAGCGGTCGCAAGAGCATTCCGGGGGTCGACCACGGCAAGTGCATCATGGTCGACGGCGTGCCGCACAAAGTCGGCGATCGCACCGTTGTTTTGAATCCCGCTTACACCCTTCTGGGGTGACGAGAGTTCTAGCCGATCAGAATTTTTTGAATCGCGCCTTCGGTGTCGGCGTTGATCAACACCATCACTTCGTCGCCGCTGCGCAAAATCGTGTCACTCTCAGGCACGAGCACGATCTCGTCGCGCACGATCGCCACCACCGTCGAACTTCGCGGAAACTTCAATTCTTTGAGCGTCTTGTTGCAGGCCGGCGACTCGGGGGCCAGGGTCACTTCGGCGAGTTCCGCTTTGCCGCCCTTGATGTCCATGAGTTTGACGAAGTTGCCGACGGTGACCGCTTCTTGCACGAGGCTGGTGATCAAGTGCGGTGTCGACACCGCCACGTCGATGCCCCACATCTCGTTGAACATCCAGTGATTCTTCGGGTTGTTGACCCGGGCGATGACGCGCGGCGCGCCGAATTCTTGTTTTGCCAGAAGTGAAACGACCAAATTGTCTTCGTCGTCGCCCGTGACGGCGGCGACAACTTCGGCGTCGACGACACCTGCCGTGCGCAACACCTCGACGTCGCATGCGTCACCCAGATGCCAGCGCACACCTTTGGCCTCTTCTTCTTTGCCGTAGGTTCGAACGACGGCGCGGTCGTTTTCGATGACGATTACCTCGTGCCCGGCCGCCACGAGTTGTTCGGCCGTGAAACGACCCACGCTTCCGCCGCCGGCGACGACAACTTTCATGACTTGCCCTCGGCCAAAAACTTGTCGAGGGTCGCCAACGAGTCTTTCTGGACCGTGAAATAGCCCACATCGCCTTGCTGAACCATCGTTTTATGGTCGGGAATCACGGCCTCACCAAGCCGACGCAGGGCCGACAATCGCGCCTCGTGCAATTCGAGTTCGAGAACCTTTTCACCGACGAGTCGATCAGGAAACGTTCTTTCGACCAAGACGACGCTCGACGTCGGGTCGGTCCATTCGATGGCCGGGAGATCGGGAAGAATGCGTCGCAGAATTCTGTCGGAAGTCCACTTCACCGTGGCGATGGTGACGATGCCGAGGCGCTCGTAGATCTCTGCCCGTCGCGGATCTGAGATTCTCGCCACTACTTTCTGAATGCCGAAGCTTTCGCGTGCAACGCGAGCGACCATGATGTTCGAGTTGTCGCCGTTGGTCACCGCGACCACGGCACCCGCCTCTTTGATGCCCGCCTGCTCGAGAATGTCGCGGTCGAAACCAATGCCGGCGATCGTCTTGCCCGCGAAATTTTCGCGCAGACGAAAAAATGCGTCGGGCTTGCGGTCGATAACCGCCACGCTGTGGCCGGTCGCGATAAGACCCAAGGCGAGCGTTGAACCAACCCGCCCGCAACCAACAATCACTACATGCACTCCTTAAAGCATACGACTATGACTGCGTCAAATACGGTGAATTGTGCGAGTATGGATGGACGAAATGGTGATTTCTCCCTCGGCGCTCAAGCGCTTTTTCATCGGCAAACCGATCGCCAGTTCGGAAGACCAGCATCATCGTCTGTCGAAGAAAGTCGCGCTCCCCGTTTTCGCGAGCGATGCGATTTCAAGCACGGCATACGCGACCGAAGAAATTCTGATCGTATTTATGTCGCTGGCCGCGATCGGTATGACGGCGTACGCCAACCTGGTGCCGATTTCAATCTTGGTGATCATCTTGCTGGCGATTGTCGTGAGCAGTTATCGGCAAACGATTTATGCATACCCAAAGGGCGGCGGAAGTTATGTGGTGTCGCGCGAAAACCTGGGTCGATCACCGTCGTTGGTGGCGGGCGCTTCGATGCTCGTCGACTACATCTTGACGGTGGCCGTGTCGGTGAGCGCGGGTGTGGCGGCGATCGTTTCGGCGTTTCAAAACTTGGTGCCGTATCGCGTGGAACTTTGCATCGGTTTCATCGCCCTGATCACACTGGCGAACTTGCGCGGGTTAAAAGAGTCGGGTGCGCTGTTCGCCCCGCCGACCTATTTGTACATATTGAGCCTCGCCTCGTTGATCATCGTGGGGTTGTACAAGGTCTACTTTCAAGACCTCGGGCCGATCGATCACACCGACCCGTACGCGCAAGAACTCTTGGCGACGCAAAAGTCTCTGACGCTGTTCTTCTTTTTGAAGGCGTTCTCGTCGGGCGCGGTTGCGTTGACAGGCATCGAGGCGGTGGCTGACGGTGTGCCGGCGTTCGAAAAACCCGAGCCGAAAAATGCGTCAAAAACCCTCGTCTGGATGGCCGTGATTCTTGGAACCTCGTTTTTGGGATTGAGCGTTCTCGCCCAGAAGATTCAGCCGATCAAAGACCACGAGGGCAACATCAAAATCACCGCCCTGGCCCAGATGGCCGAGCAAGTTTATGGCGGGCGAAACATATTTTTCTATATAACGCAGTTCGCCACTTTCGGAATCTTGATTTTGGCGGCGAACACGGCATACGCGGACTTTCCGCGACTCTCGTCGATAATCGCCAAAGACAACTTTTTGCCGCGTCAATTGATGAACCGTGGCGATCGCCTCGTGTTTTCAAACGGCATCATCTTTCTTGGAATCGCGGCGAGTGTTTTGGTGTTCGCGTTCGGCGGCATCGTCAACGCCTTGATCCCGCTTTACGCCGTCGGCGTGTTCACTGGTTTCACGCTCAGTCAGTTCGGCATGCTGGTGCGACACAGAAAACTCAAGGAGCCCGGCTGGTTGGTGCGCGCGTTTTTCTCGGGGGTCGGCGCGGCGACGACGTCTTTTGTGGCGGGAATCGTGGTCGTCGTGAAATTCACCGACGGTGCGTGGATTCCGGCTGTGGTGATCCCGACGATGATGCTGATCTTTTTGTCGATCAACCGTCACTATTTGAGGGTGCGATCGTTTCTGCAAATCGAAGAGGGTTATGTCGCACCACGAAGAACCCACACCGTTGTGGTGCTGGTCGGTTCGGTCAACAAGGGCGTGCTTCAGGCCGTGAAATATGCGGAAAGTCTTCGCCCCGACAAACTGTTGGCCATCTCGGTTGTCGGCTCGAACGAGGAAAAGGCCAAACTCGAGAGCAATTGGGAAAAGTACAAGATGACCGCAGAGCTCGAGACGATCTCAGACGACTTCAGAGACCTGACCGACTCGATTTTGAACCGCATCAACGAACTCGACGACGAAAACAGCGACGACATAATCACCGTGGTGATACCCGAGTTCGTCACCGCGATCAGGTCGCAGTGGTTGCACAACCAGTCGGCGCTGGCGATCAAAGCACGCCTGCTGTATAGAAAAAATACCGTCGTCACCTCGGTGCCAATCGTCATCGAGTAACTAGCATTGCCGCTATGAAAATCGTCGTTTCAGGGGCGAGCGGTCTGATCGGCAAGCCGCTTGTGGCCGATTTGCGGAACTCGGGGCATGAAGTCACGCAACTCGTGCGTCGCCCGCCGGGCAACGGCGAAAAGCAATGGAACCCCGGCACTGGGCAACTCGATGTCGCTGCGATCGACGGCGTCGACGCCGTGATTCATCTCTCGGGTGCTGGCATCGGCGACCGTCGCTGGACCGGAAAATACAAAGAAGAACTTCTGCAGAGCCGAACGAAAAGCACCGCACTTTTGGCGACGACAATTTCAAAGTGCGCGAAAAAGCCCGGCGTGTTTCTCTCGGGTTCGGCGATCGGCATCTATGGTCCGCGCGGAGACGAAGAATTGACCGAGCAGTCGTCGGCTGGCTCGAGTTTTCTCGCCGAGATTTGTCGTCAATGGGAGGCCGCGGCGAGACCCGCCGCGGACGCCGGGGTTCGCACGGTGTTCTTGCGCACGGGCATCGTGTTGACACCGTCGGGTGGTGCGCTGAAAAAACAACTTCCCCTGTTCAAATTTGGTCTGGGTGGAAAGTTCGGAAACGGAAAACAATGGCAAAGTTGGATCTCGCTCGACGACGAGATTTCGGCGATCAAACATCTCTTGTCGGCGAATGTTTCTGGCGCGGTCAACCTGACGGCGCCGAACCCCGTGACCAACGCCGAATTCACGAGAACATTGGCGCGAACGTTGAGGCGTCCCGCGATTTTGCCGATCCCAAAATTCGGGCCGAAACTTCTGCTCGGTGGCGAATTGGCCGAGGCCCTCTTGTTCACAGGCCAGCGCGTGATGCCGGCTGCATTGCAGAGATCGGGTTTCGCTTTTCAGCACGCCACGCTCGATGTTGCCCTGCGTGCCCTGCTGAATAAATGAAGCAACTTCCCGATCGCGTCGACGCGGTCGTGATCGGCGCGGGCCTGGCCGGTCTGGCCGCCGCCAGAGAGATAAAAAAACGAAATCGCTCGGTGATCGTGCTGGAGGCCCAAGACGGCGTGGGCGGCCGGGTGCGCACCGACAAAGTCGACGGATACCTGCTCGACCGCGGATTTCAGGTGTTGCTCACTGCCTACCCCGAATTGAAAAACCAGATCGACATGCGGGCGCTCGACCTGAAAATGTTCAGTTCTGGCGCGCTGGTGATGCGCGACGGAAAGCCTTCGATCGTCACCGATCCGTTTCGCGAACCGCGACGAGCGGCGGCGACCATCGTGGCGCCCGTGGGTTCGCTGACCGACAAACTTCGCATCGCCGCCTTGCGTTGGCGCGTGATGCATCGCGATGCGACCCGCATTCTGAACAGCCCCGATATTTCGACCGTCGTCGCCCTGCGCAGTTTCGGTTTTTCGTCGAAGATGATCGACAGATTTTTCAGACCACTGTTCGGCGGCATCCAACTCGACCCTGATCTGCGAACTTCGCGACGGATGTTCGAGATTATTTTCAAGTCGCTCAGCGAGGGTCAAAGCGCGTTGCCGGCAAGAGGCATGAGCGCGATTCCCGAGCAGATGGCGCAGAACTTCGGCACGGAAAATATTTTTCTTGGTCGACGTGTGACGAAAATCGAACCTGGCTTCGTGGATGTCGCCGAGGCGCGCATCGCCACCAACGCGGTGGTCGTTGCCACCGACCAACCGACCGCGAGCGAACTGCTGAACACGCGCGAAATCGCTTCGCGCGTCGTGGGTTGCGTCTATTTCAGCGCCGATACACCGCCCACCAAAGAAAAATTCGTGGTTCTCGACGGAACAGGTCAAGGACCCGTGCTGAACGCGGCGGTGCTGAGCAACGTCGCCCCCTCATACGCGCCGGCAGGAAAACATCTCATCGTCGCCGCCCTGCCCGGCATCATCACGGGCGACCTGGAAACGTTGTCGCGCGACCATTTGCGAACCTGGTGGGGGCCACAGGTCGACGGCTGGCGGCACCTGAAGACATACCGAATCACCCACGCGGGGCCCGAGCAACTGCCGCCGTTTAATCCGAAACAAAAAGTTTCGCTCGGCAACGGATTGTTCGTCTGCGGTGATCACCGTGATACGGGCTCGATTCAAGGGGCCCTCTACTCGGGTCGGCGATGTGGCGACGCGGTGGCGTCGTCGCTTGCTGCGCTTGCGTAGCATCAAGTCATGAACTCAACGACCCCGATCGACGGGCACGACAAAGAAAACAAAATAGTTTCGGTGAGCAAGTTCGTCTCGGCGAGTGCGCAGGAAATCTTCGACTTGCTTGCCAATCCGGCGATGCACTCGATCATCGACGGTTCTGGCTCGGTGCTCGCGCCGAAAGACTCGGCGCCGACTCGCCTCTCGCAGGGGGCGAAGTTCGGGATGAGCATGAAAAAAGGCGCACCGTACAAGATCACGAACACGGTCGTCGAGTTCGTCGAGTCGAAACGTATCGCCTGGCGCCACTTTGGCGGACATGTTTGGCGTTATGTCCTCGAGCCGTCGAACGGCGGCACGATGGTCACCGAACAGTTCTCATACGGCACCAGCAAATCGCCACTGATGCTGAAACTTGCCGGTTATGTGCGCAACAACGAGCGCGATATGCGCAAGACCCTCGAGAATCTGGCGAACCACTTCTCGCAGACCAGATAGCGCGAATTCGTGAAGTTGCCCGAGGGATTCAGCGCATATGTCGCGAACATCGGCATAAAAGACTCGAGCACGGATTTCACGCTCGTCGTCGCCGACACACGATGCGCCGCGGCGGGCGTTTTTACGCAGAGTCGCTTCGCCGGGCCGAGCGTGCTTCTCAGCCGTGAAAACATCGGCGATCTCGCGGCGCGGGCCGTGGTCGTGATCTCGAAAAATGCCAATGTCGCCACCGGGGCCGAGGGCATGCGCAACGCGCGCGAAGTCGTGAATAGCGTGGCGAAAAAAATCGGCTGTGGCGAAGGCGATGTGCTGATCGCGTCGACCGGGGTGATCGGC
The DNA here is from genome assembly GCA_016870935.1 of Actinomycetota bacterium. Taxonomy (GTDB): domain Bacteria; phylum Actinomycetota; class Acidimicrobiia; order Acidimicrobiales; family Ilumatobacteraceae; genus BACL27. Next base: position 2,294 of record VGAB01000042.1, on the reverse strand, counting down.
AGGCAGTATCCGATGGAAAAAGTTCGAGCGGGTTTGACGGCGATACCCGCGACGTTCGCGAAAATCTCGGTCACCGATGTGGCGCGGGCGATCATGACGACGGACACCGTGCACAAGACGGCCGAGTCGGGTGTCGCCGGCTCGTCGGCGCGCGTCGTCGGCGTGGCCAAAGGCGTCGGAATGATCGAGCCGAATATGGCGACGCTGATCACGCTGATGTTCACCGATGCGGCGATCGAAAAAGATGATCTCGACAAAATCTTCAGACGGGTGATCGACAAAACATTTAATTGTGTTTCGATCGACACCGACACTTCGACCAGCGACACGGCGATCGTTTTGGCGAGCGGAAAAGCCGGCGCCGTCGATCTGGAGGCATTCGAGTCGGCGCTTCATCAGGTCGCGCTCTCGCTGACCCAGCAGGTCGCCCGCGACGGTGAGGGGGCCGAAAAACTGATCGAGGTGTGCGTCGATTCGGCGCGCGACGAACGACAGGCGAAACTGGTGGCCAAAGCGATCGTCAATTCGCCGTTGGTCAAGACCGCCGTGCACGGCGCCGACCCGAATTGGGGACGCGTGGCGATGGCGGTCGGCAAGTGCAGCACCGAGACGGATATCGACGAGAACAAAGTCGTGATTCGATTCGGCTCACAAGAGGTGTTCCCGAAATCTGTCGATGAAAAGGGTCTGGATGCGCTGAGCAAATACATGCGCAGCGACACCGTGCGTATTCATGTTTCGCTGCGCACCGGCACGGCCACGAGCACCGTATGGGGCTGCGACCTCACCGACGGCTACGTTCGCATCAACGCCGACTACACGACGTAGTCGCGCGGCGTTGCTGCGTTGCGCGGCGTTGCTGCGTTGCGCGGCGTTGCTGCGTTGCGGGTGATCAGCAGAACTGGTCGAGCCAGGGCATAATCTGCGGGCGGTAGCGAAGCACCGACTTGTATTGCGCCACATCTTCGGGAAGTCGTTCGAGCAGGGTGCGAATGTTTTGGGCGATCGTCTTGCTTCGCGCGAGATATTCGGGCAGCGGCTGTTGGAATCCGCGGATGGTGAACAAGATGCCGCCCGTCTTCGGGAGCCGACGCAGGGTTTGTCGCTCCATGCGAATCCAGAGATCCTTCGGACTATCGACAAGCGGTGACGCGGGAATGCGCGGCTGAAAAAGCGCGGGGTGATCTTGAATGATCCAATTCGAGCGCCACACCGGTTTGTCGGCGGTGATCCGCTGAAAAAAATTGTCGACCGCGGGGCCGACATGTTCGGCATACTTCGCCACGGGGGCGTGAACCTGCATCATGTCTTGGCCCATCTTTTCAGCCAGCATCCACCGACTCGGACAACAAACGACCGCGCTCGTCAGCAAAAGTTGCTTGACTCCACCAGATTTCTCGACTGGCTGAAGCACGGCCAGATCATCGGCGACGAGCAAACTCGCGTCGACCAAAGCCCCGATGCCGTTGCTCTTGATTTCGACACCCGCCCACTGGCCGACGAGTTGCGCGGCTTCTTCGGCGCAATTTTCGCCACCCTGCTGCAACGCGACGACTTCTGGGCGGCGACCATGCAACAAGCGGCGCTTCAGGTCGATCGTCAAAGAGGTTTCTGGATCTTCGGGCAACCATTCGGAGACATCGAGGGCGAATGTGCCGAGACGATGGCGAAAGTTTTCGCCGACGACCTGGGGCAAAATCGACTCGGGTATCGGCATCGCCGCGAACGAATCGGCTTCGCGCGGCGGCGCCTCGTCGAACGGCGTGAACGGATGGCGATGTTTTACGTGGGCGCCAACCACAGCGACTATCTCGTCACTTGGGTTGCATGCGAATGCCGCCGTCGACGCGAATCGACTCGGCATTCATATAACTGTTCGTGACGCACTCGACGACCATCGACGCGAGTTCTTCTGGCGCGCCGAGGCGATGCGGAAACAGAACGCCTTTCTCGAGGTTGGCCTTGAACGCGTTGCTGGCGTCGCCCGTGCCATATATAGGTGTGTCGATCAAGCCGGGGGCAACGGTGTTGACGCGAACACCGATGGCGGCGAGGTCGCGCGCGATGGGCAAAGTCATGCCGACGACGCCACCCTTCGAGGCCGAGTAAGAGGCCTGACCGATTTGGCCGTCGTATGCGGCGACAGAAGCAATGTTGACGATCGCTCCCCGTTCGCCGTGTTCGAGTGGTTCGGTGGTGCTCATCGCCGTGCCGACGATGCGAATGCAATCGAACGAACCGACAAGATTGATCGCGATAACGCGCTTGAACGCGTCGAGGTTCGCCGCCGACTC
>VGAB01000041.1 GCA_016870935.1 Actinomycetota bacterium | reverse complement strand
GTGGGGCTAATTGGAGTCGAACCAACGACCTCATCCTTATCAGGGATGCGCTCTAACCAACTGAGCTATAGCCCCGATAAACCTCGAGGGCTAGCAAGGCTACAGCGCTGTATCGTCAGCCTCAACCGAGACGATGCGAACCTCTTCTTCGAGCACCGTCACCCGCACGCCACCGACCAGATCGGTGATCAGATTGAAAATCATCGCCAACAAGACCCACAAACCCGTGCCCAATATGACGCCGAACAAACCCAGGATCCAGAGATTTCCGAACAATTCGGAACCGTCGAATTTGAAAGTTTGCCAACCGAATGACTCCATGAAGTTTTCGATGTTGTCGAGCGTGCCGGTGGATTGGGCGACATTCCACAACAGCACCAGCGAAATCAGGGCGACAAAATAGCAAACGAGGTGAAAGACCAAACCGACCTTGAACACCGACCACGGGTCGATGTCGCGAACCACCCGCGTGACACGACGAACCCTGGGTTTCGACGCGCTTTTTTTGGTTGGCGAACCCATCTTTGAACTCACCTTTGCAGTGTAGGCACGACATCGCGACCCATCGACATCGCCACGGAGCCTCGCGCAACCTTGCGCACGACCACGACGACTTCGCATCGATCGGTCTTGACTTCTGACCTTTGCAACTCGCCGCCGTTTCGGCGGGCCATTTCTGCGGCGTGCTCGCGCGATTCGATTTCATTCTGTTCGCTGGACGCGCAGGCGAGAGCCGAAGCGTCGGCGGCCGACTGTGCAATCTGGGCGTCGAACAATCGGCCCGCGGTATGCACGAGGGCGAGCAACGTCGCGGACATCAACGCCAACGAAATCATCGTGAACGAAACGACCGAGCCGCGCTCGACAGAAAATCGCGACGACAAAATTATTCTTCGTCGCTGGCCAAAATCGGCGCGACGGACGCGACGACCTGACCCGCACCAAGGCTCATCACGCGCACACCCGTGGCGGCCCGACCCTGGCTGGAAATTTCTCTGACATGGGTGCGGATAGTCGTGCCCGCCGACGAAACGACGACGACCTCGTCGTCGATGCCGACCATGAACGCCGCCACGACCCGGCCTTTTTTGCCCGTGAGTTTGATGCCGATCATGCCCAAACCACCCCGACCCTTGCGCGTGAAGTTGCTGATTTGGGTGCGCTTGCCGTAACCCGACTCGGTGACGAGCAAAATCGACGAGTCGTCTTTGGCCACATCTACCGAGACGACCTCGTCGCCGCTGCGCAGTCGCATGCCGCGCACGCCGGCGGCCGATCGCCCCATCGGACGAACTTGTTTTTCTGAGAAACGAATCGTCTGCCCGCCCCGACTGACGATGAACACGTCGTCGGTGCCGCCGGTCTCGATGACGCGCACCAGTTCGTCTTTGGGTCGCAGTTTCAACGCGATCAGACCGTCGCGGCGCGAGGAATCGTATTCGTTGAACGCCGTCTTTTTAACCTGACCCTGTCGGGACACGAAAAACAGGTAGCGCGTGCCAGGGAACTCGCGGGTGTCGATGATCGCCTGGATCGTCTCGCCGTTTTGCAACGGTAGAAGATTGACGATCGGAATGCCCTTGGCCGTGCGTTCACGTTCGGGGATTTCGAGGGCGCGCAACCGGTAGACGCGACCACGGTTGGAAAAGAACAACAGGTATGCGTGCGAAGTCGTGAAGATCACGTTGCGCACGATGTCGGCATCTTTCATCTTTGCGCCCGAAACGCCGCGACCGCCCCGCCCCTGCGACCTGAACGAGTCGGCCGAAACGCTCTTGATGTATTGCGCCTGCGTCATGACGACGACCAGTTCGCGGTTTTCGACGAGGTCTTCGACGCTCATTTCGCCGACATCGGCGGTGATTTTGCAGACGCGCTCGGTGGCGAAAGTTTCGCGCACCGCGCCGAGTTCTTTGGCGATCACGGCCCGCAGTTTTTTGTCGTCGTTGAGGATGCTCTTCAATTCTTTGATCTGGGCCTGCACGTCTTTTTGTTCGGTCTCGAGATCGATGCGCGACAACCTCGTCAACTGGCGGAGTTGCATGTCGAGAATGTCGATCGCCTGCCGCTCGGAGAAACCGAACTGCTTGCCCATCAGCGCGGTTTTCGCCGCCGTCGCGTCTTCGCTGCCCCGAATCACCTTGATCACCGCGTCGATGACGTTGAGCGCCTTGAGGCGACCTTCGAGAATATGGTTGCGATCTTGGGCTTTCTTCAGGCGATGGTTGCTGCGACGCGTGATGACGTCGATCTGGTGGCTCACATAGCCCTGCAGGGCGTCGCGCAGGTTGACCGTGCGCGGTACGCCGTCGACGAGCGCGACCATGTTGACGGGGAAACTGGTTTGAAGCGTCGTGAGTTTGAACAGGTTGTTCATCACGACGTTCGAGTTCGCATCTCGCTTGAGTGTGATGATCAGGTTCGTTTCGCCACCGGAAGAGTTGTCGTTGACGTCGGCGATGCCGTCGAGTTCGCCGCCGTCGACGAGTTCTTGTATTCGTGCGGCGATCGCCGAACAACTGGCCTGATACGGCAGTTCGGTGACGACGATGCGCATCTGGCCGCGCTGACCTTCTTCGATGGCGACCTTGGCCCGCATTTTGATGCTGCCTCGACCGGTTTTATAGGCCTCGCTGATGCCGCTGCGACCGAGGATCAACCCGCCGGTCGGAAAGTCGGGGCCCTTGACGAACTTCATCAGGTCGCCCACCGTGGCGTCGGGATTCTCGAGCAGGTGAAGCGTCGCGTCGACGACCTCGCCGAGATTGTGCGGCGGGATGCTGGTCGCCATGCCGACGGCGATGCCCTGTGACCCGTTGACCAACAGGTTCGGAAACCGCGACGGCAAAACCGACGGCTCTTCGGAAGTGCCGTCGTAATTCGAAATCAGATCGACCGTGTCTTCGTCGATGTCGGAGAGCAATTGCATCGCCAACGGATGCAATCGCGACTCGGTGTAACGGCTCGCCGCCGGGCCGAAATCGGGAGACCCGTAGTTGCCGTGGAAGTCGATCAGCGGGTGTCGCAACGAAAACGGTTGGGCCATGCGCACCAGCGCGTCGTAGATCGCGCCATCGCCGTGCGGATGGTATCTGGCCATCGTGTCGCCCGTGACGCGTGCGCACTTGACGAACGGCCGATCGGGTCTGAAACCTTGCTGGTGCATGTCCCAGATGATGCGACGATGCACGGGCTTCAGGCCGTCGCGCACATCGGGCAAGGCGCGCGACATGATCACCGACATCGCGTAGTCGATGAACGAACGCTCCATTTCGTCTTGCAGTTGCACCGGTTGCACGCTCACGCCCGAAGCCAACGGCAATTGCGCCGATGCGGTTTTCTTGGCCGAGCCCTTGGCGCCCGACTTTGCGGCGACTTCCTTAGCGGGTTTTTTTGCGGGTTTTTTTGCGGCCATTTAGATTCCTGTTCGAGGGTTAGAAGTCGAGGTTGCGAACGTCGCGGGCGTTTTTTTGGATGAACTGCTTGCGGCTCTCGACGTCGTCGCCCATCAGAACACTCATTATGTTCTCGGCCTCGGCCGCCTCTTCGACATTGACCTGCAACAAGGTTCGGGTCGCGGCTTCCATCGTGGTGCTGCGCAACTCTTGCCAGTCCATTTCGCCAAGACCCTTGAGCCGTTGAAACTCTTTTTTGTGGTTCGGGTTGGCCTTGAGAAATTTGTCTTTCGCCGAATCGTCTTTGAGGTAAATTTTTTCTTTGCCGATCTCGGTCGAATACAGAGGTGGCTGGGCGATGTAAATGAAACCGCTTTCGACCATCGGTCGCATCTGACGATAAAAGAACGTCAGGAGAAGCGTTCGAATGTGGCTGCCGTCGACATCGGCGTCGGCCAAGATGATGACCTTGTTGTAGCGCGCTTTGTCGACGGTGAACTCGTCGTTGCCGACACCGCCACCGATCGCGGTGATCAAAGCCTGCACCTCGGTGTTCTTCAGCATTTTGTCGAGCCGCGCGCGTTCGACGTTGAGTATTTTGCCGCGAATCGGCAGGATCGCCTGGGTGCGCGGGTCGCGCGCGTCGACGGCCGTGCCACCCGCCGAGTCGCCCTCGACGATGAACAGTTCGCTCTCGGCGGGATTGCCGCTTTGACAGTCTTTCAATTTGTCGGGCATGCCCGCGCCTGAGAGGGCGGTTTTTCGACGCACGGCGTTGCGGGCGTTTTTCGCCGCGATTCGCGCCTGGGCCGCCGCCACTGCTTTTTTGACGATGCGGTTGGCCTCGGTCGGATTCTCGAGCATCCATTCTTCGAGTTTCGTGTTCGTCTCTTTTTGCACGAACGACCGCATCGAGACGTTGCCGAGTTTCGCCTTGGTTTGGCCCTCGAACTGGGGTTCGCGCAGTTTCACGGCGACGATGGCCGTCAAACCTTCGCGAATGTCTTCGCCGAGAAGATTTTCGTCTTTTTCTTTGAGACCACCCGAGGATCGCGCATATTTGTTGACCACGGACGTGAGCGCAGTCTTGAAACCTTCGACATGCATGCCGCCCTCGACCGTCGAGATGCCGTTGGCGTAACCATAGATGCCCTCGTAATAACCGGTGTTCCATTGCATCGCGATCTCGATGTTTTGGTCGGCCTCGCTGGCCTCGTAGTAGGCGACCTTGGTGAACAGAGATTCGCGCGAAACATTGAGGTGTTTGACGAAATCCACGATGCCACCTTTGTATTGGTAGGTGGTTTTGTCTTTTTTGCCCGAACGCTTGTCTTCGAACACGACCTCGAGACCGCGATTCAAAAAGGCGATGGTCTGCAGCCGCTCGAGAACCGTTCGTGCCACGAACTCGACACCCTCGGAGGCGAAAATTTCGGGGTCGGGATAGAAACTGATGGATGTGCCGTTGGTTTTTGACCCGCCCGCGATCTTTTGGATCTTGGATTTTGGTTTTCCGCCGTCGACGAACTCTTGTCGATATTTGTTGCCGTCTCGGTCTACCTCGGCGATCAATTTTTTGGACAACGCGTTGACCACGCTGACGCCGACGCCGTGCAAACCGCCCGAAACTTTGTAGCCGTCGCCGCCGAATTTGCCGCCGGCGTGCAGAACTGTGAGAACTACTTCGAGCGCGCTCTTGCCTTTGTGTGGACCGGACGGATACGGGTCGACGGGAATGCCTCGCCCGTTGTCTTGCACTTCACACGAGCCGTCTTCGTGGAGGGTGATGATGATCTTGGTGCAAAACCCCGCCATCGCCTCGTCGACCGAGTTGTCGACGACCTCCCAAATCAGGTGGTGGAGGCCGCCCAAACCGGTTGAGCCGATGTACATGCCGGGGCGCTTTCGCACCGGGTCGAGGCCCTCGAGAACCTGGATATCTTTGGCCGCGTAAGACGCCGAACCGCCCTTGGCGGATGCGGGTTTCACCTTGGTTACGGCCATTTTTTGGGCACCTCTGACTTGGATTTAGAACTGAAAATTACGCTGTTTTGCGCGTAATTATTCTACTCTCTGGGTGTTGCCTCGACCTGATTTTACGCGGATATCGACACCGCTAATCGTGGTTCCTGTGGCGTGACTGAGCCGAGTGCAGACATCTCGCTCGAGAAACTTCATGTGTGTCGCCCAAGCGGGATCGTCGACCTCGATCAACAGTCTGCCGCGGTCAAGTTTGACGGGGGTCACATGCTGGGCGACCTGTTCGCCGACGATTTCACCCCACAAACCGAACACGCCGGAGACGACGTCGATGTTCGGCGAGCCGAGGTTTTTTAGCAGCCGATTCAACTCGTCTGACAGCCTCGAACCGGGGTCTTTTTCGAGATTTTCGTCGGGGTTTTCGTCGGTCATTTGGGGTGGCTCGCATCGCCTTTTTTGTCGGGTTCGGGCGCCGAGATTATCGTGCCGGCACGAATCTCGACTTTTTTAGCGATGTGTGCCTCGATCGGCAGGTCGGAAGCCGTCGTGATCAACACCTGCCCGACGGGAAAATGTTGCAGCAACGACCTCGCCCGATTCGGGTCGAGTTCTGAGAGCACGTCATCCAATATCAAAATCGGAATTTCGCCGACCTGTTCGCCGATGAAACGATGAACCGCCAGACGCAACGCCAGCGCCATGGTGCGCTGTTCGCCCTGCGAGGCATGCGTTCGGGCGGGCAGCGAATTGATCGCGATCTCAAAATCATCGCGGTGCGGCCCGACCGTCGTGATGAAGCGGCGCAGGTCTTCGTTGCGTGATTCAACCAAGGATTTGGCCAAGCCGAGCGCCAGCCACTGCGGTGAATACGAGATTTTGATGTTGCTCGGGCGTTGAGCCAGCTCTTCGTAGGCGTGCACGACGAACGGCGAGAGTTTCTCGACCAACTCGAGTCGGGCCTCGCCCAACTGGGTGCCGGAAATCGCGAACTTTTCGTCCCAAAGATCGAGCATCGACGCGACCGCGGAGTTCAAACGACCCCCCGACTGTTTCAGCACGGCGTTTCGTTGACGAACGATTCGATCCACGTCGAGACGCAGCGCGTCGTATTTTTTCGCGAGAGCAACCAGCGCGTCGTCGAGATAATCGCGACGCAGATGCGGGCCGTTCTTGACGAGTTCAAGATCGTCGGGTGAAAACACGGTCGTGCGCACCATGCCCAACAGATCGCGAATCTTCGGCAATTTCGTGCCGTTGACCAGCACCTGGTTGCGGCCCTGGTTGGTCAACCGCGCGTCGATGGTTATCTCGCGCCCGTCGTCGTGCAAAACCCGCGCGCGGATAAAAGCCGTGTGGGTCGACTCGCGAATCATCGCCTCGGTCGGTACGCCCCGAAAACTTTTCATCGTCGACAAAAACCCGAGCGCTTCGGCGAGGCTGGTTTTGCCTTGGCCGTTCGCGCCGACGATCGCGTTCACGCCGCTGGTGAACGAAACCTGGGCGTCGGTGTAGTTGCGAAAATCGCTCAGGTGCAGATGCTGAAGAATCACGACGGTCGAGGCGTCGCCAAGATGCGGTTCAAACGCCCGACTTAGCTCGTCAGGCGTTGGGGCATCACGAGATAGAGATAGTTTTTGTCGCCCACGCCCCGAAGCACGGCGGGCTTGACCGGATCGGTGGATTCGATGGTTATCTCGTCGCCCTTGACCGCGTCGATGCCGTCCATCAAGTATTGCGAGTTGAAACCGACGGTGATTTCGCTGCCGTCGAGTTTGGCGTCGAGTTCGTCGACGACCTGACCAATGTCTTGGGTGACGACCGACAAACGAATCGAGTTGGACAACATCTCGAGGCGAACAGGGGTGGTTTCGCGGGCCAAGATTCGTGATCTGCGCACCGCTTCGAGCAAGGGTTCGCGCGCGGTGGTCACCTTGTTCGGATAATGCGCCGAGATCAACTGTTTGTATTTCGGAAACTCGACATTGAGCAGAGTCGTGGTCAGCGTCGCGCCGCCGACCTCGAAAGTCGCCCGGTTCTCGCCCAACGCCATGGTCATTGTCTCGGCGCCACCGATCAGACGTTCGAGTTCGCTGAGGGCGCGACCAGGCACGACTATTTCGGCGCCATGACCGAGCATCGTCGCACCCGGCAATTCGCGCACGGCCAAACGGTATGAATCGGTGGCGACCAGACAAACCGAGTCTGGTTCGGCGACCATCAGCACGCCCGTGAGCGCGAGTCGTTGCATGTCGCTAGACGACGCCCTAACCACTTGGCCCAAGGCTTCACCGAAAACTTTGGCGCTGATCGTGACGGGTTGGGTGCCCGCGACGAGAATGTTCGGAAAATCTGTGGCGGCGAAAGTGGGCACGGTGAATTGTGATTTTCCGGCCGAGACCACGACCTCTTCGCTCTGGGCATCGATCGTGACTTTTTCTTCGGGCATCGAACGCACGATGTCGCTGATCAGTTTTGCGCTCACGACCGCGACACCATCTTGGGCGCCGCCCACCGTGAGAGTCGAGCGCACACTGAGGTCGTTGTCGGTGCAGGTCAAAACAAGTGAGTCGCCTTTGACCGCCATGTGAACACCCGAAAGAGCCGGCATTGCGTTGTTGCGATTCGACGCGACTCGAGCAGCGGCGGCCAAGGCCTCTGTTAGCAACTCTCGTTCGACGCGAAATTTCATTGTTGATGCCTTCGTAATGTGGGTGGTGCGATGTGTGCGAATTGGGCGATTAATTTTGAGATTCTGTATATAAATCTAATAACGGTAATAAGGCCTGTGGATTGTGAACGATCGCGATAAAACCCATATGAAATATGGCGAAAGCCTGTGGATTTAAACCGGGTTATCGACACATCTTGCACAGAGGTAATTTGACCAAAAGTGGACAACCCAGCCCTATCCACAACTATTGCCCGCGGTTTCCACAGAGTTATGCACAGCATCATTCGGACGTCTTGAACTTTTTGATCATTTCGGTGACCTGCTCGTAGACCTGTTTTCGTTCTTTGATCACCCGTTGGGTCTTTTCGACCGCGTGAATCACGGTCGTGTGATCTCGACCCCCGAACAAGCGGGCGATCGCCGGATAACTGAGGTCGGTCAGTTCTCGGAACACATACATCGCTGTTTGTCGCGCCGTGACGAGGGGTCGTTGGCGGCTCTTGCCGCGTAGTTCTTCGACGCTGAAGCCGACAAAGTCGGCGATCTCGGCCAGCAGTTGTTCGTCGGTGCGGGGCTTGAAGGCATTTTTGGTCATCAGATCGGTTAGCAGCGATTTGGCCAACTCGACGTCGACGACGACTTTGTTCAGGCTGGCGTAGGCCACCGTTCGAATCAAGGCGCCTTCGAGTTCGCGGATGTTCGAGGTGACACTGCTGGCGATGAACTCGAGCACATCGCTGGCGATGCTGGTGCCGTCGCGCTCGGTTTTGTTGCGCAAAATCGCCAGGCGAGTTTCCATGTCGGGCGGTTGGATGTCGGTGATCAAACCCCAACGGAACCGACCACGCAACCTGTCTTCGAGCGTCGGAATCGCGTCGGGAACCCGGTCTGACGAGACGACGATTTGTTTGTTGGCCCCGTGCAACGAATTGAAAGTGTGGAAGAACTCTTCTTGCAGGCCCTCTTTGCCCTCCATGAACTGAATGTCGTCGATCAAAAGAACATCGACCTCCCGGTAGCGGCGTTTGAACGCGGCGATCGAGTTGTTGCGGATGCCGTCGACATACTCGTTCAAAAAAGTTTCGGTCGAGACATATCTGACCTCGAGGTCGGGATAATTTTCGTGCACATAATCACCGATCGCGTGCAACAGATGCGTCTTGCCGAGGCCCGCTGATCCGTAAATGAACAATGGGTTGTATGAGCGACCCGGGGTTTCGGCGACGCGCATCGCCGCGGCCAAGGAGAATTGGTTCGAGGCGCCCTTGACGAACGTGTCGAACGTGTAGCGCGGGTTGAGACCGATTGCCGCGCCCTTGCCGCCGCGACTGCGGGCGGCCGACTGACTCGGTTTGTCGCCAATCCTTGACGCCGAAGAGTGTTGCGCGGCGCTTCGTTCGATGACGATCGGTTCATTGAGCGCAACGGCGTTCTCGGGGGTCAGACGTTCGAGCACGTCGCTGGCCGTCGCGGTCTGAACGTCGACACGCAACTCGCGTCCCGAGGCGCCGACTTCGTCTAGTGCGCCGCGGACCAACGACATGTAGCGGGTCAAAATTCGATCGCGAACAAAAGTGTTCGGCACGCGCAAACGCAGGCTCATTTTGTCGTCGGCGACGGGCACCGCGTCGTTGAATGTCGAGAACCAGACGGCCTCAGAGACTTGACCGCGCAAAACTTGCGAGGTTGCCCTCCATAGCAACTCGTGTTCTGGGGTTGTTTCGACAATTTCGTTCGTCACTGAGATTTCTTTCGGAAAATATTTAACGGGGAAGCGAAAGTAGCAGGTTTTCCACAGGGAGCGAAATGCTGAGAATAGCCTTTTCGGCGTTGCCCCGGGCCCGGTTTCTCCCCTAGCCTGAGAAGCGATATTTCTTTGACGTCAGGAGTCGTGCGTGAAACGCACATTTCAACCCAACAATCGCCGTAGGTCCCGCAAACACGGGTTCCGCAATCGCATGAGCACTCGAGCCGGCCGGGCCGTGCTCAAATCCCGTCGGGCTAAGGGCCGTTACCGGCTCTCTGCTTGATCAGTCGCATTCAGACGCGACAGATCTTTCACCGACTTCAGGCAGAGGGCACATATGTTCGCTCGGGAACTCTTTGGTGCAGCATGTTGATCGATCGTGGTTTGGCCCAACCAGCCATCGCCTATGCCTTGGGTCGGCAGGTCGGCGGGGCCGTGCAACGAAACCTTTTGCGCCGACGGCTACGCGAGTTGTTTCGTGCCAAATCGATGCGAATTCTGCCGGGGTTTTATCTGGTAGGTGCCGCCTCGGGTGCGACAAAGTTGTCGTTCGTCGAATTGGGTCAAGAGGTCGATTCGTTGCTTGAGCGGTGTGCGCAAAAAGCCGAAAAATAAGGGGTTTTCGATGGAAAAATTGATGTTGCGGGCGATTGATTGGTATCAACGGGCGTTCGCCTATCGCCTTTCGCCGTGCCGGTTTTTTCCGAGCTGTTCGGTCTATGCCCAAGAGGCGATTCAGCTTCACGGGGCGCGTCGGGGCGCGATTTTGGCCGTTCGGCGACTGCTGCGTTGCAGGCCGTTCGGGCCAAGCGGCTACGACCCCGTGCCCGAGGCGCATGATTGCTCGAGCCATGATCAACACTTGACGGCCGGACACAACCATGTTTGAGCTCGCGGCGAGACTGATCGCCTATTTCTATGGGCTGGTGCCCGACTATTCGTTCGCTTTGGCGATGGTGGCCGTCGTGGTGATGCTTTTGATAACGCCGCTGACCTTGAAAAGCACCAAGGGCATGCTGGAAATGCAAAAACTGCAACCCGAGATGAAGCGGATGCAGCAGCAATTCAAGGGTGATCGTCAAAAGATGAACGAGGCGATGATGAAGCTCTACCAGGAGCACAAGGTCAACCCGCTCGCCTCTTGCCTGCCGCTATTGGCGCAAATGCCGGTTTTTATCATCATGTTCAACGCGATTCGTGGCTTGACGATTCGTGGCGACAACGGTTTGTTCACCCCGAAATATCTCGATGCCAACACGGACATCTATAGCTCCTTGGTCGGGCAGAGCGAGATGCTTTCATTGGGCGTGGATTTGGCGAAAACCCCCCTTCGGGCGATGCAGGACAATTTCGTCTCGGGTCTCGTTTACGCCCTGCTGATATTGCTTTTGGCGGGTTTGTATTGGGTGCAGCAACGCATGGTCGCTTCGCGCACGGTCAGCCCGACGATGTCGGCTGGGCAGGCCAAATTGCTGCAATACATGCCCGTTGCCTTCGCCGTGTTTCAGATCTGGCTGCCGACGGGCCTGGTGGTCTATTACATGACTCAGGCCGTGATTCGCATCGTGCAACAGCAGTACATCACGCAACGGTTCTACAAAAAAGACGACAGTCTGGGTCGGCAGGCCCAGGCGGCGAGTTTGGCGGCGCGCGAAATGAAAGATTTGCCGAAGCCGGAAAAGAAAGAGAAGAAAAACAGCGAGAAACCCGTCGACTCGAAGTTCGTCAGCAAGCGAGTGACGCCGCCAAAAAATAGTTCTGTACCATCTGTGTCCCGTCGTCCGAAACCACCGGGCCAGAATCGAAGCAAGTTCGTACAGAAAAAGAAAAAGCCGACGGATTGACCCGTCGCGAAAAATCGAGAAACATCGAAAGGAAAACGAATCATGGAATGGGTAGAGATAACCGCAGAATCAATCGAAGACGCAAAGGCGCTGGCCCTCGATCGTCTCGGGGTTGATGACGCCGATGCCGAGTTTGAGGTGCTTGAAGAGCCAAAGGCCGGTTTGTTTGGTCGAACCAGGGGTGAAGCCCG
>VGAB01000040.1 GCA_016870935.1 Actinomycetota bacterium | reverse complement strand
TGGCCAACACGATCTCGGGTTATGAACCGGTGACGATGATCGCCAATCCCGGTGACGAGTCTGCGGCGCGGGCGGCATGTTCGACCGCGGTGGACGTCGTCGCTCTTGAAATCGACGATGCCTGGTTTCGCGATAGCGGGCCCAACTATGTTGTCGAGAAACAAGAATTGATCGCCACCTGCTGGAAGTTCAACGGCTGGGGCGAAAAATTCGTGCCGTTCGACAAAGACGCAACGATCGCGACGCGGTGGGCGACGCTTGCCGGCCACAAAACCCGATCGGTCGAGATGGTGCTCGAAGGTGGCTCGATAAACGTCGATGGTCAGGGCACATTGATCACGACCGAGCAATGCCTGTTGCATCCGAACCGAAACCCGAAACTGTCGCGTGATCAGATTGCGTCGACCCTGTGTCGAGAACTGGGTCAGAAACGGGTCGTCTGGTTGCCTCACGGTCTGGCCCTCGACGACGACACGGACGGCCATGTCGACAATGTCGCCGCCTTCATCGGACCAAACGAGGTGATCATGCAGGGGTGCGACGACTCGAGCGAAGAAGATCACCGGCGTTGCGCGACGAATATTTCCGTGGCGAAAAACGCGGGGCTGGTCGTGCACGAGATACCCGTTTTGCCGTTCGTCGAGACCGACTCGATTCGTGCGGCGGTGCCTTACTTGAATTTTTATATCTGCAACGACGCCGTGATCGTGCCCGTGTGCGGCCACAAAGCCGACGAGGAAATGTTGGCCCTGCTCGGCGAGTTAATCCGAGGCCGCGACATCATCGGTCTGCAAATCGGCCAGATTCTGGCCCATGGCGGCGGCGGCATCCATTGCATCACCCAGCAGGTGCCCGCGGTCTAGTCGATCAACTGATCGCTGCGCACTCGTCGGCGTTCGGCTTCCTCGTGGGCCGGCAACACCCGACCGAACAACTGCCTGGTTCGTTCGACCCGACCGATCACGCCGGGTTCGGCGGTGTAGGCGAAAATCGCCGCGTGTCGCGGTCGCGAAGTTTTTGGAACCCTGGTCACGCGATGCAAAGAATGTCGACCACGAAAAATCTGCAGGTCACCGGCGCGCAGTTCGAGTGTCTTTACTTCGCTCATGTCGCCGTCCAGAACTTTTTGAATTCGGTCGAAGCATTCGTCGTCGGGGTTGCGGATCATCGGCACATATTGGAACAACCCGCCTTGGTCGGCCTCGTCGATCATCGCCGTCACGGCGAATTCGTTCGTGTCGAAATGCCAGGCGAATTGCTGACCGGGGTCCAGGATGTTGGCGGTCAGACCGGCGAGCGGGTCGGCGTAGCAATGCACGGCGTTGGTTTCGAGGGCGTCGCGAATGAAGCCGGTCAGGTGCTCGCTGCGAAACAGCGCATCGATGGCCAGTGAAGAGTCCCAAGAGTCGCCGGGGATGAAACCGCTGGATCGTTCGATGAAGGTGTTGACGGGATGGTGATCGGGGAACTCGGGGTTTTTCGTCGAGTGGAAGTAAGGGTTCATGCTCGAAGTCGAAAAGTGGGTGGATGACTTTCTCTGGACGATCTCTTCGCTGATCGTTCTCACGGCCTCAGGTCGGAGCAATTTTTTGATCACGGCGCAACCGTCGATGCCGAGTTGCGCACGCGCAGCCGCAACCGCCGCTTTGTAATTCGGGCTTTGCGGGTCGTCCAGCGGATATTTCGCGAAGTCGACCAGATCCTCGATTTTGTATCTGCTCGTCATTGTTCGGCCCAGCCTAAGCCTGCCATGGCGGCGTCCAGTCGCCGTCGAGTCGCATCGAGATTTTCGCGTCGTCCTCGATGCGCTTGACCACGTGCAATTCGGCGGCGTCTTTTCCGTATCGATCCCTCGCCATCGTGAACGCCTCGATTGCGGCGCGGGTCATCGGCAAATCGGCGTCGACTCGGCGACCAAGTTCGGCGATCAAGCCGAGATCTTTGAGGCACAGATCCAACGAAAACGACGGGTCGTAGTGGCCGGCAAAAATCGACGGTGCGTCGTGGCGCGCGACGAAACTGTCGCCGACGCTCTCTTTGATCGCCTGCCAAAGCGTGCCGAGTTCGACGCCGTTCGAAATACCGGTCGCGAATCCTTCGCCGATCGCGGCGGCGGCGACGAACCAGAGTTGGTTGGTCACGAGTTTCACCACATTGCCCGTGCCGAGCGCCCCGCAGTGGATCACCTTGCCAAGGTTCTCGAGCATCGGTCGCACCTTGGCGACAGTCTCGGCCTCGCCGCCGACGAACAGCGTGAGCCTGCCATTGCGTGCCCCGTCTACGGCACCGGTCACGGGCGAATCGAGCACTTTGACGCCCGGCGGGGCGCCGTTCGCCAACTCGACGAGCAATTCTTTTTGGTTGGTCGTCAAGTCGACCCAGATCGAGTTTGCACCCAGTTTGGCCAGCGCCCCCGAATCGATCATCACCGCACGAACATGCTCGGGGCGCGGCAGAGATGTGAGAAAAACATCGACATCCGACGCGCAATCGACGGCCGATCGTGCCGCGACGGCGCCGAATTCTTCGGCTTGGCGAATGTTCTCAGGCTTGAGGTCGAACGCCTTCACGAGATATTTGGCGGCCACGAGGCGCTTGCACATCGGCAAACCCATGTTGCCCAAGCCGACAAAACCGATTTTTGTCGGGGATGAAACCATCAGACCGGCGCGTCCATGTTCCGCAACGGCAAAACCTGGTCGGGCAGATTGTCCCAGAGGTCGTTGAGCAAGTCATCGCGCAGGGCCCGCACCGACTCGTCGTCGAATCGGTTGACATGTTGCAGCGGATCATGGGTCAAGTCGTAAAGTTCGCCCTCGCCGAAGTTGTTCATCGTTCCGTTGAGCGCGGCGGTGCACACCCAGTTGTCGCGACAAATCGTGCGCAGATGGACAATTTTGCCGAACAGCACGCTGTCCCACTCGGTGAGCACGCGCTCGTGTCCTAGTTGTGTCGCGTCCGCCTCGTCGATCGGAAGTCTCGGCGCTTGTGCGTAGGCGGGTTGATCGATTCCGGCGATGTGGGCGAAAGTCGAGGCCAACGAAACATGTCCGACGGGTGCGGCGACACGGGCCGGCTTGGTTCGCGCGCTCGGGGCCGGTCGCCAAATCAGCGGCAGCCGCATCAACGAGTCGACATGGTAGGGACCCTTGAACAGAAGCCCGAAGTCTCCTTGAAATTCGCCGTGATCAGTCGTGTAAACGACGTCCAGGTCTGCATCCCAGCCGCGTGCGGTGATCGCACGCAAGACGTCGCCGATCGCCTCATCGATCAACTCGTTTTCGACATGCGTGAAGGCGTTGATCTCGCGCACCTGGTCGGCGGTCAGCGTGGCGGGCACCCAGCGCGCGGGCGCCTCGTAGTTGGAGATGAACGTTCCGTCGTACCAACCGCGCCAGTGACGCAGTTTGTCGTCGAGAATTTTTTCGCGCTGGTGCACGTCTTCGACGTAGCCCGCGGGCAGTTCGAGATCGCGCCACGGCACCCTGTGCAACTCGGAGGCCGGCGGATCCCACGGGTGGTGCGGATCGGGAAAACTCATCCAGCAAAACCAGTCTTTGTCGGCGGGAAGCGACTCGAGCCATTTGATCGTTCTGTCGGCGACCCACTGCGTGTGGTACCACTCGGTCGGAATCGGGTTCAGTTTCAATTGGGGTGCGTTCGTGTCGCCGCCGCCTTGGGCGTTGACCTGCAGTTCCTGATCAAGAACGCTGTAGTAGCCACCCGCGACTTCGGGGTGATTGTCGCGCACCCATTGCGAATAATGGAGTTGCCCGACCGCGCCGTGCGTCGACAACTCCATGTGGTCGAACCCGCGATGGGGGTGATTCGGGTCGTCGACGGTTTTGCGTTGGTTGCCGATTCGATTTTCGGTGAATCTCAAAAACGGATCCAACAACGGCTCAAAATGCGCCTTGCCGATCAGTGCGGTCGCGTAGCCCGCCCGACGCAGATCGCTGGCGATGCTCGGCGCATCCTCGGGCAACGGCACGCCGTTCATCCATACGCCGTGCGTGCTGACATGTTGGCCGGTGATCATCGTGCTGCGCGACGGCATGCAGACCACGTTCTGCGGGTGCGCCCGATCGTATGTGACGCCGTTTTTGCTGAGCGCGTCGATGTTCGGCGTGCGCGCGACCGTGCCGCCGTTGCAACCCAGTGCGTCATATCGCTGTTGGTCGGTGGTGATGAAAAGAATCTTGCGGCCCATCAGCTTTTGGTCTTTCGGTCGAACATTTCCTTCACTTTTTTCAGCCCGACACTGGCCGCGCCCGCTATCGGAAGGGCCAGCACCTCGGGGTCCATGTCGGTCGAATATACGACGATGCATCGGGTCGGACCATCGGCGATCACGTCGACGGTCGCCAGGTGAAACTTGATCAACGAATTGTTGACGATCTTGTATTGAAAGCGGCGCAGATCATGGTCGAGGGTGATGATGTCTTCCTCGAACACGATTCCGGCGGCAAGGGTTATGAATCTCTTGTCGCCCTCGACCTTGCAGTTCGTCACGGGGAACCATTCGGCCAGCCGTTCTGGCGCGCCGACGAACTTCCACACGGTGTCGGCGTCGCAGTCGACGAACGCATGGCGACGCACGGTACCCATCACCGCACCACGCTAGTGATTTGCTCCCAGTTCCGAACAAGCGTCAGAACTGCGAGCGCACCGCCCACAAATCTGGAAACACGGGCTTGAACAATGTCGCCGCCAGATACGCCGCACCGCTAGAACCGCCCGTGCCGTGCTTCATGCCGATCGTTCTTTCGACCATTTTTACGTGCCGATATCGCCACTCTTGCAGGCCCTCGTCGATGTCCACGAGTTTTTCCAGCAACATCGCCGCTTCGGGATCGTTTCGGTAGACATCGATCAACACTCTTTGCACTTCTTCGTTGGGCGAATATTGTTCGGCGAAGTTTCGACGCTCGATCTCGGTCGGGATCTTGTGGTTGCGCCGAATCAAATATTTGATGACAGAGTCGAAAAGCGCCGCGCGATTCATCGCCTCGTGCACCCGTCGATACGAGTCGCCGCCGGGCTCGAGATGGTCGATCATTGATTCGTCGCGGCGACCCAGCACCGCCTCGAGTTCTCGAAATTGAACCGACTGGAAGCCGCTCGCTTTTTCGAGCCGGTCTCGAAAAGAATTGAACTGCAGCGGCGTCATCGTCTCGAGAATGTCGACCTGGCTCACCAGAACTTTGAGGATGGTTCGTACGCGCCCCAACGCGGGCAACGATTCGTGCGTGTCGCCGCGCTCGAGCAAACTCTGGGCGCGCTGCAATTCATGGAGCACGCACTTGAACCAGAGTTCGTAGGTTTGGTGCACGATTATGAACAACATCTCGTCGTGCTCGGGGCCAAGCGAGCGGGGCGCCTGCAGTTTCAGCAATTGATCGACCTGCAGATATGACGAGTAAGTGACGGCTGATCCGAACTTTTTCGTTTTTTCGTCCGAAGTCATATACGGTGAGCGTATGCCAACCGACAAAACTTCGCGAACTTTTGCCGAACAACTCGACGCCAAAGACCCGTTGGCGAAGTTTCGCGACGAGTTTTTCATCGCCGACGATCGTTTGAGTTATTTGGACGGCAACTCGCTCGGTCGAATGCCGAAGGCGACCCTGGCCGTCGTGAGCGAGTTCTTGAGCGGCGAATGGGGGACCAAACTCGTCACCGGCTGGTCGGACTGGATCGACGAGGCGCAAACAGTGGGCGACCTGCTCGGGCGTGCGACGCTCGGCGCCGGGGCCGGTCAGACGCTTTGTGTCGACACCACGAGCGTCAATTTTTATGAGTTGTGCTGCGCCGCAATCGACGCCCGACCCGGCCGCAAGACGGTGATCAGCGATACGGCCAACTTTCCGACCGACAGGTACATTCTCGAGGGAATCTGCGAACAACGCGGGCTGAAACTCGTGTTGATCGACGACGACTCGGGCGAAGAGTTCGTATCACCCGAGGCGCTGGCACGAGTTTTGAACGAAGATGTCGCGCTCGTGACGCTCTCGGTGATTCAGTATCGATCGGGTGTTCTGCACGACCTGGCTAAATTGACCCAGATCGCGCGAGATGCCGGCGCGCTGTTCGTGTGGGATGCGAGCCACGCGGTGGGCGTGGTGCCGATGCAGTTCGATCGCGACAAGATCGATCTGGCCGTGGGTTGCACCTACAAATATTGCAACTCGGGGCCCGGCTCGCCCGCTTGGCTCTTCGTCGGCAAAGAGTTGCAGTCCGAACTTCGGGTTCCGATTCAAGGCTGGTTCGCCCAACGCGACCAGTTTCAAATGGGTCAGGGCTTCGAGCGCGCCGACGGCATGCGCGGATTCCAAATCGCCAGCCCGAGCATCATCGGTATGCGATGCGTCGAGACGGCCCTGTCGATGATCGAGCGCGCGAGTCTGGGCGCGATCGCCGAGAAGGCCGCGATCGGCACCGATTTGATGATCGAGCTGCACGATGCCTGGCTCGCCCCGCTCGGGTTTTCAGTCGTCACGCCGCGCGACAAGTCGCGTCGCGGCGGACATATCTCAATTCGCCATCCGCACGCGCAGAAGATCTCCGAGGCGATGCGCGCGTTCGCCGATGTGATCGGCGACTATCGCCAACCAGACTGCATCAGGCTCGCGATCTCCCCGTTGGCCACGAGTTATGTCGAGGTGTTCGACGGCTTCGAAAGAATTCGCGATCTCGTCGCGTCGAAAAAATATCTGGAAGTCGTCGAGTCGACCTCAAGAGTCACTTAACTTTTCGACCGGGGTGCTGGTCACCCATCTGATCGCCGCGGTCATCATGTAGCCGAGCGGGCGAAGGATCACGCGCTCGACAATCGGCAGATACGGCACTCGCAACGGGATGCGCGTCCAAATCGGCAGCGTCGCAATCGTCGCCAGCACCAGCAACCAATAGGCGATCTTCGCCGCGCCGGGCAAGGGGGGCTTGAACAGAAGATATTTCGTCGCGTCGCGGGATTCACGCGTGCTTTTTAGTTCGGGCCGATAACTCTGGATGACCGCCCTCATCTCGGCTTCGGTTTCTGGCGGATCGACGACCCCAACTTGCCGGGCGACGAATGCCGCGTCTTTGACGTAGCCGTCGCGGCCCGCCTGGTCTAGCGGAGCCTTGCTGAACTTCTGGTAGGTCCATAAAAACGAGTCGATCTCGGCGACATGCACCCACTTCAAAAGATGCGGATCGGTCGCCGAATACTTTCTTCCGTCGCTGGCCACGCCGTTGACCTTGAGATGCACCGCCTTGACCCGATCGACTATTTTTTGCGCCTCGTCCGCCGGACCGAAACTCGTCGCCGCCAAAAAGTCTGCGGTTCGCTGCAATCGACCCCAGGGATCTTTGCGGTAATCCGAATAGTTCGCGACGCCCGCCATCGCCAGCGGGTGCAGCGACTGCAACAACAACGCCCTCAAGCCGCCGATGAACATCGACGCGTCGCCGTGCACCAGGCGAATCGGGCGATCCTCGGCGAACCATCTCTCGCCGGGTGCATCCATGATCTCGTAGGTTCGTTGGTTCGCGTTTGGTCCGACAACGCGCGCGCGCAAGTTGGTCGCAATTTTTTCACGCACGCGTGCGATCGCAACTTTATTGTCGGGAGGTTTCATAACAGTCGTTATATCGTGGCATTTGCGGTGGACATTTGTCTACACAACAGAGAAGTACGATAGATGACATGAGTCATGTCGATTCAGGTGACTTGAGTTCCCAGGACAAAATGCCCAAATGGGTGCCGCGGGCGATCGTGTTGTTTTGGGCGGGGTTTTTGGCGGCTTTGGTCGCTCGCGAGATGTTCCACCAGCTTTCGAACTTCCTGGTTTTATTGCTGATTTCATTGTTTTTCGCCCTGGCGATCGAACCCGCGGTCAATCGACTGGCGGCGCGCGGCTGGTCGAGGGGCGCGGCGACGGCATCGATGTTGTTGGCGGTTTTTCTGGCGATCATTTCGTTCGGCGCGGCGATCGGCAGCCTGGTGGCGACACAGGCCCGCGACCTGCTGGACAATCGCGATCAATATGTCGGAGACACGGTCAGTTTTCTGAACGACACATTCGGCACGAACATCGACGCCCAACAATGGATCGACACGATCGGCGACCCCGACGGATCGGTGCAGAACTTTTTCGACAGCCAACAAGATCGGGTGGTCGATGTTTCGCTCGGTGCTTTGAGCGGCCTGCTCCAGGTTCTGTCGATCACGCTGTTCGCTTTTTACCTGATCTCTGACGGGCCCCGCTTGAGGCGCGCAATTTGTGGTCGGCTCAACGCCGAGCGCCAAAAGGTCGTGCTCGCAGTCTGGAATCTGGCGATCGAAAAGACCGGCGGATACATTTATTCACGCGCGTTGCTTGCCGTCGTCTCGGCGTTCTTTCATTGGATCGTCTTTCAGAGCATCGGCACACCCGCACCGGTGGCTTTGGCCGTGTGGGTCGGCCTGATCTCGCAGTTCCTGCCGGTCATCGGCACTTATCTCGCTGGCCTGCTGCCTGTTTTGCTCGCATTTTTGGACTCGCCGTTGAAGGCATTGGTCGTGATCGTGTTCATCGCCGTCTATCAACAACTCGAGAATTTCCTGTTGGCCCCGAAGATCACGGCGCGCACGCTCGAGCTTCATGCGGCCGTTGCATTCGGTGCGGCGATCGCCGGTGGCGCGGTGCTTGGCCCGATCGGCGCCGTGCTGGCGTTGCCTTTTGCGGCGATGATCCAGGGCATTGTCGGCAACTGGGGTCACAGGTTCGAAATCGTCGAAGATCCGCTGGTTGGTGCCGCGGTCGCCAAGACGAAAAAGACCCGAAAATTCCTCAAAAACTGAATGAGCAGATTTTTTAGAACATTAATCGTGTTCGGCCTCGTCTCGGGTTTGATGTCGATTCATTCTGCGGGTGTCGAGGCTGTCTCGGCCTCGAGCGATTCATCCACCACTTCGACGACCGTCGCCGATGCGAACACGTCGACCTCGACGACCTCGACGATCGTTCCCGTGCCGACTGCGGCAGAGACCGCGGCGCAATACCCGAGTCGCGCCCTGAGATTTCCGCCGTTCAGTCGGTTGAGTCCGCCGATGTTGCCGAAAAAGTCGGGCATTGGCCGTCGAGTCGTCTATAAAAACAGTCTGCAGTGGGTTTGGGTCGTCGACGCGCAAGAGAATGTGGTGCAGGCAATGCCCGTGTCGGGTCGCCGCGGCGTGCCGACACCCGGCGAGTATCGAGTAAAAAGCCAATCACTTCGTTCGTACAGCCTCGATTTTGACGGCGTGTGGTTCAACAACATGACGCGGTTCGCCCTCGGGCCCGAGGGCGGCAACATCGGATTTCACGCCATCCCCACCAAAAACAACAAGCCGCTGCAAACCGAGGAGCAACTCGGCACTTTTCAGGGCAGTGGATGTTTGCGAATGAGCCCCGACGACGCGAAATTCATCTTCAATTTCGCCAAGCCCGGAACAAAAGTCGTGGTGGTGCCCTGACGGTCGAAAAACTAGAACCGGGCGAGTTCAGTTTTCAACAAGTCGAGACCCAGATTGCCGAGGTCGAGCGCATATGCATGCCATGCCCGTAGGTCGAAACTCGCCCCGTGCTTGCGCTTGGCGTCGTCGCGCAACGACAACCAGACTCGTTCCCCGAGTTTGTATGAAATCGCCTGGGCCGGCCACCCCAGATAGCGATTGATCTCCGAGCGGTTGAACTCGTCGTCGCTCGAAGAGCGGGCAGAAAGAAACTCGAGGGCAAGTTCGGGTGTCCAAGATTCGCCAGCGTGCCACTTTGATTCTTTCGGGATCGCCAATTCACAGTGCATGCCGATATCGACGACGATTCGCGCCGCGCGAAACGCCTGCGCATACAGGTAGCCGAGTCGATATTCGGGTTTGCCCAAGAAGCCCAGTTCGTCCATCAGCCGTTCTGCATAGAGCGCCCAACCTTCGCCGTGCCCGCTGACGAACTCGTTGCGTTGAAAGCGCGAAAGTTTTTCAGAGTTGACCGTCGCCATGCCGACCTGCAGGTGGTGCCCAGGCACTCCTTCGTGATATGCGGTGGTCGGTTCGCTCCATAGCGGAAACTTCGTGCGCCCGTTTGCGGGATACCAGGTCCTTCCGGGTCGCGAGAGATCCTCGCTCGGTGAGGTGTAGTACATCGCCGCCGCGCCGCCCGGCGGCGAGATCATCGCCTCAACCCGGTGAATTTGTTTCGGGATGTCAAAATGTTTTTCGCGGATCAAAAACGCCATGGCGTCGTCCATCAGGCTCTGTAACCACTCGCGCAGGTTTTCTTCGCCACTGATGCTGTGCTGCGGGTCAGTGTCGAGAAAATGACGAACCTCGTCGAGCGTCGCATTCGGTTGAATTTCTTTGGCGGTCTTTGCGAGTTCTTCATCGAGACGCATCACTTCGGCAAAGCCCCACTGGTAGGCCTCGCGCGCGTCGATGTTCATGCCCATGAATCTGCGGCGGGCCAGCGCATGCCGTTCTTCGCCCACGCCGTTTCGTGGGTCGGCGGAGTTTGCGTATTGCTGGCGCAAGTACTGCGCCGTTTCGCTCATCGCCTGCGAGGCGTCGATCGCCGCCTGGCGAAGCTTTTCGAGAGGTGCGCCGTCTACTGATTTGGCGGTCTCGACAAACTGTGTGAAAAAACCGGGGGCGGCGGGTTTGCCGGCCCAAGTCTCGAGTTGCTCGGCCACCGCGAGCGCTTGTCGACGCGGGGCGACGATGCCCCGTTTGACACCGAGCCCCCAACTTTCGCGCATGCCGGCAAACGCCGCGGGTACAGCCTGCATTCGTTCGGCGATCGTTCGCCAGTTTTCCACAGTGGCGGTTGGCATCAGGTCAAAGATGCTTCGTGCCGAGTCGACATCGCCGGCGATCACCCGAATCGAGCGCAGGTGTTCACCGGCGTCGTATTCGAGGCAGGACATTTCGAGCGAGTTGCGCAATACACCGGCGGCGAGACGATCTCTGTCGTTGCTCGTGTCGAGTGTGTCGAGGGTTTTCATCGCGGCGCGGTTTATCGAGTCGCGCTCGGCATGACCCTTCGGGCTGAAATCGGTCATCTCGTGATCGTGGCCGGCGATGCCGAGCGCAGTGGCGAGCCCCGGATCATTGGCCGCCAACTGCTCGATGTAGTCGTCAGAGAGTTGATAAACGGGAGACAATTTTTTGCCGTCTTGTGAAATAGCCATGGCTTTACCGTAGGCGGTTTTCATGCAAGGCTCAAAGTGTGCCGACAAAGAAACGAGCGCTGATCACCGGTGCATCGTCGGGTATCGGTCGTTGCTACGCGATTCATCTCGCCAAACACGGCTACGACATCGTTGCGGTCGCGCGACGAGGCGATCTTCTTGCGACATTGGCCGACGAGGTGCGGCAATTCGGCGCGCAGACAACCGCGATCGAAGCCGATCTGGCCGACAATGTCGGGGTTGCAAAGGTGATCTCGATCGCTCACGACATCGATCATCTCGTGCTCAACGCCGGAGTCACCCATGCGGCCAGGGTGGGCGCGAGCAGTGGCGACGAAATCACACGGCTCAATACTTTGTTGGCGACGGGAGTAGTGCAGGTTTGCGAGGCGGTCGTGCCGCGGATGCTGGCGAACAAGCGAGGCAACGTCGTGATCGTCTCGAGCATCGCCGCGTTCACGCCGATGCCGAAGTCTGCCGTCTACGCCGCGGCCAAGACATATGTGATGTCGTATGGCAGAAGTTTGAACCTCGAATTGGCTGGTTCGGGCGTTCGAGTCTGCGTGGTTTGCCCCGGTTATGTGCGAACCGAGTTGCACACCAATGCCGGTCTCGAACACTTGCGACAACGCGTGCCGAAGTTCCTGTGGATCGAGCCAATCGAAGTGGT
>VGAB01000039.1 GCA_016870935.1 Actinomycetota bacterium | reverse complement strand
TGGCATCGTTTTGTGCGGGTCGGTGCTGCGCGACGGGTTGCGAAAGGTGAACTGCATCTCGTTGTGCAGCCCGTGCGACTTGCGCTCGTCTAGGGCGTGTCGGGCACGGTGCAAAACTTCGGCTCGCGCCACGCCGACCCGATGCAAACCTGCTCGACTGGCCAGGTCGACGAGCGATCGCGTGTATTGCTCTTTGTCGGGCGAAGAAACTTCAGCTGACTTCACGATGCCGAAGCGTAGGCACCAAACCGGCATTTGCCAGCATTCGCAAGGTTCGCTGTTCTTCGAGGTCTAAAACAACGGCTTGAGCCCCTGAGTCGTCGCAGAAAAACGAGACGACGCAGTCGTCGCAGGCGGCGGTGGCGCGCATCACGCATGAGTCGCAACTGACGACCAAAACCTGATCGACAGGTTGTTCAGAGTTGTTCTGGTTGGCGTGCGAACTCGACACTGGTTGGCTCCTTTGGGGCGAAAGTTGCGGTTGTTGTGGGTTGTCAACAACACTGCCCGAGGCATGTTGCAGGGTTAAATCGCGAAAAGTTCAGCCCCGAGTTGGGCGATGCGCAACACGATCTTTGTGCCGTTTTTCGGCAACGAGTCATCGATCTTCTGGGCCATCTCTTGGCTGCTCAACACCGCCACCGTCGGGCCCGAACCCGACAGCCAACCGCACCATGCTCCCGCGCTGATCGCCGCTCGCAAGGCGTTTTGCGACTCGGGCACTTTGGCAAAGCGCAAGTCTTGATGCAATCGGTCCCGCGTGGCCAACGCCATCGCCGAAACATCGCCCGCGGCGAACGCCGCGACAAGCAGAGCCGTGTTTCCGACGTTGAAAATTGCGTCGGCAAAACTCACCGATACGGGCAGTTTCGTGCGCGATTCTTTGGTCGAAGTTTGTTGCTCGGGCACCCACACGATCACCGCGGGGTCGAGCGGCGTCGGCACGCGCACGGCGATGTTGTCGACGCTGGCCACGACGCCGCCATAAAGCGAGGCGCCGGCGTTGTCGGGGTGGCCCTCGAGTTCGGCCGCTTGACGCAAAATCTCTGGCTTGGCCGCGTCGAAAATTCGCTGGTCGGTGCCGTGTTTTTCGGCATGCGCCAAAGCACAACCAGCGACACGAGCCGCCCCGCTGAAACCCAGACCTTTGCCCATCGGAATTTGCGAGCGCACCCACAGTTCTCTTTTTCCGCCGGCGTGCCGATAGGCGATCGTCAACGGATGTTTTTCGTCGGCCTCGTTCGACTCCGCGGGAGCGTTGCCGAAACCCGCCTCGATGTGCAACGACACGGCCATGCCCAAGACGTCGAAACCCGGGCCGAGATTCGCCGAGCTCGCCGGCACGCGCACGGCCATTGATTTCGACGGCGAATTCATTTTTAGTGCGCCATCTGTTTTGCGGCGTCGTTGCTCACACGAATCAAGTTGTCGAGCACGTCGCTGGCCGCTCCCGAGTCGATCGATTCGGCGGCGATCTCGACACCCGCGCGCAAGTCGTCGGCTTTGCCCGCCACGACGATGCCCGCCGCGGCGTTCATCACGACAATGTCACGCACCGGGCCCTTTGCACCGTCGAGAAGCTCCCGAAAAATTTTCGCGTTCTCGCTCGGCAAACCCCCGCGCACCGACGCGACATCGGCACGACCCAACCCGATTTCGGTTGCATCGATCTCGAAACTGCGACTCTTGTTTCCGTTCACCTCGACAACAGGACATTTGCCGCTCAGCGAGAGTTCGTCCATCGAACCGTGACCGTGCACCACCCACGCGCGCTTGATGCCGCGGGTCGTCAGCGCCTTGGCCATCACGGGCGCCGCCTGCGGGTCGCCAACGCCCACGACCATGAACGAAATAGATGCCGGGTTGGCCATCGGTCCGAGCAAGTTGAACACGGTGGGCACGCCGATTTCGCGCCGCGACGGGCCGGTGAAGCGAAACGCCGGATGAAACCTCTGCGCAAAACAAAAACCAAAGCCGGTTTCTTCGACGCACTTGGCCACGCCCACGCCGTCGATTTCGATCGCCACGCCGAGCGCTTCAAGCACATCGGCCGCACCGCTCTTCGACGACGACGCCCTGCTGCCGTGTTTGCAGACCGGTATCTTCGCCCCCGCGACGACAAGACCCGCCATCGTCGAGACATTCACCGAGTGACTGTGGTCGCCACCAGTGCCGACGATGTCGAGCGCCTGCTCGGCGATCTGCTCGGGCAAAAAAACCCGTTCGGCGGCGCGACGCACTTCGGCCAACATGCCCTCGAGCTCGATCTCGGTTTCACCCTTGGCCCGCAGGGCGACGATGAAGGCCGTTATCTGCGACGGCGTGGCCTCGCCCGAGAGCACCGAGCGCATCGCCGCACCGGCGTGGCTGGCGCTCAGGTCTTTTTTGGCCAGCAACTGCGAAATCACGGCCGACCATGAGCCTGCAACCGCGATTTCGCTCATCGCCGGACCTTGTCAGGCGGTGCGTCGGGTGCGCAAAATTCGACGACGCTCGCGCGCCGAGGTGCCACCCCAAACCCCCTGCTTTTCACGGCTGTCCAACGCATAGGTAAGACACGCTATGCGCACTTTGCACTCGCCACAGACTTGTTTTGCCTGATCGCAATTGTCCTCGTTGTCGGGGTAAAAAATCTGGGGATCAAGACCCTGACATGCACCGCTTTGGCGCCAAGTCAAGTCGTACTCAGGCACGCGAACCCCCTTGTTCTCGTCGCCCGAGAGACTACGACTTATCGTCGACCCCGTGCCAATCGGCAGGGGTCGATTCTCACCTCAGTCGCGCAAGTCTTTGAGCAGTTCGGCGACGGTGAAGTCGGCGAGTTCGACGACCTCCAAATAATTCGGCAAGGTCGACACGACCTGCACACGACCCTTGGCGAATTCGGCGACTTGCTCGGGGCTGAATTCGAAACGGATGTAGTGCACCGCCGCCGTCACGGTCTCGCGCGTCAGTTGCTCGGCGTGCGCCTCTTCGACGATCGCCTTGACCATCTCGCCGTTGGCCAGTTTTATCGCGATCGCCTTCTCGATGCCGACCAGCTTGGGCAGCCACTCGCGCATCTGGTCGTCGGTCACCAACTCGATGAACATGGTCGCGCAGAGTTGGCCCGCCTCGGGGATCATCGGGTTGTAGGCCTTCAACTCTTCGAGCACGCCTTCGTCGCTGACGACGCGCTCGACTCGCAACATTTCTTGAATCTGCGACTGCATCGTCTCGCGATTTTCGAACATCACGGTGACGATCGTGCCGAGAGAGATACGTCGGCGACGCTTTATCTCGATCACCTCGGCGCGGCGCGTCTCGCGAATTCGCTCATACGCGCGATGCTCGAGAATGTCGGACAAGTCGAGTTTGCGGTTTGACTTTGTGGGGGTTTTCATGGTTTATCTTCCTTCTGGTTTGATTCCGTAGGCTCGCGCCACCACCTCGAGAGGATGAAGCGGCGTCTCGCCGGTTTGTTCTGTGATCGCGGTGTTGGCCAAATGGCAGTCGCCCGCTACGACTTGCGAACCGGCGTCACGCACCATTTCGCCAAGTTTTTTGGCGATGGGCAGCGACAGTTCTGCATTCTCGGCACGCAACCCCCACATGCCGTCGATACCCGAGCACTGCTGCACCAATTTGATCTTGGTGCCCGTCAGTTTCATCAGGTCGCGACTTTTCAGGCCGATGTTCTGCGCGCGCAAGTGACACGGCGTGTGATATGTAACCGACTCGGGCACCTCGCCGACGAAATTCGTGTCGAGCGTCGAGCCTTCGGTCTTGTGCACCTTCATCAAATATTCGGCCGCGTCAAACGTGTGCTCGGCCACGAGTTGCGCGTCCGGTCCGCCGACGTAGTCGAGGTAATCTTTTTTAAGCACATAACCGCATGTCGGCTGCGGAACCACGATGTCGGTACCTTTGCGAACTTCGGCGGCGAGCGTCGCCACATTTTTGACCGCGACTTTCGTGAACGTCGCCATGTCTCCGCTGTGCAGGTACGGCGCGCCGCAACAGCCGGCATCGCTGAGGTCGCAGGCGATGCCGTTGCGCTCGTAGACATTGACCAACGCATGACCGATCTTGGGCTCTTGGTATTCGACCAGACAAGTCGGAAACACAGTGACTTTGCCCTGCAGTTTTGAGATCGTCGCCTTCGTTCGTTTGGCGAACCAGGTCGAGAACCTTTGGCGGGCGAACGGCGGCAACAACCGCACGCTCGAGACGCCCGCGGTTTTTTCGACGACTTTCCTGATGATCGAACCAGGCTTTGCACCCATGACTTTGTTGGCGATCGGGCCCGAGGACGTGGCCGCCATGCCGAGGGCGTCGGTCTTGCCCAACATGGTGGTCGTAAGTTTGTTGCGCAACGACATCTGGCCGTTCGCCCTTCGCATCGCGTCAACGCGCAACATCAACCTCGGAAAGTCGAGCGCCCATTCGTGCTGGCCCGGCGTATAGGGACAGTTGATGTAACACAACTTGCATTGGAAGCACTCGTCTGCGACATGATCTTGTTCGGCAGGTGTCATTTTGCCGGCGTCTTGGTCGTCGTGTTTGTCGATGTAATCGAAAAGCGTGGGAAAACTCGGGCAGAACTTGAAGCAAAGCCTGCAGCCGTGGCACAGGTCGTAGACACGCGTCAGTTCGGCGCGCGTGTCGGCCTCGTCGAGATAAACCGGATTCAGCGGGTCGTAGGTGATCGTCATCAGAGATTTTCCTGTGCGAGAAATTTAAGTGTCGGTGCCGCCGATTTTAGGGCGACACCGACACTGTTGATTGAAAACCGAGATTTACTCTCAGCCGAGGGCTTTGAGACCTTCGGTGAAGCGTCCGGCGTGGCTCTTCTCTGCGCGAGCAAGAGTTTCGAACCAGTCGGCGATCTCGGTGAAGCCTTCTTCACGGGCTGTCTTGGCAAAACCCGGGTACATCTGGGTGTACTCGTATGTCTCGCCTGCGACCGAGGCCTTGAAGTTTTCGGCGGTCTCGCCGATCGGTTCTCCCGATGCCGGGTCGCCGACTTCGGCAAGGTAATCGAGGTGACCGTGCGCATGGCCCGTTTCGCCTTCGGCGACCGAGCGGAACAACGCGGCGGCATCTGGATAACCCTCTACGTCTGCCTTCTGTGCGAACCACAAGTAACGACGATTCGCTTGGCTCTCGCCGGCGAACGCGTGCTTGAGATTCTCATGTGTTTTTGTGCCATTTAACTTGGCCATGATTTATCTCTTCTTTCTGTTTTGGTGTTTATTTTTTCGCCTGTTGTGCAGGAGATCTTTTTGCGGTTGGCACGCAGTTTTCGCAACGACCGTGAAAAACCACGCCCACCTGGGAGATTACGAACTTGCCCGAGCCACCGCGCATCTTGGGTTTGGCGGCGATCTCGACGTCGCGAACGGCGCCACACGACTCGCAGACAAAGTGATGGTGGTCGGTCATGTTCGGGTCAAATCGTTTCGCTCCGGTGCCCACGTCTACCAGCTGCAACTCGCCCATTTCTGCGAGTTCGCCCAAGGTTTGGTAAACGGTGCGCAAGGAGATGCCGGGCATTTGCTTGCTCGCCACCTCGAACAGGCTTTCGGCCGACGGGTGCGAGTCGTTTTGGTGCAACAGACCGAAAAGCAGCTGCCGCTGGGGGGTTAGCTTCAGCTGCTTTTCGCGAAACTTTTCGGCCAATTCGGTGGGTGAATGCACGCCCTGAAACTAGCCAAACCACATCTAGTTCGCAACCCTTGCTAATTAACAATGAATGTGAAATCGGTTACTCGCGCCGAGTTTTGACGCGCGCGAACAGTTTCTAAACGATTGTCGAAACAAGCGCTGGTTTAGGCTCTTGGCGTGCTTGCATCCGAACACCAAGAATCCAGACATCAGGCATTCGCCCGCCTTGCCCGCGAAGAGTACGACCTGCTCGTGATTGGCGGCGGCATCACGGGGCTTGGCGTCGCGCTCGACGCCGCGACACGCGGCTTGAAAACCGCGCTGGTTGAACGCCAAGATTTCTCCTCGGGCACCTCCTCGAAGAGCAGCAAGTTGATCCACGGCGGGGTCAGATATTTGCAGCAAGGCGAGATCGGTCTCGTTTACGAGGCGCTTCGCGAGCGTCAACGCCTGCGTCAGAACGCGCCGCACCTCGTGCAGGTCTTGCCATTCATGATTCCGATTCTCAAGCGTGACGGCGTGGTGTCGCGCAAAATCGCCCGCGCGCTAGGCACCGCGTTGTGGATGTATGACCTCACCGGTGGTTGGCGAATCGGCCGATTTCACCGACGCCTCAAGGCCGACAAGGCGTTCGCTCACCTGCCGACGATGGATCGCCCTCGCCTCGGCTCGGCCTATTTGTATTTCGACGCGATGGCCGACGACTCGCGAATTTGTGTCGCCCTTGCCCGCACCGCGATCGACAACGGCGCCGAAATCGTCAACTACACGCGCGTCGAAAAAATTCTCCACGACGCCGACAACAAGGCCCGTGGGGTGCGGGTGAAACCATTCGACGCAGACGCGTTCGAGATACGGGCGAAAGTCGTCGTCAACGCGACGGGTGTCTGGTCAGACGAAGTCATGGCCACCGACATGGGCAAAAACCCCGACTCGATTCGCCCCGCCAAGGGCGTGCATCTGACCGTGCCTTGGAAACTCGTGCAAAACGACATCGCGATCGTCATCCCCGTTCCTGGCGACAAGCGCAGTCTGTTTTTGATCCCGTGGATCTCGAATCACGACGGCACCTTTCAATACACATATATAGGTACGACCGACACCGACTTCAACGGGCCGATCGACGACCCGCAATGTTCGGGCGCCGACATCGACTATGTTTTGCGCGCCCTAAACGCCGCCGTCACAACCAAAGTCACCCGCGACGATGTCACTGCGGTTTGGTCGGGCTTGCGTCCACTCGTAAAGAGCGTCAGCGGCGAAAAACTCAGCGCCAGAACCGCCGACCTGTCACGTCGCCACAAAGTCGCGACATCAGAATCGGGCGTGATCTCGATCGCCGGCGGAAAACTTACGACTTACCGCAAGATGGCCGAAGACACGGTCGATCTTGCGTCGCAACGACTCGGTTTCATGACGAAGTGCAAGACGAAACGCCACCTTTTGATCGGTGCGAGTTCGGGCAAATCGTCGCGCGCACCAGAGCCGAACAACACGGCTTTGCACCTGCACGCGCGGTTTGGCGACGAAACAGATCGCATCATGGGCTTGATCGACCAAGATCCGACGCTCGGCGAACCGTTGATTCACGGGTTGCCATATTTGCGGGCCGAGGCGATCTTCGCCGTGCAAAACGAGATGGCGCTCACTCTTGACGATGTGCTGTCACGTCGCACCCGGGCCCGAATCATCAACCGTCGGGCAAGTGTCGCCGCGTCGCAGCAGGTTGCCGAGTTGATCGCCCCTCATCTCGGGTGGAATCGCGCCGAGGTCGACCGTCAGGTACGAGAGTTTCACGACTCTTGTGCCGCCGAGGATCAGGCTGCGGTTGCAGGTTGAGTTGGACGTGAAGCGCACCAAACCGTCGACACCGATCGAGTTCGGCAAAACAGAAGAAGAAATCCGAGACCGCATCGGCGGAGCAGGCAAAGAACTGACCGCGCAATTCATAACAGCGCTCGCCAAAGTTTGTGCCACGAGCACAGAACTTGCCGACCGTCTCGAGCATTCGCGCGACTGGTGGCCGTTGGCGATGCACTGGTCGCTCGCCGGCAAGACGGCGCGACGCGCGGGGGCGATTTGTCGACCGACCACGACGGCACAGGTCAGCCAAATCGTCGCCATGTGCGCGAAAAATTCGGTTCCAGTCACCGTCGCCGGCGGCCGATCGGGCGTGTGTGGCGCGGCGATACCGGTCTTTGGCGGCGTCGTTGTCGACACCACCGAGTTGAGCGGGGTCGTCGGCGTGGATGAAAAGTCTGGGTTGGTCGAAGTTCTGCCGGGCACCTTCGGGCCCGATCTTGAAAACGAGATCAACTCGAAATACGAACTCTCGGTCGGTCACTTTCCCCAATCGTTCGCCATCTCGACGGTCGGCGGCTGGATCGGTTCGCGCGGGGCGGGCCAGTTTTCCACCCGCTACGGAAAAATCGACGACATGGTGGCAGGCCTCGAGGTCGTGCTGGCCGACGGCACGATCGTCGACACGGGCGTCGAGCCTGCAGGAGCCGTCGGCCCGAACCTGACCTCGCTGTTCATCGGCAGTGAAGGCACGTTGGGTATCGTCACCAAAGTTTGGTTGCGCGCTCATCCACTGCCGAGATACATCAAAAAGATGGCATTCAGGTTCGCCACTTTCGAGGCGGGTGTCGAGGCGATGCGCACGGCGATTCGCCAAGGTGCGACGCCTGCCGTGCTGCGACTCTACGACGCCCGCGAAAGCAAACGCAGTCACGGTGGCGAAAAAGACCAGTGCACCCTGATTGTTTTGGATGAAGGCGTCGAGGCGATCGTCGATGCGACATGCCAGGTCGTGCGCGACACCGCTCTGGCTAACGGGGCCGCCGAGGCCGATGGTGCACTGGTCGACAATTGGCTCGCCCATCGCAACGACACCAGCGGGCTGCAGATTCTTGCGCAACGCGGTTTCGTCATCGACACGATGGAGGTCGCCGTCAGGTGGTCGCAAATCGACCGCGTCGCCGAAGCGGTAAAGAACGCGATCATGAAGGTGGGCGGCGCCCGCAGCGCGACTTGCCACATCTCGCACAGTTATATCGACGGTGCATGCATCTATTTCACTTTCGTCGCCGAACCGGCCGAAAAAGAAATCGGCTCGATCGAGACAAAGTACGACGAAATCTGGAACGCCGCCCAAGAGACCGCCCTCGCTCTCGGCGCGAACCTCTCGCATCATCACGGGGTCGGCATCAATCGCGCGAAATATCTCAAGCAAGCCCTCGGCCCCGCCCACGAGATTCTGCAACTGCTGAAAGATTCGCTAGATCCCAAAGATGTGCTCAACCCCGGCAAGTTCGCCCTGCGGTCGCAACATGGCGATTTCAAGATCGGTTGAAGTTGGTTTTTGAAATGGGGATTGCCTGAAGGTCTCGCGATGAGCGTCCTGGTCGTCGACATCGGCACGAGTTCACTGCGCAGCGCGGTGGTGCGACTCGACGGTTCGATTCACTTTTTGAATCGCGAAAACCTTCAGACCACCAACCCGGCCCCCGGTCTCGTCGAGTTCGACGCCCAGCATCTTGCCGACGCCGTGCTGCGGGTCTGCAACAGCTCCATTCAACAAGCGGCAAAGACCGACAAAATTTTGGCGGTGGGCATCACCAATCAGCGTGCCTCGACCGTCATCTGGAGCAAGTCGTCGGGTCGACCGTTGGCCCCAGCGATCGGTTGGCAAGATTTGCGCACCGTCGGCGAGTGCATCGTCGCGGCAACCGAGCACGGCCTCAAACTCGCACCAAATCAAACGGCGACCAAGGCGGCTTGGCTGCTGCAAAACATCGTGCGCGCGAAAACTCTCGACGTCGCAGATGCGCGAATCGGCACCGTCGATTCTTTCGTCGCCGCCGTGCTCTCGAACAATCGTCTGCATGTCACCGACCCGAGCAATGCCTGCGTCACGGGCCTGTGCTCGCTTGACGCGGCCTCTTGGTCATCTCGACTTTGCGAATTGTTGCGGGTCGACATCGAGACTTTGCCGCAGATCGTCGACTCGTCGGGCGTCATCGGCGAGGCGAGCGCATTGCCCGGCGCGCCGCCCATCGCGGCCCTTATCGGCGACCAGCAGTCGTCTCTGGTCGGCCAGGCGTGCATCTCATCGGGCGCGACGAAAATAACTTTCGGCACCGGGGCGATGCTCAATGTCTTCACGGGAGACACGGCGCCGACCAAGATCGCCAGAAGTTCGAGCGGCATGTTTCCACTTGTCGCGTTTCGCCAGGCGCAGAAAAACAATTGGGCGTCCGAGGCGATCATGCTCTCGGCGGGCACGAACATCGACTGGCTCCGCCAAGATGTCGGTTTGATCGAATCCGCCGAACACAGTTCGCTGGTCGCCTCGCAGGTCGCCGATTCGAACGGCGTCGTTTTCGTGCCCGCGCTCTTCGGTTTGGGCACCCCCCACTGGGACTACGGCGCGCGCGGAACGATGCTCGGTCTGACCCGCGGGTCAACTCGCAATCATGTCGTTCGCGCCGTGCTCGAAGGCATCGCCCATCGGGGCGCCGACCTCGTCGATGCAGCCGAGATCGAGACCAATCTTTCGATTGCTTCGTTGCGGATCGACGGCGGAATGAGTCGCAATGATGTGCTCGTTCAGACGCTCGCCGACGCAACGGGCAAACAAGTCGAAGTCTCGCCCGTCGTCGAGGCGACGACGCTCGGGGCGGCTTTTCTCGCCGGTGTCGGCGTTTCGATGTGGTCGACGTTGAAAGAAGCCACGAGCACTTGGAAGCCGCGAGAGACCGTGTTTCCGAGCGAAAACTTTGATCGTGCAACGAGTCGCGCACAATGGCACGAAGCCGTATCGCGGGCAAGAGGCTGGATTCCGGCTCTGTCGAGCCTCGACTTCTAGTTTCGTCTAGATTTATTCGGTGCTCAACGACGCAGACAGCAAACTTTTGGCGTTCGCCCAGGCGCTCGAACTCGCGATCCGCGACATTTACGCGACCCTGGTCGATCGAGGCACCAAGACGGGCGACGAACTCGCGATTCTCAAACTGATGCACAGCCACCATGTGGCGTATGAGCAATCTTTGAATGGCATGCTCAGCAAGAAGGCGGCGACATCCCGCAACGACGAGGTTTTCACGCAAACTTTCAGCGCCCTCTCCGACCCGACCAAGACTTGGCCGGTGCTTCTCGAACTCGAGAACACGGCGGTCGCCACGCACACGGCGTTGGTCGAAAAAATCGAGTCGCCCACGGCGGCATCGCTGATCGCCTCGGTGGTGATGGTCGAGGCTCGTCACGCCGCGATCATCTCGACGCTGGTAACCACCAACTTGGGGCAGGCGCTCGACAACCCCGCAACTGCTTTGGCGGCCCCATGAGCCAAATCTCGCGGCGCGAATTGTTGCGCTTGAGCGCCACATCGCTGGCGTCGGGGCTCGTGCTCGCGGCGTGTGGCAAGCAATCTGGCGTGCAGGACGACGGCGCGATCGCCCGACTCGGCGAGGCACCCAGCACGACTGCGCTTGCCGAAGCCGAAGTAAACGACGTGGTGTTGTTGCGCACCGCGTCATCGCTCGAATACAACGCGATCGACACATATACGGCGGCACTCGGTTTGGGCGTCTTCAAGGGCGACCTGGCCGGGGCGACCGAGATCGCCAAACGCTTTCGCGAAGATCATCAGAACCATGCCGACGCGGTGAACGGTCTCGTGCGCGCACTGGGCGGCAAAGAATATCGCTGCGCCAACACCCGCATCAACGACCTTTATCTTGCACCCGCGCTCGCCCTGATCACCGACGAAAAGAACCCGAACGTCGGCATCGATGTCGTCGCGCTCGCCCACGCCCTCGAGAATTTGGCGGCGCAAACATACCAGGGTGTCGTCGAATTGATATCCGACCCGAAGCTTCGTGCCGACGCGATTCGCATCGGTCAGCAAGAATCACGACACGCGGCGTTGTTGGCCCAGGTTCTCAACCCCGGCCTGGCGGCTGTCGGTCCGACCTTCGACGAGACCACGGGCAAGCCGAAGATCGCGGCGATTCCCGGGGCGTTCGGATCGCAGACCAACATTCAGTTGACGGTTGGCGCGCCGAAAGACGACGGCAGTCGCACGACATTGTTGCTTGAAACGCCGAGTTTGAACTCGCTGATCTACGAGGGCGTCTCCTGCTGAGCCCGAAAAACGGCGAATACACTTGAAGCAACGGTGAGTCGGTCGGACGACCGCGACGGTTTGGTGCTCGCACCCGATCGTCGAGGAAAGTCGGGACTTCGCAGGACAAAGTGCTGGCGAAAGCCAGGTCGGGGAAACCTGACATCTCGTGCAACAGAAAACAAACCGCCGATGGATGGGTCGCAAGACTCTTCACAGGCAAGGATGAAACGGTGCGGTAAGAGCGCACCAGCGCGGTTGGCGACAATCGCGGCTCGGCACGTCACTTGAAGCAAGGCCATGCAGAGGGCATGAACGGTTCGTTCGCTTTCGGGCAACCCTCGGGTAGGCCGCATAGATGGATGGTCGTCGGTTTTTGCGGGAAACTGCAGGA
>VGAB01000038.1 GCA_016870935.1 Actinomycetota bacterium | reverse complement strand
ACTTCGATGTTGACGAACTCCAGAACCTTTGCGCCGTAAAGATTTTGCTGGTCGATCGTTTGCGGGGCGCCCACACCTTGTAGTTCGGGCGGTCGATCTGCCGTGCAAACCAGCATCGGCACCTCGGCGTAACTCGCCTCGGTCACCGCGGGAAAGAATTCGGTCGCCGCCGTTCCCGAAGTGCACAAAACGATGGCCGGCACACCCGTCGCCTTGGCGATACCCAGCGCGCAAAATGCGGCGCTGCGCTCGTCGTGAAACAAATGCATCGCGATTTCTTCACGACCCGCAATCGCCAGAGCCATCGGGGTCGAACGCGAGCCTGGCGAAACGACCGCATGTTTGACCCCGCATGCGAGCCACTCGTCGACAAGGGTGGCACAGAGAGTGGCCGTGATCGATGCCGATGAAGCCATGCATACATCGTGGCAGCAAACCGCCGAATTTCTCCGACCGTTGTGCCTGAATTTACAGTCAAGCCGAGTTATCGTTGCGTTTTGATGCTTGCCACCAGCAGTTTTGGAATCGGCGAAAGACTCGTTCTTGTGCATGGCTTCACCCAGACAAAAGAGACCTGGGCCGACCTCGTGGCCGAGTTGAAGGACGACTATCAGTTGCTGACTGTCGATGCGCCGAATCATGGCGGTTCGGCGGATATCGACCTTGATCTTGAGCACGGGGCAAGAGCGATCGTTGATGTCGGCGGTTCGGCGACGTATCTAGGGTATTCACTCGGTGCACGACTGTGCCTCGATGCGGCCCTCGCGTTTCCAGAACTGGTCGGTCGTCTCGTCTTGGTCAGCGGCACGGCAGGCATCGAAGACGCCGCTCAGCGTTCAGCGCGTTTGGAAAGCGACGAAAATTTGGCCCGGCAAATCGAAAGGTTCGGTGTTGAAAAGTTCGTCGATTCTTGGCTCGCCCAGCCACTGTTCGACGGCTTGAACCAAGACAACAATCAGCGGTCGATTCGCCTGACGAACTCGGCGCGCGGCTTGGCCTCCAGCCTTCGCCTGTGCGGGGCCGGCAACCAGAGACCATCGTGGTCCCGGCTTGGTGAGTTGACAATTCCTGTGCTCGTCGTGGCTGGCGTCAAAGACGAAAAATTCGCGAGGATCGCCGAACGCATCGTCGGTCAAATCGGCAACAATGCAAGTTTGTGTTTGATCGAAGGTTCGGGTCACACCCCGCATCTCGAGCAGCCCGAGAGGTTCGCGACGACGGTGCGCGAATTTCTCGCCTCAACCCGCGAGCAGTATTCCCAAACTTAGGGTGATCGCCGTCAGAATCTGGGTTCTGCCGGTCATCACCAAAACTTTGACAAGTTCGTTTCCCGTCGCACCACGTCGCACCGCGAGCACTGGCTGCGCCCCGGTGGCCAAACCGATAAGCCCGAGCAAGATCGTCGGGCGATTCACCGCCATTCCGAGCGTCGTGATCAGGGCGGCAAGATACAACCCGACATAAAAGATTCTTGCGCCCGAATCACCCAGTCGCACCGCGAGCGTTCGCTTGCCCACCGCATTGTCGCCGTCGATATCGCGCAAATTATTTACGGCCAAAAGCGCGCAAGCCAGACATCCGACTACGACCGACGCGAGAAAACTCAGACCAGAAATTCGCTGCGTGACAACGAAGGTCGAACCCACGGTTGCCACGACGCCGAAGAAAACGAACACGAAAATTTCGCCCAACCCGAGATAGCCGTACGGGTGCTTGCCTCCCGTGTAAAACCAACCACTTGCAAGGCAAAGTACGCCTACAACCAGCAACCACAATGTCGTCGAGGCTGCCAGCAACAAACCGACGATCGCCGCAACGGCAAAAGCCGCGATCGCGGCTCGCTTCACCGCTACCGGCGATTTCGAACCGGAGCCCACCAACCTGAGCGGACCGACACGGTTCTTGTCTGTTCCGCGTATCCCATCTGAATAATCATTCGCGAAATTGACGGCGATCTGCAGCGCGAGACTGACCAGCAGGGCGCCTGCCAAGTTCGACCAGTTTCGCTGAGATGACTCGTCGACTACGACGCACGCGCCACCGACGAGCACGGGCGCTATCGCCGCGGGCAAAGTTTTTGGTCTCGCACCCGCAATCCAAAGACCAAGCGACTGCCGCACGGCTCTAATTTAACTGCAAAACACATACGCTGATCGGGTGAATTCGTTGGTCGCGATCGACATGCCAGCCAACAAAAGTTTCGTCGAGGCGCTGCAGTCGATCTGGTCGGCAGGTGATGCGGCTTTGCCACTCGATCAACGGTTGCCACTGACCATGCGTCGCGATCTGGTGCAGCGCTTTGAAGCCTCCGCCATTATTGATTCGTCGCGCGACACAATTCGTCTATCCACGTCCAGACCGGTCGAAGCGGGCGACGCAATGGTGGTTGCGACCTCGGGATCTACCGGCGAACCAAAGGGGGTCGTGCACACTCATGCCTCGATCAAGGCCGCAGTCGACGCAAGTTCGCGCCGACTCGGTTGCGACAAGACCGACCACTGGCTGGCGTGCATTTCTTTGGCCCATGTTGGTGGTCTTTCGGTCGTGATGCGAGCGCTGCAACTGGGCTCTGCGCTGACGATCTCCGGCAAAACCGACCAAACCTCGATCGACCGTGCGCTCGCCGACGGTGCGACTCTGACTTCTGTCGTGCCGACGATGCTCAGGCATCTAAATTTAAGCGGTTTCAAAAAAGTGTTGGTCGGCGGCAGCCAAGTCGGCTCTGAACGACCCGCCAACACGATCACGACATATGGCCTCACCGAGACATTCGGTGGCGTTGTCTACGACTCGCTGCCCCTTGACGGGGTCGAGATTCGCATCACCGAAGATTCGGGCATCGAGATCAAAACCCCAAGTTGCATGCGCTGTTATCGAGATGGTTCGAGCCCGTTCACCAATGACAACTGGTTGACCACAGGCGATCTTGGTCGAATCGAGAATGGTCGCCTGATCGTCGAAGGTCGGCGCGATGACCAGATCAAAACCGGTGGCTACAAAGTCTGGCCAAGTCAAGTAGAGAGAGTGATCGTGGCAATCGAAGGCGTCGAGGATTGCGTCGTTCGAGGTGTGCCCGATGCCAAGTGGGGCCAGGCTGTAAGCGCCTGGATCGTCGTCGCAGGTTCGAGTCTCGGCGTAGAGGCCGATGAAGTGAGAAAAGTAGTCAGAGATGTCTTGCCCGATTACTGCGCGCCGAAGTTCGTTCATTTTGTAGACCGCATACCGCGCTCGCCCCTCGGCAAAGTGCTTTCCTCCGAATTGCCCGAAGCAAGCACACGATGACGACAGAAAGATCAAATCGCCTTCCGGGCTCTTATTGGCGTTTGTTTTCGTCGTCAACAATGTCGAATCTGGGCGACGGCATGGTTGCGGCCGCGGGTCCCCTCCTGGCGCTTTCATTGACCGACGATGCACGCTTGATCGCCGCCGTTCCCTTCGCGGCGATGTTGCCCTGGTTGATCCTCTCGCTACCCGCAGGAGTCTTCATCGACCGCAGGGATCGGCAAAAAATAATGTATTTGGCGAACATAACTCGCGGTCTGCTGTTCACGATGATTGCCGTCGGGGCACTCACCGAATATTTGAATATTTTTCATCTCATCGTCATCAGTGGAATTGCCGGAGTCTGTGAACTCTTCTTCGACATGAGTTCTCAGGCGTTCTTGCCCGCGATAGTCGATCAGACGCAATTAGAAAAAGCAAATAGCCGGCTGTATATCACCGAGATCGTCAGCAACGGTTTTGTCGGCCTGCCGATCGGCGCCTGGATTTTCGTGGCAGCCAGCTTTGCGCCGTTCGCGGTAAACGCCCTCGCTTTGCTTGCTGCTGGTCTATTGATCAAGTCGATCAAGCATCAGGCAAAGGCGCCGACGATTTCGGGCGAGAGAAGGTCTTTCGTCAAAGAACTCAAGCAGGGTCTCGCTTGGCTCGCAAGTCATCGGCTGTTGCGTGTTTTGGCGGTGATGCTCGGAATCGCCAACATGTGCCACATGTTCGGCGCTGCAGTTTTTGCGAAGTTTGCTCGCGATG
This sequence comes from Actinomycetota bacterium, assembly GCA_016870935.1. GTDB lineage: Bacteria > Actinomycetota > Acidimicrobiia > Acidimicrobiales > Ilumatobacteraceae > BACL27. The sequence continues at coordinate 8,470 of VGAB01000038.1, read as the reverse complement.
AGCTGGGTCTGGGTGCGCGCAGTTTTGGTGTGTTGCTCGCGGTCATTTCAATCGGCTCGATCATCGGCGGCTTTGTCGGCGAGTCGGTGAGCAAAAGACTCGGCGCGACCACGGCGATTGTTTTGGCTTACATTGTTTTCGGAATTTCAGATCTGATCCCGGGGCTCTTCCCAAACATCTGGGCGGTCACTATCAGCGGTGTCGTCATGGCGATCGCGGGGACGACATGGAATGTGATCACGGTCAGCATGCGACAGCGACTGATTCCAACCGAACTGTTTGGCAGGGTCAACAGCGTCTATCGATTCATCGGCACCGGGTCGACTGCGATCGGTGCTCTGTTAGGCGGACAAATCGCATTCAATTTCGGCTTGCGGGCGACATATCTAGCCTCGGGTGCGATCTTGTTATTTGCTCTCGCAACACTGACACCAATTTTCTTGCGCGCCGCTGGCGACTACATCGTGCCCGATCTGACACCGGCGCCGCCGTCGATCACGTAGGTCTCGCCAGTTATCCACGCCGCCAAGTCGGAACACAAGAACAACGCCAGATTCGCGATGTCTTGGGGCTCGCCGAGTCGCTTGGTCGGCAATGCGGCGGCGAGCCGGTCACCCACATTCTCGATCAAAACCGAGGCGAACAGAGTTTTTACCAAGCCTGGGGCGATGCCGACGACCCGCGTTCGCCCCAATTCGCACGCCAGTTGACTCGTCAGATGAATCAACGCCGCCTTGGTCAGGTTGTAGACACCCAAACCCTGTTCGGCGCGCAACCCGCCGACCGAGGCGATGTTCAAAATCACGCCAGGTGAATCTTTCATCGAAGCATTCCAGGCTGCTTGGCTCCAAAAAAGTGGGCCCTTCAGGTTCACCTGAAAAGTCTTGTCGAACTGCGCCGAGTCGACGCCCAGCGTCGGCCCATAATAAGGATTAGTCGCCGCGTTGTTGACCAGAATGTCGATTTTGCCGAAACGTTTCATCGTCGCATCCACGCACGCTTGCGCCTGTTGAATGTCGCCGGCGTTCGCCGCGAACACTTCTGTCTCGCCGTCGATTTGCGTCGCGGCCTGGCGCAACGCCTCGATCTTTCTCGAGGTGAGCATCACCTGCGCACCCGCCTCGGCGAAAGATTTGGCGATTGCCTGACCGATGCCACGCGACGCACCCGTCACGAGGGCGGTCTTTCCTCGCAGAGAAATTTCCACCCTGCGAGACTAACTTGAAACTATTTGGCGACCGAAACCCTGACCAATTGAATTCGACGGCCGTCCAACTCCTCGACTTTGAACACGAGATTGTCTTGCGTCACCGATTCGCCGCCCTCGGGAACATACCCGAGCAGCCCGAACACGAGCCCACCGACGGTGTCATAGTCGCCGTTGCTGATTTCGGCTGACAGTACCTCGTTCAATTTGTCGATGGTCGTGCTCCCCGCTACCAACAGGTCGCCGTTTGGCTGGCGCTGCACGGAGGTGTCGTCTTCGTCGTGCTCATCACCGATCTCGCCCACCAACTCTTCGAGACAATCCTCGAGCGTTACCAAACCAGCCAAGAGACCGTATTCGTCGGCGACCATCGCCAGGTGAAACTGGTCTTGCTGCATCTCTCGCATCAGCTCAGATACGAGCTTGGTCTCGGGCACAACTTCGACCGAGTGCATCGAATTTTTGATCGACTCGTTGCCTCTGCCCGCCCGTTCTGCCGCGATCAAGTCTTTGGCGAAAACCACGCCGACGAGGTCGTCTTGGTCGTCATCGTCGGCACGAAGAACGGGCAATCGACTCAACTGATGTTCGACGACGATGTCGATGGCGCCGCTGATCGTCAGGTCGTCGTTGATCGTGATGACATCGGGTCGGGGAACCATGATCTCGCGAACGACCGTGTCGCCGAATTCGATCACCGACTCGATCAATTCGCGCTCCTCGTGTTCGATGACCGAATCTTGCGCAGCCGCCTCGACGATGCCCAAAAACTCCTGCTCGCTGATGAACGGTCCGGCAGCCAGACCCTTGCCACGCACGATCAAATTCGTCAGTTTGATCAGCCACTGCGAGATGATTCGTAGCGGAAAGAAACTGGTCAAGGCATTAACCGATCGCGCTGTCAGACTCGCCCCCTTGACGGGGTGCATCAGGCCGTAAGTCTTCGGCACGGCCTCGGCCAGAACGAAAAAAACGACCACGTTGATCGTCACCCCGATCGCCACACCCGCCGCGCCGAACAGCCGCCCGGCGACGATACCCGTGAGCGTCGCTTGCACCGTCTGAAAGGTATTGACCGTCAGCAAGAGCGGGTTCACCCATTTGGTCGGATCAGATGCAAGTTTGTTGATAACGCTCGCGCCACGGGCGCCTTCGTCGACAAGGGCCTGCGCTTTTGTCTTCGAAATTCGAGACAGACTCATCTCGGCGAGCGAGAGCAGGGTCAAGACGACGAGCAACGCGAATATCGCGAACAGCATCCAAAAATCTGCGGTGGTCGGGGCGTCGGCGAGGATCATTCGTAGACCTTGGCAAAAGTCTTCGGCATCGATGCCTGCCAATGGTGCGCCTCGAGCAATTCTCTTTCGCGCTTTTGCATTTTCTGCGCGTCTTTCTCGCCCTGATGGTCGTAACCCAGAACATGCAACACGCCATGTGTCACGAGCAGCGCGAACTCGTCGTCGATGTTGCCCGCGTGGCTCGTCGCCTGACGCGAGGCGACCAACGGACAGATGACGACGTCGCCCAAAAGTATCGGGAACTCGCTCAGATCTGTGGATGTCTTGTTCGGGCCGCGCGAGATCGCGCCTGGCCCGGGCGCCCGACCCGCCTCGACGGCATCCAATGGAAACGAGAGCACATCGGTCGCACCACTCTTGCCCATGTATTTTTCGTTCAGTCCGGCGATCGTCGACTCAGGAACGAACATAAGGGTCAACTCGGCGGCTCCCCGCACGCCTTCAGCCACCAAAATGTTTCGGGCCAGCGCATGCCAACGATCGACGTCGACGTCGACGTCGCTCTGTTCGTCGGCGCAAAAGACCTCAACGTCGCCATCGCCGCCAACCTTGCGCGGACCGTCTCGTCTAATTCGCGGCTCAAGCACCGGCGTTCACCGCGCTCGAACCTTTTTTCTCGTAGGCCGTGACGATGTCGGTCACGATCTTGTGCCGAACGATGTCTCCCGTCGTCAAATGCACGAACGAAAGGCCTTCGATGCCCGACAAGACTTTCTCAAGACCGACCAGACCGCTGCGGTTGTCGGGCACGTCGACCTGGCTCATATCGCCCGTCACGACGACCTTCGAACCAAACCCGATTCGCGTCAGAAACATTTTGATCTGCTCGGGTGTCGCGTTCTGCGCCTCATCCAGAATTATGAAACTGTTGTTCAGGGTTCGACCGCGCATATACGCCAACGGCGCGACCTCGACCACTTGTTTCTCGACGAGTTTTTGCGCCCCCTCGGGCCCGACCATGTCGTGCAACGCGTCATACAACGGCCGAAGATAAGGATCAAGTTTCGCCATCAGGTCACCCGGCAAAAAGCCGAGTCGCTCGCCCGCTTCGACGGCGGGTCGGGTGAGAATGATGCGCTGGACGGTTTTCGAGTGAAGCGCGTGCACCGCCATCGCGATCGCCAACCAACTCTTGCCCGTGCCCGCCGGACCGAGACCGAAGGTGATCACATTTTCGCGAATTGCGTCGACATATTTCTTCTGCCCCGAGGTTTTGGGTCTGATCGGTTTGCCCTGATTTTGACGAACGATTTCTTGGGTTAGCACCGCCGAGGGCTTTTGATCGACGCGCAACATTTCGATGCTTCTCGCCACGACCGCCAAGTCGAGGTTCTCGCCCGATTGCAGCAACGCGGTCAACTCCTCGAACAGACGACCGACGATCTCCGTGTCGGATCCCGAGATCGAAATCTCGTTTCCCCGCACCGAGATGTTCGTGTTCGGAAATTTCGTCTCGATTTGTCTCAGGTGCGCGTCGCGCTCGCCCAACAGACCCGACATCAAGTGTGACCCTGGAACAACCACCGTCACCGCGGCAACCGACACGCTCATCTCTGCCTAAAGGCTAGCGGAGCACCACACTTTTGGAATCTTGGCCGTTTGCCGTTTGCACGGTGGCGTTGCCTGTGCCGCGAGACTTGCTCGGCGCGAAATCAAGCGCGAAATAACGCTGGGTCGAAATCGGCACGAGCTCGACTTCGCCGACCATCTTCGCCATGCGATACAAAAGTTCGGCCGCACCGCCCGTCGCGTTCGGTTGGTGAATATCGGGAACGTCGAAGACCAGCAATGCGCCGTCTTTGGCTTCGACCGTCAATGCTTGGCGCGCCAAAAGCGAATTTGCACCGTGCACATCGGTGCTGGCGTCGACCACGACCCAAACGATGTAGTGGACCTGCCCCGCGTTAAACCTCTCGGGAAAATGCCTTTCGAAATAGATTTCGCTCAACCACCGAGTGGCACGAACATCGGTCGAGACCAAAGTCATTGCGACTGGTTGCGAATCGCTCCAAACAACCCAAACTCGATTCGAATCTAGAGTCAGTTGCTCGTTGAACTCAACCTGCTCGAGCATCTCGTGGGTGACCGTCAACTCGGCGGTCTCTCGATACGAACGACGATAGAGATTCCACAATTTTTCGCGCAGAACCGGATCTACGACGTTGGAGTGACGGGTGACGAACATCGAAAACTTTCTCGACGCATGACGCGACGAATGGGTCTTAAACCCCGCCTGCGAAAAGTTTAGAAGATCGAGTTCATCGCACGTCGCATACCCCGCAAAAACCGTTGTAGTACCGTTTTCGTGATGTCAACGGCCGTTTCTCGTGCGGCTTGGGCGATGGTTTTTTTGGCGCCTGGCGCCACGGTGCTGCACGGCCTCTCACCTGCCGACAGCACGACCGATTTCATCTACTTGGTGGCGGCAGCCCAGGTGGTGTTTGCGGTGCTGGTCGGTGTGTTGATCAACAAGCCAGATCGAAAAATTTGGTCTTCGATTTTGTTTCTGATTTTCGTGCTGTTGATCGCCCAGTTTTTTGACAATCGCGACTCTTCTTCGGTCGGTGCAAAACTTTTTTCAGAATCGCTCTTTTTGGCCGTGCAATTGATCCTCGTTCTCGGTCTGTTTTTGGTTGTTCGCCGGCGCATCGGCGGAGACCCGATGAATGTCGTTTTTGATGCTCTTGTTATCTCGCTCGCCTCCTGGTTTTTCATCTGGGTCGGTTTTTTGAATCCCGCTCGCGCATTTTCGCCTGATGACGTTTCGGTGACGGTAATTCGGGGTTTGACTTTGGCGTCGAGCGCGATCGTCGTCTTCATGCTGGCGACGCTTCTGTTCGGATCATCCGTGCGCACACCATCCACCTGGTTGGCATCGGGTGCGATTCTTAGTTCGCTCGTCGGTGATGTCTTGTATGCGACCAATCAATCGGGACGACTGTCGATCGATCAACAAATCGCCAACGCGCCGTATATCGCGAGTCTGTTCTTGGTCTCTGCGACCGTGTTGCATCCGAGCGTGGCGACATTGTCCGAACAAACAACGAGCAGGGTCAAGCAGCCTTTATTGGGCCGAATGATTCTGACGACAACGGCCCTGGTTTTGCCGATTTTGTTTCTCGCGCTGAGCAACCCGACCGATGATTCGGATCGGTTCGTCAGAGCGGCTTCAATTTTTGTCCTGGCCGCGACGGTCACGGCTCGGGTCGTTTTCGCAGTCCGTGCCAACGCGGCACTTCAAGAGCGCTTGATCGTCTCGGCGCAAACTGACGCCCTCACCGACCTGCCCAACAGGGGTTTGATGCTCGAACATGTTCAGTCGGCGATAGTCGCCTCGCGCTTCTCCAATTCAAGACCTGCGGCGTTGTTCATCGACGTCGACAGGTTCAAAAACATCAACGACAGTTTGGGGCACTCTGCCGGCGACGACGTATTGATCGCAGTCGCCCAGCGGCTCCGCGTGGTGTTGCCCGGGCGCTGCATCGTCGGGCGCATCTCCGGCGACGAGTTCGTGGTGCTTGATGCCGACTCGAAGAGTCAGAGCGATGCGGTGATGCTCGCCGACGCCGTCTTGGAGTCGTTTCACGAGCCGCTCGCACTGCGCCAAGGTGATGTCTTCGTTTCCGCCAGCATCGGGGTCGCCGTTCTTGACGACGCCGTCACTCGCTCTGCCGACGACCTGCTGCGCCATGCCGACACCGCGATGTATCGGGCGAAAGATGCTGGGCGAAACTGCGTCGCGGTCTTTGACTCGTCGATGCTCGAGCGCGTAAATCAACGTCTCGCCGTCGAGACCGCCCTTTACCGCGCACTCGAGCGCCGCGAGCTGCGACTCGTGCACCAGCCGATCATCGACATCGAACTCGGCGATGTGATCGGCTTCGAAGCCTTGATGAGATGGGACATGGAGGACGGCACGAAGATCTCGCCCGCCGAGTTCATTCCGATTGCCGAGGAAACCGGAGTGATCGTGCCGATCGGTTCATGGGCTTTGCTCGAGGCCCTCAGCCATCTGCGTGGATGGATCAACCAGGGCATCTGCCGCAGAGACGCGACGATGTCGGTGAATGTCTCGCCCCGCCAGCTTCATGACCCCAATTTCGTCGCCGTAGTCAACGAGGCGTTGATGCGGTCGCGAATGCCGGCCGACCAACTCTGGCTCGAGGTCACCGAGGGCGTGATGATCACCCAACCCGATCAGGCGCTTGAGACTTTGCGGCGACTTTCCAGCACGGGTGTGCGCGTCGCGATCGACGACTTTGGCACGGGATATTCGTCGCTCTCGTTTCTGCAAAAGTTCCCGATCCATCGGTTGAAGATCGATCGCTCATTCATCAACGAACTGGCAGAAGATGCGAGCGCCAAAAGCCTCGTCAAGACGATCATCGCCATGGCCGACTCGCTCGGTCTCGATGTCGTCGCCGAGGGTGTCGAGACGGTCGAACAACTTCACGCCCTAGGTGATCTGCACTGCAAGAAAGCGCAAGGGTTTTTGATCAGTCATCCCGTGACGCCCGAGACGATGGGCAGCACTGTCGCCGGTCTGGACAAAATCGGCAAGTGGCCGCGGTTGCGCCCGCTCTGAGTCTTGTATTTTCATCAACGCCAGATAACGCCGATGCCACTTGAATTTCACGCTCGTGTCACGTCGTGTTCATCGATTTAGGGCAGAATTGAGTCATGTCGTCAGGGCATGCACCAAAAGAAATGGCGCTCGAGTCTGCAGAGTTTCGGGTTCGTCAAGCGGGTGAATGGCTGGGTCTTGACGACGGATTGATCGAAACGATCATCGCACCGCGTCGCGTGCTCGAGGTTTCAATTCCGTTTCGTCGCGATGATGGCACCCGCGACCATCTGGTCGGTTGGCGCGTCCATCACAACACGACGCGCGGCCCCGCCAAAGGTGGCATTAGATTTCATCCCGGGGTGACCCGAGACGAGGTCGTCGCTTTGGCGATTGCGATGTCTTTGAAAACGGCGCTAATGAATCTTCCGCTGGGCGGCGCGAAAGGCGGCGTGGCCGTGGACCCGAAGTCGTTGTCACTTCGCGAACTCGAGCGAATGACGCGTCGCTATGTCTCTGAACTCATTCCGTTCTTGGGGCCCGACAAAGATGTGCCCGCGCCTGATGTCGGCACCAACGCCCAAGTGATGGCCTGGGTGCTCGACCAATATTCGGCCAGCGTGGGTTACATCGTGCCCGGCGTCGTCACCGGAAAACCGATCGAGTTGGGTGGTTCGCTCGGTCGCGAGTCGGCGACCGGTCGGGGCGTGGTTGAGGCCGCCGCGTTGGCCGCCGAGAAGATCGGAATGTCGTTCGATGGCGCTCGAATCGCGATTCAAGGTTACGGACAAGTAGGTGCGTGGGCTGCGCGTCTCGCGCACGCCCGCGCGGCGAAAATCGTCGCCGTGGCCGATGTGGGTGGTGCCATCGCCAACAGCAATGGTCTCGATATCTCGCTGATCGATCGCAAATTGCGCGAGGGCGCAAAAAGTGTCGTTGAAACAGGTGCAGGTGAGGTCATTGGCAAGGGCATCGACGGGTCCTCGGCGCTGTTTGCCGTCGATTGCGACATCGTCATGCCGTGCGCACTCGGCGACGCCGTTGACGAACGAATCGCCTCACAGATCAAGGCCAAATTGGTCGTTGAAGGCGCCAACGGTCCGCTCACGCCGAAGGCCGACGAAGTTTTGGCGGATCGCGGAGTCATCGTGGTCCCGGATGTTTACGCCAACGCGGGTGGCGTGACTTGCAGTTACCTCGAGCAGTGCCAAAACTTCGCCCACCTCAGTTGGGACGAAGACGAGGTCAACGAAAAAGTCGTCTCGTTGATGCGCTCGGCGTTCTTTCGCTTGCATTCATTTTCGGTGGAGCAGAAACTTCCCTACCGACTCGCGGCGTCAGTGCTCGGGCTGAAGACGATCGCCGATTCGCACCGCATGCGCGGCCTTCACCCGTAACAAA
>VGAB01000037.1 GCA_016870935.1 Actinomycetota bacterium | reverse complement strand
GCCGCCCAAGTGGCCAAAGAGCGGGTCGGTCCGGTGCGGTACCTGCGCGAGGTTCGCGACGAGATGCGCAAAGTTGCGTGGCCGAAGTGGCCCGAAATCCGCCGATATTCGATAATCGTGCTGGTCACCGTCGTAATAATCACCGCCTTCGTGGGGGGATTGGACGCCGTGTTTGGCATACTTTCAGGCTGGCTTTATAAAGACTAGGTAGCCAAAAATGACCGACGAGACCCTGACATCCCAAATTGAAAGCGACGAGACGACCGCAGAGTCGTCCGTTGTCGACGCCTCGTTCGACCTCACAGAGAACCCCGAAGAAGAAGAAATCGATCGACCCTGGTTGCGTCCGGGCAAATGGTACGTAGTTCACTCGCAGTCGGGTTACGAGAAAAAAGTCGACGCCAACCTCAAGGCGCGCATCGCGTCGTTCAATTTGTCCGACCGAATTTATGAAGTCGTGATTCCGATGGAAGATGTCGTCGAGTTCAAGCAAGGTCGCAAGCAGACCGTGCAGAAAAAAGTTTTCCCCGGATACCTGCTCGTGCGCTGCGAAATGGACGACGAGACTTGGTTTTGCATTCGCAACACACCGGGCGTCACGGGTTTCGTCGGGCAAAGCCAGAAGGGCAAGACCCCGGCTCCGTTGTCGCGCAAGGAAGTCGCCACATTCCTCTCGGCGAAGGGCGACGGCAAAGAGGCCCCGAAGCGCAAGACCCCCAAGCTCGACTACGAAGTCGGCGAGGGCGTGCGCGTCAAAGAGGGCCCGTTCGCCGATTTCTCGGGACAGGTCGCCGAGATCAACGCCGATCACATGAAGTTGAAAGTTTTGGTCAACATTTTCGGTCGAGAAACCCTCGTCGAAATGGATTTCAGTCAAGTCGCCAAGCTCTAAGCACAAAAGTCAAAGAAAGAAACCGTCATGGCAAAAAAAGAAATCAAAGCAGTCGTCAAGATTCAGATTCCTGCGGGCAAGGCGACACCGGCACCACCGGTCGGTACCGCGCTCGGACCACACGGCATCCAAATCATGGATTTCGTCAAGCAATACAACGCCGCGACCGAATCACAGAGCGGCACCGTCGTGCCCGTCGAGATCACGATCTTCGAAGATCGATCGTTTTCGTTCATTCTCAAGACTCCGCCGACACCCGTCTTGTTGCGTCAGAAGGCGGGTCTTGAAAAAGCGTCGCAGAATCCGGGCAAAGACATCGTCGGTTCGGTGACCGAGAAAGACATTGAAGAGGTGGCGAAAATCAAGATGCCTGACCTCAACGCCAACGACCTTGAGGCTGCAAAGCAGCAAGTTCGCGGCACGGCCCGTTCAATGGGGCTGACGGTAGTCGGTTGATTTAAAACGAGCAGATACGAAATAGATACGAATAAATAAAACCCTGATTCGGAAGAACCTCATCCGGACGGGTCAACAACGAGGGAGGCAATATGCCAAAGAATAAAGTCAACGAAGACAAGAGCCACGGCAAGAACTATCGCAACGCGGTTGCTTCTTACGACCGCGAGACACTGCACACCACCGCCGATGCGGTGGCAAAAGTTAAGTCGATGGCCAAGGCCAAGTTCGACGAAACAGTCGAACTCGCCGTGCGCCTGGGTCTCGACCCGCGCAAGACCGAACAAAGCGTTCGTGGCACGGTTTCGATGCCTTCGGGCACCGGCAAGTCGGTGCGAATCGCCGTGTTCGCAGCGGGTGAAGCAGCCAAGCAGGCCCGTGACGCCGGCGCCGACATCGTGGGCAGCGACGACCTGGCAGCCGAAATTGAAAAAGGAAAAATGGATTTCGACATCGCGATCGCCACGCCCGACATGATGCCGCTGGTCGGAAAACTCGGTCGAGCGCTCGGGCCCCGAGGTCTGATGCCCAACCCGAAGACCGGCACCGTGACGACCGACGTGACGCGCGCAGTCGCCGAATTCAAAGGCGGAAAGGTCGAATATCGAACCGACCGCTACGGCAACGTGCATATTCCCGTCGGAAAAGTCAGTTTCGAGGCGGCGGCCTTGGCGATGAACGTCACGGCCGTGCTCGACGAACTCAATCGCACGCGACCGGCCGCGGCCAAAGGTCGATACATCAAGAAGATCTCGGTGTCTTCGACGATGGGGCCTGGTGTCAAGATCGACCCAGCACTCGTTTCGGGCGAATAGCAAAGACAAATTCAGACGAACTTCGGTGAATTCATCGGCGAAGCGATGAACCGACCAAAACAATTGACAGCACGTGATCTGGCCCTTGCCGGCCCGGCGCTGATCGTTGCCGTTCTGGTTCGGGCGATCAGCCCGATTGTGCGGTTGCGATTCAGGAATTTTCCTGCCGACGAGATCGGGCCGATGACCGTCGTCTCGCAGCATTATCTTCGCATCAAGGCGAGCCGAAAAACGCGTCGACTAATCGACTGTTGGTATCTGAAGAGTTCGGTGAAGGTCGCCAACTCGTACATGTTCGGCTTCGTCGAGTCGCAAATCAAGATTCGTCGCTCCCGGTTCATTGAGTTGGTGGCGGCTTGGTCAGAAAAGCTGCCGCGTGTTGAGCACCATCAGATCGAATCAGAGATTCGAATCACCTTGCTTGAGGGCGTCGGTACCAAAATGAGGCTGCCACAAAAAGATCGTGACGTCGCCGCCGAATACTTGAGACAGATTGGCATCAATCCGAACGCCGAGTTCATCGCGCTTACTGTTCGAGATGGCGCATATAAAAGTGGGGTCGAACAGCCCAACACCCAGGCGCGAAAAGACAAAGAGAACTATCGCAACCAGGACATCGGCGACTATCTCGCGGTTGCAGAGAAGTTCGCCTCGATGGGGGTGCAAGTCGTGAGAATGGGCGCAAAAGTCGAGCAGCCACTCGCGACCAAGTCGCCACTAGTGATCGACTATGCCTCGAGCGGCAAGCGCACCGAGGCGGCAGACATATATTTGGTGAGCGAGTGCTCGATGTGCATTTCGAGCAATTTGGGCTTTGACCACATCGCCGCGATGAGTGGCAAGATGCGGGTGATCACCAACCAGGCTTTGGTCGTGCAGGCCTCGACACTGTTTTATTCGTCGGACGTGTTCATTTTGCAACGATTTCGCGAGAAGGCAAGCGGACGAATCTTGACCTTTGCCGAGTCTTTGCAGCACCCTGAAATCCGCAACTTGGACTGGTACCACAAAGTTGTGGACCTGGGTCTCGAGTTCGTTCGAAACACGCCCGATGAGATAGTTGCCGCATCGATCGAAGGTTGGCAACGATCCAAGGGAAACTGGGCCCCGACCGCGGAAGACGATGAATTACAGGCCCGGTATTGGTCGATTTATGACAAATTTTTTCCCGATCACAAGGCTCGATTTGGCAAGGGTCGCCCGCATGTAGGTGCCGACTTTTTGCGGCGTAATGCCTCATGGTTGGCCTGAAGTCGCATTTGCTTGGGCAACGACGATCAGCAATACGGGTGGGAAGAGCGTTTTCGGGGGATATCGTCAAGGTCGTTATCAATTAGTAAGCAGCAGTCACAGCAATGTGAAGGTTGCTCACCGCAGAACTTTGGTCTGGGGTTGGTTTCGGCGAGAGTCGGTGCCCGTCGCAGATAATGAACCGAAAGCGGTTCGCCAAACGAGGTGAATGATTCTGATCGCGAGATTCGCGTCGGGAAGTTCCGCTCTGCGTCGAGCACCCGAGCATTGTCAATTCGGAAAGCAAAACCATGGCAAATGCAAGCGCAGAAAAAATTGCGGTAGTCAAAGAGGTGAGCGAAAAGCTCGCGAAGTCGAGCGCCGCCATCATCACCGAATATCGCGGCATGACGGTGGGTTCGTTGGCGACTTTGCGTCGGGCGTTGCGTCCGCACGGTGCCGAATACAAGGTTTACAAGAACACTTTGGCGCGCTTTGCCGCCCGCGAGTCTGGTTATGCCGAACTCGAACCGTTTTTGAAGGGCCCGGCGGCGATCACCTTCGTCAACGGCGACGCGTCGGCGGTGGCGAAAGTGTTGAAGACCCACGCCAAGGAAGATCCGTTGTTGGTTTTGATGGGTGGCGTAGTCGCAGGAAAAACTATCGGCGCCAAAGAACTCAAGGCGCTCGCCGACCTTCCTCCGCGCGAGGTCATGCTCGCCCAACTGGCCGGAATGTTGCAGGCCCCGCTCACCAAGACGGCGAACATGTTCGCCGCGTTGCCGCGCAAGACGGCCTATGCCCTCAAGGCGTTGGTCGAGCAGCGTGAGGCCGCGTAATCGAAGCAAGATCCAACAATTAAAGAAATAAACAATAAAAGGAGAAACAGAAATGGCACTTACAAAAGATCAGATTCTTGACGGAATCTCGGAACTCACGGTTCTCGAACTCAAAGAGCTCCTCACTGCGTTCGAAGAGAAGTTCGGTGTGACTGCGGCGGCCCCGGTGGCGGTCGCGGCGGCGGGTGGCGCGGCTCCGGCAGCAGACGCCGGTGCGGAAAAAGACGAGTTCACCGTCATCTTGAAAGAGGGCGGCGCCCAGAAGATCGCCGTGATCAAAGTTGTGCGCGAGCTCACCCAATTGGGCCTCAAGGAAGCCAAAGACCTGGTCGATGGTGCACCGAAGCCGGTATTGGAAAAGGCCAGCAAAGACGATGCCGCCAAGGCAAAAGCCAAGCTCGAAGAGGCTGGCGCAACCGTCGAACTCGCCTGATAACTCGGTCGCGCCACCCGAAACTTCGGGTGCCGGCCGGGCGTTTCGACCTTCGGGTTGGTGAGTTGCATTGATTCACCGATAGGCTCGTAGGTCGCCGTGAAATGCCCCCTGAGTACTTCAACCGAATTACTTAGTGGGTATTTCATCCAAATTTTCTGCTTGCCAATTTAAAACACTAGGAGTACACTCGTGGCCCTTCGTGCTGATGCACGCGAACGATATTCGTTCGCAACGCTTACCGACGCAATTGAAATTCCAAATTTGATTGGCGTTCAGCGCGAAAGTTTCGAGTGGTTCCTGACAGATGGTTTGCGAGAGGTCTTTGAAGACATCTCTCCGGTCAAGGGTGTAAGCGACGACCTGCAACTCGAGTTGACTTTTGATCCCGATGATCCGGATCTGAACCCGAAGCCGAAGTTCACCGAGGCCGAATGTCGCGACCGTGACATGACCTATTCGGTGCCGAAGTTCGTCAAGGCCAAGTTCCTCAATCGACCGACCGGCGAAATCAAGGAACAGACCGTGTTCATCGGTGATTTCCCGAAGATGACCGACAAGGGCACTTTCATCATCAACGGCACCGAGCGCGTCGTGGTGAGCCAACTGGTTCGTTCCCCGGGCGTGATCTTCGAACCAGGCGAGCGTTTTCGTTTGCGCAATTTGTCGAAGTACCAACTCGTCAAAGGCACGATTCATCCGTCGCGCGGAGAATGGCTCGAGTTCGATGTCGAGCAAAAGCCCGGCAAAGAAGTAACCGCCGGCAGTCGCGTCGCGCGCAAACGACGCATGGGCGTCTTCACGATCATTCGTGCACTTGGCTACGACGAGATCAACGCGCCGGGTTTCATCGATCGATTCGTCAATCATTTCGATTTCCTCGAAGACCAGTGGCGACGTGAAAAAGTGGTCGCCCCGACGCGCGAAGAGGCGTTGCTCGAGATCTACAAGCGCGCCCGACCGAGCGAGCCACAAAACGTCGAGGCGGCGCGCGTCTATTTCGAGCAGGCGTTCTTCGGCGTGCGCTACAACCTCTCTCGCGTGGGTCGCTACAAGTTGAACCGCAAACTGGGCGGCGAGTTGAAGAAGATTCAGGAGATGTTCGGCCTCAAGGTCGGCACCGATCTCGGCAAACTCGATCTTCCGACCGCCGACCAAGACGTGTTGAGCCGTTGCGAAGTGTTGGCGACGATCAGCTACATGCTGCATCTTGTCAAGCAAGAGCCCGGTTACCGTCTCGACGACCAGGATCACTTCGCCAACCGCCGAATTCGCTCGGTGGGCGAGTTGATTCAGAACCAGGTGCGCATCGGTCTTTCGCGAATGGAGCGCGTCGTTCGCGAGCGCATGTCGACCCAAGACTCTGAGGCGATCTCGCCCCAGACGTTGATCAACGTGCGACCCGTGGTGGCCGCGATCAAGGAGTTTTTCGGCACTTCGCAACTCTCCCAGTTCATGGACCAGGTCAACCCGTTGTCGGGTCTGACCCATCGCCGTCGTCTTTCGGCCCTCGGCCCCGGCGGTTTGAGCCGCGAGCGCGCAGGTTTCGAGGTTCGCGACGTCCACTTCTCGCACTACGGCCGCATGTGCCCGATCGAAACGCCCGAAGGTCCGAACATCGGTTTGATCGGCGCGCTTTCGACCTATGCGCGAGTCAACCCGTTCGGGTTCATCGAGACGCCATATCGTCGCGTCAGCGGCGGCATCGTCACCGACGAGATCAAATACATGGCCGCCGACGAGGAAGAAAACTACGTCGTGGCTCAGGCCAACACGCCGATTTTGCCCGACGGTCGTTTGCGCGACGATCGGGTCTTGGTGCGTCGCTCCCCGCAGGCGGCGAGCCTCGAGGATCTGAAAAAAATGCTCGAAGCCGAAAGTTTCTTCGGCGCGACCACCGACATCGGTTATGTCGAGGCGGCGGAAGTCGATTTCATCGACGTTTCACCGAAACAGATCGTGTCGATCGCCACCGCGTTGATTCCGTTCCTTGAGCACGACGACGCCAACCGCGCCTTGATGGGCGCGAATATGCAGCGCCAAGCCGTGCCGTTGATTCGCGCCGAGGCGCCGTATATCGGAACCGGTGTCGAGGCGCGCGCGGCCCGAGACGGAGCCGACTTGTTGTTGGCCAAAGACGACGGTGTCGTCGAGGCCGTCACTGGTTCGACGATCGTCGTCAAATACGAGAACCTGCCCAAGCGCGAGCACGAGCACAAGCTTCATAAGTTCTTGCGCTCGAACCAGGACACCTGCATCAACCAAATCGCCCGCGTCAAAGAAGGGCAAAAAGTCAAGAAGGGCGACCTGCTCGCCGACGGCCCGAGCACCGATCAGGGCGAACTCGCACTCGGCAAGAACCTGCTCGTGGCGTTGATGCCATGGGAGGGCTACAACTTCGAGGACGCGATCATTTTGTCGGAGCGTTTGGTCAAAGAAGATGTTCTGACATCTATTCATATACATGAATACGAAGTCGACGCGCGCGACACCAAATTGGGCGCCGAAGAAATCAGCCGCGATATCCCGAACTTGTCGGAAGACATTTTGGCCGATCTCGACGACCGCGGAATCATTCGTGTCGGCGCCGAAGTTGGCCCGGGTGATGTGCTCGTCGGCAAGGTGACGCCCAAGGGTGAAACCGAACTGACGCCCGAAGAGCGTTTGTTGCGCGCGATATTCGGCGAAAAGTCGAAGGAAGTTCGCGACACCTCGCTCAAGGTGCCGCACGGCGAGGGCGGAAAAGTCATCGACGTCAAGGTTCTCAAGCGCGCCGCCGAAGGCGACGACGAGCCGGGCGACGAATTGCCGCCGGGTGTCAACCAGATCGTGAAGATTCACGTCGCGCAAAAGCGCAAGATCAGCGTCGGTGACAAACTCGCGGGTCGACACGGCAACAAGGGCGTCATCTCGAAGATCCTGCCGGTCGAAGACATGCCGTATCTCGAAGACGGCACTCCGGTCGACATCATCTTGAACCCGCTCGGTGTGCCGAGCCGAATGAATATCGGCCAGGTGCTCGAGGCGCATCTGGGCTACTGCGCACGATGGGGCTGGCTCGATGAAAAGAGCGGCAAGACTATTGGCGAAAATGTCGTTCGCGGCACCGAGTCGAAGACTCGCCCGTCGACACCGCCCGCGACCTTCATCTCGACACCCGTTTTCGACGGCGCACATTGGGACGAAGAAGATCAATCGGGCGCGCACCCGACGATCCAGTCGATTCTGAAAAACCTGACGCCTGAGTCGGTGGATGGCAAGCGTCTGATCGGCTCTGACGGCAAGGCTGTCTTGCGAAACGGTCGAACCGGTCAGGCTTACGACAACCCGATCACGGTCGGCTATATGTACATCTTGAAACTCAACCACTTGGTCGACGACAAGATTCACGCGCGCTCGACGGGCCCGTACTCGATGATCACCCAGCAACCCCTGGGTGGCAAGGCGCAGTTCGGCGGTCAGCGATTCGGCGAAATGGAAGTGTGGGCGCTCGAGGCCTATGGTGCCGCCTATTGCCTGCAGGAATTGTTGACGATCAAGAGCGACGACGTGCTCGGACGAGTGCGCGTCTACGAAGCGATCGTCAAAGGCGACAACATTCCCGAGCCGGGCATCCCCGAAAGTTTCAAGGTGTTGATGAAAGAAATGCAGGCGCTCTGCCTGGACGTCGAAGTCATCTCGCACGAGGGCAAGCAGGTCGAACTCACCGATCTCGATGAAGAGGTCTACGCGGCGGTACGCGAATTGGGCATCGACATCAGCCGCAACGAGCGCGGTTCAGACGCCGACGACCGAGAGCGCGAGCGTCGCCGAGAGCAATTCAACTGATTATCAATCGCAGCACAACAAAGGGAACAGCATGTCAGATGTAGCAATCGACGAAACAAAGCGCAAGTTGGATATCAACAGTTTCCAGCAGCTTCGCATCGGTTTGGCAAACGCCGATGACATCCGCAACTGGTCGCGGGGCGAGGTCAAGAAACCCGAGACGATCAACTACCGAACCCTGCGTCCCGAGCGCGACGGTCTGTTCTGCGAAAAAATCTTCGGACCAACCCGCGATTGGGAGTGCTACTGCGGCAAATACAAGCGCGTCCGATTCAAGGGCATCATCTGCGAAAAGTGCGGAGTTGAAGTAACCCGGTCGAAAGTCCGTCGTGAGCGCATGGGCCACATCGAACTCGCCGCACCGGTGGTGCACATTTGGTATCTGCGCGGTACGCGCAGTTGGCTGGCGTACCTGCTCGGCGGTCTCGAGTCGCGTGACGAAATCAAAGCCAAGCAGCTTGAAAAAGTGATCTACTTCGCCGCCTGGTTGGTGAGCGAAGTCGACGAAGACAAACGCCATGTCGAACTGTCTGATCTCGAGAACGAGTACAACGAAGATCGCGACTTGATGATCAAGCAGCGCGAAAAAGAAATCAAGCAGCGCCAAAAGGATGCCGAGGTCGAGCTCAAGGAGCTCGAAAAAGAAGGGGCGAAAGACAGCGACATTCGTGCGCGACAGAAGTTGATCGACAAAGACATCCAGATGATCAACGATCGCCACACGAAAGACCTCGATCGTGTCGAGCGCGCCTTCGAGACATTCCAGAAGATGCACCCGCGCATGATCATCGACGACGAAGAACTTTGGCGCGAGATCAAAGACCGTTACGAGGACTACTTCAAGGGCGGCACCGGCGCAGAGGCGATCAAAGCGTTGATCGACTCGATCGATTTCATCAAGGAAGAAGCGGCGCTTCGCGACGCGATCATGAACGGCCTCAACGGCAAGGCGCTGTCGACGCAACGCAAGCAAAAGGCGATCAAGCGACTGAAGATCGTCGCCTCGTTCAACCGTCGCGACAGCGACGACCGTTTGGTGAACAACCCGAAGGCGATGATCCTCGACGTGATCCCGGTGATTCCGCCCGAGTTGCGCCCGATGGTGCAACTCGACGGTGGTCGTTTCGCTACATCCGACTTGAACGATCTCTATCGTCGGGTCATCAACCGCAACAACCGCCTGAGCCGACTGCTCGAGTTGGGCGCACCCGAGATCATCGTCAACAACGAAAAGCGAATGCTGCAAGAGGCGGCCGACGCGTTGTTCGACAACGGTCGTCGCGGTCGTCCCGTCAGCGGCCCGGGCAACCGCCCGCTCAAGTCGCTTTCAGACGGACTCAAAGGCAAGCAGGGTCGATTCCGTCAGAACCTGCTCGGCAAGCGCGTCGATTATTCGGGTCGCTCGGTAATCGTCGCCGGCCCGACTCTGCGATTGCAGCAGTGTGGTCTGCCGAAACTGATGGCTCTCGAGTTGTTCAAGCCTTTCGTGATGAAGCGTCTGGCCGACCAGCAACTCGCGCAAAACATCAAGTCGGCAAAGCGCATGGTCGAGCGTCGTCGCCCACAAGTTTGGGACGTGCTCGAAGAGGTGATCAAAGAGCATCCGGTGCTCTTGAACCGCGCACCGACGCTGCATCGACTCGGCATCCAGGCTTTCGAACCGGTGCTCGTCGAGGGCAAGGCGATTCACCTGCACCCGTTGGTCTGCACCGCGTTCAACGCCGACTTCGACGGCGACCAGATGGCTGTTCACCTGCCATTGTCGGTCGAGGCCCAGGCCGAGGCCCGCGTGTTGATGCTCTCGGCGAACAACATTTTGTCGCCGGCATCTGGTCGACCGATCGTCACCCCGCAGCAAGACCTCGTGATCGGCGGTTTCTATCTGACCCGCGAAGACGCAGGCTTGGCGGGCGAAGGTCGCGTGTTCAAGGCGATGTGGGAAGTCACCCGCGCTCTCGACGAGGGAAGCCTGAACCTGCACGCCAAGATCAAGATGATCGAAACTATCGACGGTACGTCGTCGCGTTTCGAAACGACGGCGGGTCGATTGTTGTTCGAAGAGGCGCTGCCAAAAGACTTCGCGCAACGATTCGGCCATATCACTGCGCCGGTGAAGAAAAAAGAATTCGGCATTATCGTCGAGCGACTCAGCGACAATTATCCGAAAGCCGAGATCGCCTCGTCGCTCGACGCGATCAAGAACGTGTGTTATCGCTACGCCTCGCAGTCGGGTCTGACCGTTTCGGTTGACGACGTCAAGACGCCGTCAACCAAGCGAACCATCCTGGAAGACTATGAAAAGCAGGCCGAGAAGGTCGAGACCCAGTTCCGTCGCGGCATCATCACCGATGGCGAGCGTCGTAGCCAGGAAGTTCGAATCTGGACGCAGGCGACGACCGATGTGCAACAGGCCATGGAAAAAGAGTTCAAAGAACTCCGTTTCAACCCGGTTGACATGATGATCAGTTCCGGCGCACGAGGAAACATGACGCAGATGCGACAGATCGCCGGTATGCGTGGTTTGGTTGCCAACCCCCGCGGCGACATGATTCCGCGACCGATCAAGAGCAACTTCCGCGAGGGTCTGGAAACTCTCGAATACTTCATCGCCACTCCCGGTGCGCGAAAAGGTCTCGTCGACACGGCGTTGCGCACAGCCGACTCGGGTTATTTGACCCGTCGTTTGCACGACGTGGCCCAAGAGTTGATCGTGCGTGAAGACGATTGCGGCACCACTTTGGGCGTCTGGGTCGAAAATGTCGGCGCCGATACCGCCAACACTCGTGCCTATCTCGAGACCAAATTGTTCGGTCGGGCTCTGCTCAACGATGTCGAACTCTCGGATGGTTCGGTGATACCGCGCAACACGATCGTCGGCGACGAAGAACTCGTCAAGTTGCGCGACGACTCGAAGGTCACCCGCGTGCGCGTGCGCTCGGTATTGACCTGCGACGCCGAAGTCGGCGTGTGCGCCAAGTGCTACGGACGTTCATTGGCAACCGGCAAAGACATCGAACTCGGCGAGGCGGTCGGCGTGATCGCGGCCCAGTCGATCGGCGAGCCGGGCACCCAGTTGACGATGCGCACCTTCCACACCGGAGGCGTGGCGGGCAAAGATATCGCCGGTGGTTTGCCGCGCGTCGTCGAATTGTTCGAGGCGCGCAACCCGAAGGGCTCGGCGCGACTCGTGCCGGTGACCGGTGTCGTGCGAATTCTCGAAGACGAGGGCAAGGGCATTCCGATCAAGTTCATCGACGACCAGGGTCAAGAGAGCGAAATTGTTCTGCCGACCGGAAGTCGTCCGCAGCTCAAAGACGGACAAAATGTCGAGGCGGGCGAGCGAATCACCGACGGCCCGTTGGATCCAAAAGAACTGATGCAGATCAAGGGCATTCGAGAGACGCAGCAATACCTCGTCGAGGAAGTGCAGAAGGTGTATCGCGACCAAGGTGTTTCGATCCACGACAAACACATCGAATTGATCATTCGTCAGATGACGCGACGAGTGAGCGTGCAAGAGCCGGGCGACACCCATTTCTTGCCGGGTCACCGCGCCGACTCGAAAGAGTTCCGCGACGTGAACCGTGCGATCGTCGAGCAAGGAAAGAAACCGGCCGAGGGTCGCCCCGAGTTGATGGGCATCACCAAGGCTTCGTTGGCCACCGAGTCGTGGTTGTCGGCGGCGTCTTTCCAAGAGACGACCCGGGTGCTCACCGAAGCGGCGATCGACGGCAGGTCAGATCACCTGGTCGGTTTGAAAGAGAACATCATCATCGGAAAGTTGATCCCGGCCGGCACCGGCATGGATCGATACAACCTGTTCGATGTCAGCGCGCCCGACTATGTGCCGATGCCTTACTACTCGAGCGACGACGAGTCAGACCCGGCGGCATACTTGGCCGGCCTGCAAGGCAACTACGTCGCCGACGAACAATTGGGCGAGCAAACGGGCGAGCAGATCGGCGACTACTCGAGCGAACCATCGGTCGACTTGGCGTCGACCACAGATGTTGCGGTTTCGGCTGAATCCGAAGTCTCACTAGACGCGTCACCCGACACAGACATTGCCCAATAA
>VGAB01000036.1 GCA_016870935.1 Actinomycetota bacterium | reverse complement strand
GGAATGCAAGTCGGGTGGATCTGGGTGAAACACGGGTTGGCGAACATCGCCCCGCGCCGGTGCGCCCGCCATGCCGCGGTGACGTTGCAGTTCATCGCGTTTGTCGACAAAAAGAAGACGTTGCCGTAGCCGCCGGTGGCCATCACGACCGCGTGCGCTGCATGCGAGGTGATCTCGCCGGTCAACAGATCGCGCACGACGATGCCGCTGCAACGACCGTCGATGACGACGACGTCGACCAGTTCGGTTCGGTTGAACAGTCGAACCCCGCCGAGACCGATCTGCCTCGACAACTGTTGGTAGGCGCCGAGCAGGAGTTGCTGGCCCGTTTGGCCTCGTGCGTAGAAAGTGCGGCTTACCTGGGCGCCACCGAAACTTCGGTTGTCGAGCATGCCGCCGTATTCACGCGCGAACGGCACGCCCTGGGCGACCATCTGGTCGATGATGTCGACAGAAACCTGGGCCAAACGATGCACGTTGCTTTCGCGACTGCGGAAGTCGCCGCCCTTGATCGTGTCGATGAACAGTCGATTGATGCTGTCGCCGTCGCCCTGGTAATTCTTTGCCGCATTGATGCCACCCTGCGCGGCGATCGAGTGGGCGCGGCGCGGCGAATCGTGGAATGTGAACGCGTCGACTTGGTAGCCGAGTTCGGCCAGCGTCGCCGCCGCCGAGGCGCCGGCAAGACCCGTGCCGACGACGATGACTTTGAACTTTCTTTTGTTGTTCGGGTTGACGAGTTTGGCGTCGGCTTTGTAGTTGTCCCACTTGTCGCGCAAGTCTCCCGCCGGAACTTTCGAGATCAGTGTCGCGGTCATCTGGTCGCCCCGCCTATGAAACGATGCCCGCGAGCACCGCGATCGGAAACGAGATGTTGCCGACGACCACGACCGCCGCGAACGCGGTCGCGAACGCCCAGCGCCAAGAGTTGAATCGCGGATTGTTCCATCCCAATGACTGAAAAATGCTCCATGCGCCGTGGCGAAGATGAATGCCCAGCAACAAATTGGCGAGCACATAAAACAACGCCACCGGCCAACGCCCGAGACTGCGCACGACATTGGCGTAGACCTCGGTGCGCACGAAAGTGCCGTCGGCGCCGACCGTGTTGACCACGCCGAAAGTGAGATCAAGCAAGTGCCAGGCCAAAAATGCGAGCACGATCAGACCGCTGTAGCGCATCGTGCGGCTGGCGAAGTTCGCAACTTCATAATCGCGCGGCGACTGATATTTCACCGGACGGGCGCGACGATTCAAGACCGTCAACGACCATGCGGCGTGCAAATGCAAGACGAGCATCGCCAAAAGCCCGCCGCGCAGAATCCACAAGACGGCCCCCTTAGGTGCCAACGGATAAAGCAATCGCTTCAAGAATTCGGCGTAATCATCGAGTTCGGCCGCGCCGAGATACATCTTCAGGTTGCCGATCATGTGGAACAACACGAAACCCATCAGGGCGATGCCCGAAATCGCCATCGCGAATTTCTTGCCCACCGCGGTCGAATAAAGATCGACTAGAAACGGGCGTTTTTCGCGAGATGCAAGCGCGGTTCCCGTGACGGGGCCGCGCGAACGATTCGATTTGGTGATTACTTGCGCCATATCTGCGAAACCAACGCTAGTAGTCAGCCCAGAAACGACCGACATTTGTGGCCAATGGCGTGCGTGAACGGTGTCTCATCGAACCGCGAAATCTCAGCATTCGCACGGATACGGGCCGATTCTTTATACTTTCCGAGACACATAAACGGGTCGGCAACGTCGCCGACCTCGCAGAAAATGGAGAAATAACAAGTGAGCGCACTACTCGCATCTGAAGGCGGCTGGCAAGACTTCACCCTCAAAGGTGGTGAGTGGCTCATTTTGTGGCTCTCGGGCGGATCGGCGATTCTGGCCCTTTTGGTGGGCTGGTATCTGATGGTCAAGGTGCTGCAAGAAGACGAGGGCACCGACAAAATGAAGGAAATCGCCCAAGCGATTCAAGTCGGGGCGTGGGCGTATCTGAAACGACAGTTCCGCACGATCGGGGCGATTCTCGTGCCCGTGGGTGCGGTCGTCTTTTTGACATCCGTAGCGATCGACAAGCCGAACGGCGAGTCGGCGTTGTCGTTCGTGTCGTCGGGTCTTTATCGAACGATCTCATTCGTTTTGGGTTGCGTCGCCTCGGGATTGACGGGCTACATCGGCATGACCTTGGCGACGCGCGGCAATGTGCGAACCGCGGCGGCGGCTCGTCGCGGGTCGATGCGCGAGTCGCTGCAAGTTGCATTTCGCACGGGCGGCGTGGCGGGCATGTTCACCGTCGGCCTTGGGTTGCTTGGTGCGACGCTGATCATCGCCTTGTTTCAGAACACGAGTTCGGCGATGCTCGTTGGTTTTGGTTTTGGCGGTTCGTTGCTCGCCCTGTTCTTGCGAGTCGGCGGCGGAATTTTCACCAAGGCGGCCGATGTCGGCGCCGACCTGGTCGGAAAAGTGGAGGCGGGCATACCTGAAGACGATCCGCGCAACCCCGCGACGATTGCCGACAATGTCGGTGACAACGTCGGCGACTGCGCAGGCATGGCGGCCGACCTGTTCGAAAGTTACGAGGTCACCCTGGTCGCGTCGATAATTCTCGGTGTCGCCGCGTTCAACTCGATCGGTTTGAACCCCGCGCTTGGTCTGGTCTTTCCGTTGGCCGCGCGCGCTATCGGCGTCGTCGCATCGATCGCCGGCGTGTTCGCCGTTCGCGCCAAAGACGGCGAGACGAACGCGTTGAAGCCGATCAACCGCGGCTTTTTGACGGCCGGCCTGATCACGGTGATCGGCACTTTCGTGCTGGCGAACTATTACGTCGGCAACGACAAACTTGAAAAGTCGGGCTTCAGCAACACGGGATGGCGGGTCTTCGGCGCGGTGCTCGTTGGTTTGATTTTGGCCCAAGTCTTGAGTCGTCTCACCGAATATTTCACGGGCACCGAATACGGCCCCGTCAAAGAAATCGCCGAGTCGTCTGAGACGGGCCCGGCAACCGTCGTGCTCTCGGGCACCGCCTCGGGCCTCGAGTCTTCGGTATACGCGATCTTGTGCATCGCCGTCGCGCTCGGCACCACGCTTTGGATGGGTGGCGGCAACATTCAGTTCTCGCTGTATCTCGTCGCATTGTGCGGCATGGGCATGCTCGCCACCACCGGCGTCATCGTCTCGGAAGACACCTTTGGACCTGTCTCTGACAACGCGGCCGGTATCGCCGAAATGTCGGGCGAACTGAAGGGCGAAACGGGCAAGATTCTCGTCAGCCTCGACGCCGTCGGCAACACGACGAAAGCCGTCACGAAAGGGTTCGCCATCGGTTCGGCGGTCGTCGCCGCGGTCGCGCTGTTCGCCTCGTACATCGAGACGATCGCCGGAGAACTCGGTTTGAAAGATGCCGCGGGCAACAAACTCGAGGGCTCGGCAATTTTCACCGCCGTTGAAACCCAGATCAACGTCTCGGATGTAAAGACATTCATCGGTCTGTTGGTCGGTGGTTCGATCGCCTTCATGTTCTCTGCGCTGGCGATTCGCGCCGTGGGCCGAACCGCGGGCGTGGTCGTGCAGGAAGTTCGCGGTCAATTCAAAGACGGAAAGATCATGGCGGGCACGAAACAACCCGACTACGGCCCCGTCATCGATATTTGCACGGCTGCGTCGTTGCGTGAACTTGCGACCCCCGCCCTGCTCGCCGTGCTCACCCCCGTGATCATCGGCTTTGGCATCGGTTACGCGGCGCTTGGCGCGTTTTTGGCCGGCGTGATTCTCACCGGTCAGTTGATGGCCAACTATCTGAGCAACGCTGGCGGTGCGTGGGACAACGGCAAGAAATACATCGAAGACGGTCATCATGGCGGCAAGGGCTCAGACGCGCACAAGGCCGCCGTAATCGGCGACACCGTCGGCGACCCGTTCAAAGACACGGCAGGCCCCGCGCTCAACCCGTTGATCAAGGTGATGAACCTCGTCGCGCTCTTGGTGTTGCCGGCGATCATCAACCTCAAAGACAATGATTCGGCCCGTTTGACCATCGCCGGAGTTTCGCTGGCGATTCTCGTCGCGGCGATCCTGTTTTCGCGTCGCAAGACCGTGAGCATGACGGCCGCCTGATCGGTGGCGCTGTCGCAAAATGTCGACACGAGTTGATTATCTAAGCAACGAGTGGATCACCAGGGTCGCCGAGAGCATCGCCGCGAACGAGAAAATCAAAACTCTGGCGAAACAAAACACCGTGTCCGTGACGCAGGTCGTCACTGGCACGCCGCGCGGCGAAGTCACCTATCACCTCGAGTCGCGCGACGGAAAGATTTCGTTCGCCAGCGGCCCGGCAAAAGTCTCTGACATCGCCTTCACCCAAGACTGGGGCACCGCCGTGGGCGTGGCCACGGGCAAGGTGAACGCTCAAGAGGCGTTCATCAGCGGAAAAATTCGCTTCAAAGGCGATCACGAGCGCGTGATCGCGACCCAGCCTTTGTTCCTCGCGCTGGACGAAGTGTTCAGCGCGGTAAACGCCGACACGAATTTTTAGATCAGACCCAGACTGCGCACCGCGTCGCGTTCGTCGATCAATTCGGCCACCGACGCGTCGATCATCTTGCGACTGAAGTCGTTGATCGGCAGGCCCTGCACGATGCTGTATTCGCCGTTCGAACATGTGCACGGAAACGAGGAAACAAGACCGGCCGGCACCCCGTAACTGCCGTCTGAAGGCACCGCCATGCTCACCCAATCGCCTTTCGCGGTGCCGTGCACCCAGTTGCGCACATGATCCATCGCCGCGGTGCCGGCTGAAGCCGCCGACGACAAGCCGCGCGCCTTGATGATCGCCGCGCCGCGCTTGGCCACGGTCGGAATGAAAGTTTCGCGAATCCACGCCTCGTCATTGACGACGGTTGCGGCGTTCTTTCCGTCGACCTCGCAGTTGTAGAGATCGGGATACTGCGACGCCGAATGGTTGCCCCAGATCGTCATTTTCTTGATCGCGCTCACCGGCTTGCCGACTCGCTGAGCAAGTTGGGCCACCGCCCGGTTGTGATCTAGTCGGGTCATCGCGGTGAACTGTTTGGGGTCGATCTCGGGGGCGTTGCTCATCGCGATCAGCGCGTTGGTGTTGGCCGGGTTGCCGACCACGAGAACTTTGACGTTTTTCTTGGCGTTCTTGGCAAGCGCTCGACCCTGCGGTTTGAAGATGCCGCCGTTGGCGCTCAACAGATCTGCGCGCTCCATGCCGTCTTTGCGCGGCATCGCACCGACCAACAGCGCGATATCGGCGTCACCGAAGGCAGAGTCGGCGTTGTCGGTGGTGACCACATCGACGAGCGTCGGATACGCGCAGTCTTCGAGTTCCATTTTTACGCCGTTGAGGGCGCCGAGCGCCGGCGTCACTTCAAGAAGTTGCAAAATTACCGGCGTGTCGGCGCCGAGCATCTGGCCCGAGGCGATGCGAAACAGAATTCCGTAACCGATTTGACCCGCCGCGCCAGTGACGGCGACCCGAACTGCAGACTTCATGACTCGGCAATCCTACGACAAAACCTAGGGGCGACCAATCGCCTGCATGATTAAGTCGGCGTAAATCTTCTGCCCCTCGACACGAATGTGGGTTTTGTCGCTGTACAGATATTCGGGGTGCGCCTCGGCGATCGAGAACCAATCGAAAACTTTCACGTTTTCGTAACGCAACGGCAATTCGTTGATTCGACGGTTGTTCGTGTTTTGACGCGCCTCGCTAGGCACATGAACCGTGACGAACAAGACCAACGGCACGTCGCTCAGCGGCACCATGATTTCATCCAAAGTTTTTTCATCCACGGTGTTGTTGGTGCCGAGATGAATGATCACCACCGAGCCCAGTCGGTTCACCGACTTCATGAAGTTGACGATCTCGAGCGCCTGCCGGTATGGGCGACTCTTGACCGCGTCGACCGTGATGCCGCGCCGGGTCAGAACATTCGCCGCACCCAACATCACCGAATCGCCGATAGCCAGCACATCGATCACTTGGCCGTCGAGCGAAGTCGGCTGGGTCGCGTCTTGATTCAAAATCGTCGTTGCCGAGCCGGTCGACCCGCCTTGGGCGTTTTGCCCTTGGCTGCCAGACAAAATGTCGACCGTGTTCGCCTCGTTGTCAGAGAGATTCTGGGCGATCTCGTCGAGGCGAACCTGCGCGGTGGCCAAACTCACGACACCGAACATCGGCAACAGAGCGGCGAAAGCCACGAGCACGATGCGTCGCTGCCGACGTTCGAGAATCGCGCCAAATGCGGGCTGGCGAAAATCGGCCCACCAGCGCGACAAGGCGCCCTGACGCACGGGGGTCTCGATGTAGCGGTAACTCAACTCGGTGAGCGCGAGTGCCAGAAGCACCAACACGACGAACTCGTATGGTGTCAGACCTTGGCCGGCGAACCGTCGATAAAACTGAAACACGGGCCAGTGATAGAGATAAAAGCCGTACGAACGCCGACCCAACCAAACCAACACGGGGTTGCCCAGAGTCGGGGCGAAAAACTTCGACGCGGGATGTACCGCGGCGGCGATCACCGCGACGCTCGCCAAATCTGTGAGAAAAAAACCACCCCTAAAGAGCAGGTCGTAGCCAACCGTGCCTTCGTCGGTGCCCTCGATCACCGTTTTGAATCGCCACATCATCAGACCCAGGCTGACCAAGCCCGCCAGACCGATGCCGTCGAACAGTCGGCTGTTTTTCATCGCCTTCGAGTTCTGCAACAACCACGGTCGCCACCAAATCGCCAGCGCCGCACCCAACAACAAACCACCGGCGCGGGTGAATGTGCCGAGGAACAAGTAATCGACGCGCGAAACCTGCTGACCGAACAGACCCATGAACTGCTCGGGGGTGTCACCGATGTTTGAGATCGTGCCCGATCGGTAGACGACGGCCATATATATAGCCAGGGCCACCGAGAGAAAGAAGAACACCACGCCGACAACCGGCAACCGGCGCTTGCCGAACTTGGCGACCACGAGCATCACGAGCGGCCAGACCAAATAGAACTGTTCTTCAACCGCCAGCGACCACAGGTGTCGTAACGGGACGAACTCGAACGAGGTGAAATAACTCGTGCCAACCCAGATTTGAAACCAGTTGAAGCCATACAACAGCGCGGCGACCACGTCGCCCCGCAACGTGCCCAAAATTTCGCGCTGAAACAGCGCCGCAAAAACCACGACGCCGAGGATCACGACCCAGAGCGCGGGCAGCAATCTGCGGGCGCGACGCAACCAAAACTGTTTCAGGCTCACCGAGCCGTGCGTCTCGGCCTCGGCGAGCAACAACAGCGTGATCAAATATCCGCTGATCACGAAGAACACCTCGACGCCCAAAAAACCGCCAGGCAACCAAATTTTGTTGGCGTGATAAACCACCACGGCCAGAACCGAGAGAGCCCTGATGCCGTCGAGCGACGGAATGTAGCCCAATAAATTGGTTTGCTTGTTCATGAAATCTTGGAGACGATTTTTGCCATCAGTTCGCACGCCTCGGTCGGGTTCAGACCGACTTTCACGCCGGCCGCACGCAACGCATCCATCTTTCCTTGCGCCGTGCCTTTGCCGCCCGAAACGATCGCGCCGGCGTGCCCCATTTTTTTGCCGGCCGGCGCGGTGACGCCGGCGATGTAGGCGCTCATCGGCTTGGTGACGTGATTCGTGATGAAATCGGCCGCCTCTTCTTCGGCGGTGCCGCCAATCTCGCCGATCATGATGATCGCGTGCGTCTCAGGATCAGATTGAAACTCGGCCAGGCAATCCACGAACGAAGTGCCGGGCACGGGGTCGCCGCCGATGCCGACACAAGTCGACACGCCGATGCCGCGTTGCTTGAGTTCATACAGCGCCTGATAAGTCAAGGTGCCCGAGCGAGAGACGATGCCCACATTCGGCCCCGCGCTTGTCGGCGACGCGGCGATCTCGCCGGCGGTGATGCCGATGTTGCATTTGCCCGGGCTGATGATGCCGGGGCAATTCGGCCCGAGCAATCGCGTTTTCGGAAAATCACGCTGCAGCGTGGCGAACACCCGCGCCTCGTCTTGGGCCGGCACCCCCTCGGTGATGCAGACCACGAAACCGACCCCGGCGCGGGCCGCCTCGAGAATCGCGGCGGGCGCGGCCTTCGGCGGAACCGCGACGAAAGACGCGTTGGCACCCGTGGCGGCGACGGCGCTCTCGACCGTGTCGTAAATCGTGATGCCCTCGACATCTTGACCCGCTTTGCCCGGTGTCACGCCCGCGACGACTTTTGTTCCGTAATCGCGATTGCGCAACCCGTGAAAACGACCCTGACCGCCCGTCAAACCCTGAACGATTACCTTCGTGTTTTGATCGACGAAAATTGCCACGCTATTTCTTCCCCGCCAACTCGACCGCACTGCGGGCGGCCTCGAGCATCGTCGGCCGCGAGATCAACTTCGACTCGTCGATGCCCGCAGCGCCGAGAATCGCCCGACCTTCGCTGGCGTTCGTGCCATCGAGTCGAATCACGATCGGTGCCCGAAGCTCGACGCGCTTCATCGCCTCGACGATGCCCTTGGCGACCTCGTCGCCACGCGTGATGCCGCCAAAAATATTGATGAAGATGCTCTTGACTTTCGTGTCTGAATTGATCACATCCAACGCGGCGGTCATCACTTCGGCGTTGGCGCCGCCACCGATGTCGAGAAAGTTCGCCGCTTTGCCGCCGACCTGGTTCACGACATCGAGAGTGCTCATCGCCAACCCGGCGCCGTTGGCGATGATGCCGACCGAACCATCCAGACCGATGTACTGCAGACCTTTTTCGCGCGCCAATTTTTCTCGCGCGTCCAGAACTTCGGTGGCGCGATATTCGTCCCATTCGGGGTGCCGAAAGGCCGCGTTGTCGTCGAGCGTCACTTTTGCGTCGAGCGCGTGCACCTCGCCGTTTGGTTTGAGAATCAACGGGTTGATCTCGGCCAAGTCGCAATCGCCCTTGGTGAAACACTCGTAGAGTTTCACCAGCATCGCCGCCACGCCGTCTTGTGCCCGCGCCGAGATCTTCGCCTCGACGACGCTGCGCTTGGCGGTTTCGATGCTCAGGCCTTCGATCGGGTTGATGTGCAGTTTGACGATCGCCGTCGGGTCGACCTTCGCCACTTGTTCGATCTCGACGCCGCCCTGGGCCGAAAGCATCAACAGATGCCGCTTCGCCGAACGATCAAGAGTGAACGACGCGTAATACTCTTCGGCGATGTCGGAGGCGTGTTCTACCCACACGCGCTTGACGACATGACCTTTGATATCCATGCCCAAAATATTTTTCGCGTGCAGACGCACCTCGTCGGCGTTGTTGGCCAACTTGATGCCACCGGCTTTGCCCCGCCCGCCGACCTGCACCTGCGCCTTGATCACCACCGGGTACTTCGCCGCCTCGGCCTGTTTGATCGCCTCGTCGACGCTTTCGGCGACACCGCCCGGTGATACTGCGATGCCGAATCGGGCGAAATATTGTTTGCCTTGATACTCGAATAAGTCCACTCAAAAACCTCTGTTCAGACTTCGACCCTGGCGTCCAACGCCGACTCGAGCCACTTGGCGATCTCACCCAACGACGAGCCGGGACCGAAAATCTCGCCGACGCCTTGCTGCTTTAGCGTGGCGACATCTTGCTCGGGAATAACCCCGCCGCCGAACACGAGAATCTCGCCCAACTTGCGCTTTCGCAATTCGTCCATGACCCTCGGAAACAACGTCAGATGCGCCCCGGATAGCAACGAGAGCCCGACGGCGTCGGCGTCTTCTTGGAGCACGGTTTCGGCGATCTGCTCGGGGGTTTGGTGCAGACCCGTGTAGATCACCTCGAAGCCGTGGTCGCGCAGGGCCCGAGTGATGGTTTTGGCGCCTCGATCGTGGCCGTCCAGACCAGGCTTGGCTACGACAACGCGATAATTACGTTTCACGACTCAATAACCTTACGGCATGCGCCGTATCGAATTCACATCGCCCATGGCTCGCGCCGTCGGCCCCGTGCTCGGCGGACTTTTGGGCTTCGCGGTTTTGTTCGGAGTGACATGGATTTTCGCCAGCATGGCGACAGACAATCGACAACGCAATCCGCAAACGGTGCCGCGAACTTTCGAAATCGGTCGCGTCGACGATGTGGCGAAAATCATCGCCGAGGGTGGACCAATTCTTTATCCTGACTTGCGCGACGCGACCGGCAAGCGCTCAATCGTCATCGACCACACGGGCGACGACGCCGCCAAAGGGTGGCAGGTCTATTACGCCTACCCCGCCGATCGCGACGAAACATGCCTGGTCGAGCACGTGCAAAACTCGCGCGAATTCACCGACTGCGAAAACCGCGTGTTGCAAGTCGAAGATTTGAAACTTCCGTTGGATGTTCGACCGATCGTCGAAAATCTGAAGACGCTGTTGATCGACCTGCGCGCCTAATTTATTTTTTTCAACGGGGCCCAGGCCAAGGCCAGATGTTTCTTGCCATGACTAGCGAACTCGATGGTGGCTTCCGCCGATTCGCCAGAACCACGAATGTTGACGATGACTCCTTCGCCAAACGACGGGTGCTCGACATCGTCGCCGACTTTCAACCCGGCATTGGCGCCCGTCAGAGCGCCGACGGGTTCGCCCTGGCGCCGATATTTGGGCACCGATTTTTTTGTCCACTCGATTTTTTTGGCGCCGGTTTCTTCGGGGCGCGGACGATAACCGCCCCGACCCTCGTCGGCGCCCGAGTCGACGCTGCCTTCGCGTTG
This sequence comes from Actinomycetota bacterium, assembly GCA_016870935.1. Classification (GTDB taxonomy): domain Bacteria; phylum Actinomycetota; class Acidimicrobiia; order Acidimicrobiales; family Ilumatobacteraceae; genus BACL27. Next base: position 2,907 of record VGAB01000036.1, on the reverse strand, counting down.
CAAAAGTTCGCCGGGTATCTCGTCGAGAAAGCGCGACGGCGGGTTGTATTGCGTCGAGCCGTAAAGATTGCGGCTCCAGGCGTGGGTCAAGAAAAGTTTTTCTTTGGCGCGGGTGATGCCGACATAGGCCAACCGTCTCTCTTCTTCGAGTTCGTTCTGGTCGACGAGCGCGCGACTGTGCGGAAAAATGCCCTCTTCCATGCCGACGATGAACACGACGGGAAACTCGAGACCTTTGGCCGCGTGCAATGTCATCAACGTGACATGGTTGTCTGAGTCGATCTGGTCGGTGTCGGCGACGAGCGCGACCTGCTCGAGAAACTCGTCGACCTGAGTGAATTCGTTGGCGCTTCCGATGAGTTCTTGCAGGTTTTCAAGACGACCCTCTGCTTCGATCGTGTCTTCAGCCTCGAGTTCTTTGATGTAGCCGCTGGTTTCGAGCGCATGGCGCAACACGGCGCCGGGGCCCTCGTCGAGTCGAGACTGCAGATCGTCGAGAAGTGCGACGAAAGAGGCGATCGCCTTGGCCGCTGCCGCGCCGACGCCTGCATCGGCTGTGCGACGCAGAGCCACGGCGAAACCAACCTGCTCTTTGTTGGCGTAGGCGTCGAGTCGATCGACGGTCGTGTCGCCGATGCCCCGCTTGGGCACATTGAGAATTCGTTTGAGGCTCACCTCGTCGAGCGGGTTCGCGGCGCATCGAATATATGCCAGGGCATCTTTGATTTCGCGACGGTCATAGAACCTGGTGCCGCCGATGACCTTGTATGGCACGCCCGCCTGCATCAGCGACTCTTCGAGAACACGGCTCTGGGCGTTGGTTCTGTAGAACATCGCCATGTCGCTCCATTGGCGACCCTGGCTCTTTTTGAGTTTCGCCAACTGCGAGACGGCGAATTGCGCCTCGTCATATTCGTCGTCGGCGTAATAGCGCACGACCAATTCGCCGGCGCCGACGTCTGTCCAGAGTTGTTTGGGCTTGCGTTCTTCGTTGTTGCTGATGACGGCGTTGGCCGCGTCGAGAATCGTCTGGGTGCTGCGATAGTTCTGCGCCAACACGACGACCGTGACGTCGGGAAACGCATTTTCAAATTGCAATATGTTCCTGAAATCGGCGCCGCGGAATCGATAGACCGATTGGTCGGTGTCGCCGACGACGCAGACATTATGGTGCGCGTCGGCCAACATCAGCACGATTTCGTTCTGGGCGATGTTCGTGTCTTGGTATTCGTCGATCAGAATGTGCTCGAATCGTTGTTGGTATTGCGCCAGCACATCTTTGTGGTCGCGAAACAATTTCACGGTGTTGACCAGCAGGTCGTCGAAATCCATGGCCCCCGCTTTCAACAGGCGCGACTGGTATTCGCGATAAATTTCTGCGTATTTCGTGTCGAACGGGTTGTCGGCATCGGTCAGCGCCGCCTGCCAGCCGATCAACTCGTTTTTCCAGAGGCTGATGCGCGCCTGCACGCCCCGCGCAGGAAACCGCTTCGCATCGAGCCCGCGATCACGAATCACGTAACCGATCAGGCGTTGCGAGTCTTGCTGGTCGTAGATCGAAAAGTTTTTCGGATAACCGATCGGCTCGGCGTTCATTCGCAGGATGCGCACGCACGCCGAGTGAAAAGTACTGACCCACATTCGTTCGGCGACCGCGCCGACGAGCGCCTCGACCCGCTCGCGCATCTCGCCCGCGGCCTTGTTGGTGAATGTGATCGCCAAAATACGCATCGGGTGCGTGCCCTGATTGATCAGATGCGCGACCCTGTGGGTCAATACCCGGGTTTTGCCCGAGCCCGCCCCCGCCACGACGAGCAACGGGCCACTCGGGTGCAATACCGCGTCTTGCTGGTCTGGGTTTAGCGAAGAAATGTCGATCGAGATGTTCTGCCCAGACGCCACCCCTGCAGACTAGGCGCACCATATGCGACTGATACGGCGTTCGGTGAGGCAGAATCTTTTCTCGTGGGTGCGCGAGACAAACTGATAATTCTGTTGCCGCCATCCGAAGGCAAAGCGAACTCGGGTAAAACTGGCACTCGTTTCAAACCCGAGTCGGGCATGTTCGGCAAGGCGCTCGGCCAGAAACGATCTGAGTTGATCGTCGCGTTGAAAAAAGCCGATGGTGGTTCAGAAAAACTCTTGGGCGTCTCGGGCCAACACTTGGCGCGGGCCAAGGCGGCGAACCGTGCTTTGCGCGGCGCGCCGACCCTGCCAGCCTCGAGTCGCTATACGGGCGTCGTGTGGGATCATCTCGACCTCGTCTCGTTGCCGACCGCGATGCAGAAGGTTGCCGCCAAACAAATCGTCGTGGTCTCGGGCTTGCTCGGTCTGGTCGCGTGCGGTGACGAAACGCCCGAATATCGGCTCAAAATCGGCGCGTCGCTCGCACCGTTCGGCAAACTCGCCTCGTGGTGGCGCGCCGATTTGTCGGCGGCACTCAACGAGTTCTGCAAAAACTCGACGGTCGTCGATCTGCTGCCCCAAGAGCACGCGGCGGCGTTCATCCCTGATCGAGAATCGATCAAAAAATATTTCAGGGTCGATCTGGCCACCGCTTCGGGCGCCGCCGGGGGCCACGACGCCAAAGCCGCCAAAGGGCGACTCGCGCGTCACCTGCTTCTCAATTGCGACAAACCGACTACCGCGCTCAAATCGTTCAAAGACCCGCGCTTTCGGGTGCGGATACTAGAGCAGTTTTGATTTCAAAAACTCGAGCACGCGCTGCACGCCGAGTTCTTGACGCTGCTCGGTGAGCACCGAGTGGTCGGACTTCGCCGACGATTCGAATTCGACGGCGACGAAAGAATCGCCCAACAGTCGCCGCAATTCGTCGAAGCGTGTGCCGACGAGGCGATCTGACTTGAAGCGCAGACCCAAAACTTGACAACCAGCCGACGCGCGCTG
>VGAB01000035.1 GCA_016870935.1 Actinomycetota bacterium | reverse complement strand
GGGTTGTCCGATCGGTATCCGCACCAGATTTCGGGAGGGCAGCAGCAACGCGTCGCCTTGGCCCGCGCGTTGGCGGTCGAGCCGCGGGTGCTTCTGCTCGACGAGCCGCTCTCGGCGCTCGACGCGACGGTGCGCATCGAGGTGCGCGAAGAGATTCGTCGAATTCAGCGCGCATCGGGTATCGCGACGATTTTTGTCACCCATGACCAAGAAGAGGCGCTCGCAATTTCAGATCGCATCTGCGTGATGAGCAACGGCAAAATCGAGCAGGTGGGCGCGCCCGATGTCGTCTATCGCTCGCCGTCGACAGAGTTCGTCGCCCGGTTCGTGGGCAAAGTGAACGACATCGAGGTCGAAGTTTTGTCGTCGACAAAGGCGCGGTTGCGCGGCCACAAACACGAGATCGAGATCGCATCGGCCGGCAAGGGTGGCGGCGCGGCTGGTGGCGGCGTGGTCGTCGGTGGCGTGGCGCGACTGTTGATTCGCCCCGAAGACGTGCAGATAGTTCGACCAGACTCGGCGCGGACGAACGTTCGCGGCACGGTCAAGACGATCAACTTTGGCGGCGCGACCACGACGGCCGATATCGAGATCGACGGCACCACGCATCTCGTGCGCATCGCCGACAGCACGCGAAACATGCAGTTTCGCGTCGGCGACCCGGTGAATGTCGCCTTCGACACCGAACGGGCGTTGCTGACACGCGGCGGTGCCGCCTAGGCGCGTGTTCAATGGGTTTTCGGGGGTGTTTTAGATTTTGTTTACCCGTCGTTCACCTGATACTTTTCGGTTGACGTCTGCATCGAGTCACGGTGTCGACCAAAACAATGGGGGTTCTATGGAACAGCAAGAGATTGAAACGTCGGGGCTTTCTCGTCGTCACTTTATTCAGGGTGTAAGTTCGGCGGCACTCGCGGCAGGAATACTTTCATCGAGTTCGCTTAGCGCTTTCGCGGCGTCGGCGCCCGGCAAGAAGGGTGGCACCTTGAAAGTCGGTGTGGTGGGCGGCGCCAACGACTTGTTCGACGCCAACTACATCGTGGCAAAAGCCGACCAGGCACGGTTGATGTCGACATTCGAGACGCTGTTGACCTTCGACGAGAACTTTGTTCCGGTAACCGCCAATGGTCTGGCCGAGTCGGCAAAGCAAAACAGCCCGACGAAGGTGACGGTCAAGTTGCGCAAGGGCGTGAAGTTTCATGACGGCACACCGATGACCGCAGATGATGTGATCGCAACCTATAAACGGCTGCTTGACTCGTCAAAGAAAACTACTGGCAAGCCACTGCGAACATTTCTTGACCCATCTGGTCTGGTGAAACTTGACGACTTGACCGTCGAATTCAATCTCAAAGCACCTAACGTCGACTTCTTGTCAAGTTTGGCGAACTACACATACGCAATTGCCAAGGCGGGATACGACGGCAAGACGCAGATTGGCACGAGTGGTTACAGTCTCGTTAGTTTCACCCCGGGTCGCGAGAGCGTGCACAAGCGATTCAACGGTTATTGGGATGCGAAAAATGTCTACTTTGATGAAGTTCGAATAATCGACTTCGCCGACAAGACGGCATTGGTGAACGCGCTGATCGCTAAACAAATCGATATCGCGGTCGATATTCCATTCGAGCAATTCAAGACGCTCAAGTCGAAGAAGTACTTGAACGTCATCGAGAACTCGGCAGGCGCATGGTTGGCGTTCTGCATGCGCATCGACATCAAACCGTTTGACGACAACAATGTTCGTCAGGCGCTGCGTTTGTTGGTAGATCGCAAACAAATGTTGAATCGCGTGCTCTCTGGGCACGGCAAAATGGGCAACGATCTCTACGGCTACATCGACGCGAACTACAACGCAAACGGCTACGAGCAGCGCAAACAAGATATTCCCGCCGCGCTTGCGCTGTTGAAGAAGTCGGGCTATTCGAAGTCCAACCCGTTGCGAGTCGAATTGACCGCGCCAGATGACACCGGTGGTTTGGTGTTGATGATTCAGACGTTGGCCGAGCAGGCAAAGAAAACTGACGGTGTCGTGATCATCGACGCCAAGGTGATCGACGGCGGAACATATTGGAGCGCGAAGGGTCAGTACATGAACACTGGCTTCTACACGACCTATTGGTCGGGCCGAACATATCTCGCCCAGGCGGCTGCATCGATGGATTCTTATCCGGAGACGAAGTTTCCGCCTGCTGACAGCAGTTTCAGGGCCGACTATTTGAAGGCGTCCGGCACTGCAAATGCCAAAAAGCGTCGTGAGATCGTGGCCAAGATGCAAAAAGAGGAGTTCGAGAAGGGCGGATACATCATTCCGTTCTTCAACAACTTCGCCGATGCATACTCGACGAAGGTCAAGGGCGTTGTCGCTCGACCTTCGCAGTTGAACATGGACTATTACGCTCACGGATTCAAAAATATTTGGTTCAACTAGTCAAAACTTAAAACAGAAATTGGAGTTGCCGTCTGCGACATGCAGGCGGCAATTTCATTAAAAGGGTGAGGTAATTGAAGGCATCGATATTCCGCTTTGTGTTGAAGCGAATAGGCCTCGGGTTATTGACGCTGTTCATAGTTTCGCTCTTGATTTTTGCGGTGACGCAAGCGTTGCCGTCTGACCCCGCCGAGGCGATGCTCGGTCGTGAGGCAACACCCGAGGCGTTGGCGGCGCTGCGGGCCGACTTTGGTCTCGACAAGCCGATCGTCGTGCAATATGGCAACTGGCTGTTCGGCATTTTGGGTGGCGACCTAGGCACCTCGTATGCGACTTCGACCCCGGTCAGCGAATACATCGGGCCGCGAGTTGGTGCCTCGTTTTTCCTGTTGTTGATCGCCGCTGTTGGGTCGATTCCGCTGTCGATCGTGGTGGGGGCGAACGCCGCCCTGCGTCGAGATCGCAAATTCGATACGACCTCTTCGCTTGTTTCACTGATTCTTGCGGCGATGCCCGAATTCGTGGTCGGCACGATCTTGACGATAATTTTTTCGACGACGGTCTGGCAGCTGCTGCCCGCCGTAACGTATTTAGAGGTCGGCGCGCCACCGTGGAGCGATCTGCAAGGTTTGATCTTGCCCGTGCTGACATTGTTGTTGGCGGTCACGCCGTATGTGGCCAGAGTTATGCGCGCGGCAATGGTCGAAGTTCTTGAGAGCGACTATGTCGAAATGGCCCGACTAAAAGGAATGGACGAACGCACGGTGTTGTGGCGACATGCGCTGCCGAACGCTGTTGGCCCGGCGTTTCAGGTGATCGCTCTGAACTTGGCGTATTTGGCAGGCGGCGTGATTATCGTCGAGCGCCTGTTTAACTTTCCGGGCATCGGCAGCGCGCTTGCTGACGCAGTGCGATCGCGAGACCTGCCGGTGATTCAATTTCTCGCTTTGATAATCGCCGGCGTGTATATCTTGACGAATCTTTTGGCGGATATCGGCACCGTGTTGGTGACGCCGAGATTGCGAACGAGGCTGAAGTGAGCCAAGGCGCGATGTCTTCGGAGAATGCGGCCGAGGCGAAATTTGTCGACGAGCGACCACCGAGTTTGGTGCGACAGGCATTTCGTTTGCGCCGAACCCAGATCGGCGCCGTGCTCGCACTGATGCTGATCAGCGTTGCTTTGATCGGGCCGTTCTTGGCACCTTTCGGAAGCACCGAATACGTCGACTTGCCGAATACTTTGAGCGTGCCTGGCACGATTTTTGGTACCGACTATTTCGGACAAGATGTGCTTTCGAGATTTTTGTTCGGTGGTCGCACGATTTTGATCTTGGCAATTCTGGCCACGAGTATCGGCATCACGCTCGGCACGACGCTCGGTCTGACCGCGGCGTATTTGCGGGGTCGCGCCGACGAGGCGATCATGCGCGCACTCGACGTCGTCTTGTCTTTTCCCCAGGTCTTGTTGTCGCTCGTGGTGATTTCGATGTTCGGGCCGAGCAATGTGCTGATCATCTTCACCGTCGGACTCTCGACGACACCGCGTATCGCACGAATAATCAGGGGCGCGGCGATTGGTGTCGTCGAGCGCGACTTCATTTCGGCGGCCGAGGCCCTTGGCGAGTCGCGAAAGCGAGTTGTGTTCGCCGAAGTGTTGCCGAATGTGACCTCGTCGTTGTTGGTCGAGATGAACCTTCGACTTACCTACAGCGTCGGGCTCATCGCATCGCTGGCATTTTTGGGTTTCACCCCAGAGCCGAACGCGGCGAACTGGGGTTTAATGATCCAAGAAAATCGTGTCGCGCTCACCGAACAGCCATGGGGCGTGATTCTGCCGACGACGGCACTCGCTCTTTTGACAATCGGCACCGGTTTGATCGGTGACGGATTCTCGCGCGTGTCAGCGGGCATCGACCGCGGAGGCAAAGGTGAGTAACGCGGCCGGACTGCGGATCGTCGACCTGCGGTTGAATGTCGTCGCCACCGGCAACGACATCGTCGATGAGATCAACCTGACGATCGAAAAAGGCCGGGTGCTCGGCCTCGTCGGCGAATCTGGTTCTGGCAAAACCACGGTAGGTCTCGCAGTGTTGAGCCATGCGCGACGCGGTGTCGAAGTTGCACATGGTCAGATTTTTTGCGGTGACACTGAGGTTCTGGGTCTCGACAGCGAGGCGAAACGCAAAATTCGCGGCGGACTTGTCTCGTATGTGCCGCAAGACCCGGCATCGTCGTTGAACCCCGCGCTGCGAATCGGTTTGCAATTGCTCGAAGTGCTTGAAGCCCACAACTTTGGCGGTTCAGACGAGGCCCGCAAAGCGCGAATCAAAGAAATGATGGCCGAAGTTTTATTGCCGACCGATGACGAATATCTCGAGCGTTATCCGCATCAGTTGTCTGGCGGTCAACAACAGCGTGTCGGTTTGGCGATGGCATTTGCATGTCGACCGTCGGTAATCGTGCTCGATGAGCCGACGACAGGTCTTGATGTTTCTACCCAGGAGCATGTGCTGAAGACGATTCGGCAACTGACCCGAGATCACGGTGTCGCCGCGCTGTATATCACCCATGACTTGGCGGTGATTGCCGACCTGGCTGACGATGTCGCGGTTATGTATTCGGGTCGTGTTGTCGAACAAGGTGAAGTTTCAGAAATTTTCAAAAACCCGGCACATCCGTATACGCGACACTTGGTTGCTGCTGCGCCAGATATTGCGAGCAAAAAGTCGATCGTCGGTCTTGCGGGTCGTGCGCAATCGCCGGGCAAGCGTCCTGTTGGATGTGCGTTTGCGCCGCGTTGTGAACTCGCTGAAGATGCGTGCCGGGTCGAGTTTCCGAAGATGGTTTCGGTTGGTGGTCGACAAACGGCCGCGTGCATCAAAGCGAATCAGAAAGTCGCGGTATCGGTCGCATCGTCAAAGGCGATGTCGACCCGAACTCGCGGCGAGCCGGCCGTCGAGTTGGTGTCGGTGAGCGCTGGATATTCGGGAAACACCGTCGTGCATGATGTTTCGTTGACCGTTCGCAAAGGCGAATGTCTCGCACTCGTCGGTGAATCTGGTTCGGGTAAAACCACCGTGTCGCGCGCGATCGGAGGTTTGCATCGCGAATGGACTGGCTCAATTCGTTTGAACGGTCGCGAGTTGAAACCAATGGCGCGGCAACGAGCGATTGCGGATCGCCTGGCGATTCAATATGTGTTTCAGAACCCGTATGGTTCGTTGAACCCGCGTCGAACAGTCGGTGACTCGATCGCGCGCCCGCTGGTGGTTGACGGCAAGTCGAAAAGTGGTGCCCGCCAGGTAGTGCTCGATGTTCTAGACAAAGTGAGCCTGCCTGGCTCTTACGCCAACAAATATCCCGATCAACTTTCGGGTGGCGAGCGACAACGAATCGCAATTGCCCGGGCTCTCGTGAGCGAACCCGAGGTTTTGGTTTGCGACGAAGTGACGAGCGCACTCGACGTGCTCGTGCAGGCGGCGATTGTCGATTTGCTCGGTGATTTGCGCCGCCAATTGGGCTTGGCGATGCTGTTCGTGACCCACAACTTGCCACTTGTGCGCAGCATTGCCGACGAGGTTGCGGTGATGTCTGAAGGCAGAATCGTCGAGGTCGGGCCGTCTGAGTCGGTGATTGGCAACCCTCAGCAGCAGTACACGCAGAGTTTGATTTCGGCGACCCCGAGCATCGAGAGGTCGATGCGGTGACACGCAGTTTGTTCGTGGCGCCTGGCTACGAATCTGTAGGCAAGGTGTTTGACAAGCATCATTCGGAGGCGAGTGCCGGCGCGTCTTTCGCGGCATTTGTTGCGGGCAAGAAAGTTGTCGACCTTTGGGGTGGTCAACAAAAAGATGGTTCGCCGTGGCGCGACGACTCGATTTGCGTGATCGCGTCAGGAACGAAAGGCATTTGTGCGGTCGCGATTTTGATGTGTGTCGAACGAGGGTTGATTGATCTCGAGGCACCGATTAAGTCGATGTGGCCAGAATTCAGTGTTGGCGGCAAGGGTGATGTATTGATTGGCGACGCTTTGGCACACGTCGCTGGGGTGCCGGGGCTCGAGCGCGAAATTGGTGTTGCCGAATTGTCTGATCCGATTTTGATGGCGAAACTTGTCGCCGAGCAAACGCCGTTCGTGCCGATTGGTGCGCCGTCGTATCACGCCCTGACATTCGGTTGGATCTCAGGCGAACTCGTGCGTCGGGCTGATGGAAGAAGTATCGGCAATTTTGTGCGCGAAGAAATTGCCGGGCCGCTAGATCTCGATCTGCACATTGGTGCGCGCGACGAGGTTTTGCCGAGAATCGCCGAGACGACGCGAGCGGGTAACTACAACTACACGGCTTTGTCTGACCCGAATGCTGATGCACGATTGAAACATGTATACGGCATGATTCCGGCTGAGCGCGGCACGAGCAACTTTGCGAAAATCGAATTGCCTGGCGGTGGTGGGGTGGCAAACGCTTATTCGATGGCGCGGTTGTATGCGATGTTGGTTAATGGCGGCGAGTTGGATGGTGTGCGATTACTCAGGCCCGAAACGATTGCAATCGCTCGCAGACAGCGCTCGCTTGGTGACGACCCGCTGTCGGGGCGGTTGTTGCGTTTTGGCGTTGGTTTTGAACTAAACCCGAACCCATCGCAATTGGGCGCGCCGATTGACGCATTTGGTCACACGGGTGCCGGTGGTTCGACGCATGGGGCGTGGCCGAGTTTGCGCACGAGTTTCTCATACACGATGCGCGAATATCAGTTGGAGGGTGAGGACGTGCGCGCCGCAGAGTTGCTCGCGGCGCTTCAGACGTGTTAGTGCTTTGCTCGCTTGATTAGTTGGGCGACATGTGGGGCGAACCAGCCCGCGTAGCGCTCTTGCAGGTCGGCAATTTGCCAGTCGCTGCCATTCATTTTTTTGCGACATTTTGATGAGCCGCACCAACAGTCGAAGGCGAAGATTGATTTCGTGTCGCTCATCGCATAGTCGAACGTGATCGTTTCGCCTGCATTGATGTCACGCATTGCGACGAGAGTCGTGCTGTCGGTGAAACCACAATTCGGGTCGCAACTGTGGTTGATGAAGTCGGCGTTGACAAGTGCCTGGTGTGTAACGAGAAATTTGTCTTCGTCAACTTGCAATAATTGGCTGCGTTCACTTTCCGAAAGCGCGACTGCTTCGCGTTCGGTGATGATCGACCCACGCCAGATGGCGATGATTTCACCGTGTTTGAAGTTGCGTTCAGCAACGACCCCACGCAGGTGCGAACCTAATGAAACGACTTTGAGACCAGGCGCCGAATATGTTGCGTCGTCAGACATAATTTAATCTGATAAACCAAACTAGTAGTTTTGTGCCGTGGCAAATTACAGATATTCGAAGGGCGAGAAACTGCCGATCGAAGTGTTGGTATTCGAGATGGACCCCGAACATCTCGACGAATATTTGGCGATCGACCACGAAATCTGGACGCTCGGCGAGGCGACACTGCCAGGGTTCGAGCGGATTCCGTTTTTGTCGAAAGAAGTGTGGCTCGACGACTCTCGGCCCGGGCGGGTGAGCGTCGTGTTCGTGTGGGAGTCGCTCGAAGCGTGGATGCGTGTCGGGTCGGTCGAAATTCAGAGCAGATTGCAGGCCGAGTTCGACGCGCGGTTCAAGCACCCCGTGAAGTTGGTCGAGGCGTGGCATGAGGACACGAACTTTGGCATTCATCGGTGGAGTCGCTTCGAGCGATGAGGTCGTTTGCGTGGTGAGGCGGGTCGCACGGTGAGGTCGTTTGCGCGGGGCGCCGTGATTTGCGCCGGGGTTTGCGCGGGGATTTTTTGCGTTTTGGCGCTGGCGGCGTGCGGGGGAAATGATGCGGCAAAGTTCGCGCCGAGCGAAATCGTGGCTGGTGCCAACTTGGCGGGACGTGATCTTTCGGGGGCATATCTCGTCGGCGCTGATTTGGCGGGGGCCGAACTCACGGGAGCGAATTTGGTCGGCGCCAATTTGTCGGGTGCGAACCTGCTAGATGCGAACTTGTATCAAGCCGATTTGAGCGGTGCGAATTTGGTGGCGGCGAACCTGCACCGTGCCGACATGACCGACGCCAATTTGTCGAATGCCGATTTGACCGGAGCAGATCTTTCGGGGACATTCATGGTCAACACCGATTTTCGCGGGGCGATTTTGCTTGGCGCCGACTTTTCGCGTAGCAACAGAACGAATGCGAACTATGCGGGTGCCACGATGCCCGACGGCACGGTGAATCCGTGAGAAGGTTTGCTGTTGTGCTGGTGGCGGTGATGTTGGTTGTTGCGGGGTGCGGGTCGGGTGCGTCAACACCGGTGACGAGTGCGGGTAGTGGCGCGGGCGCGGGTGGCGGCGCGGGTGGCGGCGCGGGCGATCTCGTTTGCCCCGAGAAAAGTGTCGCCGACCAAACGGCGATCACACCCGAAAGGTCGAATTTGTTGATTGGTTTCAGTGAGCGCAATGCCGAGCTTTGCGCCGATGAATTGGGCTGGGCGTTTCGCGTCGGCATGCGCGATGGCGAGTCGTATCCGTTGACTGCCGATTATTCGCTGCAGCGCGTGACCGTCGTCGTGCAAGACGACATCGTCATCGAAGTTGCAGTCGGCTGACCTCGCACGCGCAAAATTACGCGCGTTGCCACCAGCGCGCGCGATTAGTTTGGCGTTGTGAAGTCGCGGGTGAAATTTGTGGGCGGCGCGGGCGCGGGCTTGCCGCCGGGCGCGGGCTTGCCGCCGGGCGCGGGCTTGCCGCCGGGCGCGGGGATCGTCATCGAACTCTCGGCGGGTGCGCGGTGGCTGGGTTGTTATCCGCGTCGAACTATGGCAGTGCGGGCCGAAGAAATCGTGCAGATCACGTTCAGCGATGCCCAAACGGTCTCGAGAGTGCTGCGATGGAAACTTGCCGGGGCCGAGTTGAGCCGCCAACGGGCGATGGGCTGGTTCAGTTGGATCGGCCATCGCGGTCAATGGGCCTGGATTTGGTTGACCCCGCGACGTGAGGTGATGGTGATCGAGACGACGCGCAAGCGCCCGGCGTTGATCGCCGTGCCGGTGGACTGGCTCGACAACAAAAGGTAAAGTGTCGCCATGGGAACATGCGGATGCGGATATTCAACTGACGAACAGAAAAATTGCAACGGCACACACAAGGTCGTGGCGGCGATAAAAGCCGACATCGCCGCGGCGCTCGCGGCCAAAGGCCTGACCGAAGCCTCGGAGTATGTGAAGACTTTCAAAAAAGAAAGATAATGAAAAACGACAGGCGCCGCTCAGCGGCAAAAGCCCTGACATGGCGCATAATCGGCACCCTAGACACATTTTTGCTGTCCTTGTTCATCACCAAAGAGACCTTAACTGCCTCAGCAATTGCCGGTCTTGAAGTTTTGACGAAAACTGCCCTCTATTACTTTCATGAGCGAGGATGGGACAAAGTGCAATGGGGTAGGTCCTAAGCAGTGTTGCTCGTTACGATTCGGTAACCCAGGGAATTACTTTCATGGAATTGATCGGTGTTTACGATGCGGACGCGACGTTTTGGGGTGAATTGTCCTACTGGGTTGGCGCGCGATTTGGTCTGCGCCACTGTGGTTTATGTGATATCACACACTCATTGTTTTCTGAAAAGACGCAGTGGCGCGAGTGCCAAAGAAAACTTGAGAGCGACTCACACCTCAAATTTGAAACCTTTCACCGCAATGATCAGCCTGAGGACGTGCGAGCCTGCATAAACGGCAACTATCCAGCAGTTGTAATGCGCGATGACGGGGGTAAGGTCGTGAAAATCATGGATTCAAATGAGATCGACGCATGTGGGGCGTCGCCCGAAAGGTTCGTGGCCGAGATTTTGCGAAAATTGGTGCCGTAAAGTGACGGTGCGTGAACTAGACGGCAAGCATGTGGTTGTCGTCGGCGCAACCGGCGTTTTAGGTGCGCGGATTTCGGCGCATTTGGCGGCGGCGGGTGCCAGAGTTTCGGCGATCGTGCGCGATCACTCACGACTTGATGGCTCGAGCGTGTTTCAGTATGCGTTGGCTGATGTGACGGATCAGGTCGCGATGCAGACGGCATTCGCCTCGGTGGCTGGTGTCGCGCCAGTCGACGGGGTGGTCAACGCGACTGGGGTCGTGGCATTCGGTGGCATCGGCGAACTCGCCGATGCGACGTTGGCGAGATTGTTCGCGGTGAACGCAATTGCGCCGATCGCGATGTTGCGCGAATCCGCGGCGCTGATCACGGACGGCGGCTTCTTTGTGAATATTTCCGGGGTGGTGGCGACGCAACCGGTCGCGGGAATGGCGGCATACAGCGCGTCGAAAGCCGCGGCGTGGGCGGCGATGTCGGCCGTGGGGCGTGAACTGCGCCGACGACAAATCGATGTGATTGATGCCCGACCGCCGCACACCGAGACCGGATTGGCAACGCGGGCGATCGCCGGTGCGGCACCGAAAATGCCCGTCGGGCTGACCCCTGACTCGGTTGCGGCGCGAATTGTCGCCGCAATAATCGCCGGTGAGCGCGATTTGCCCGCCGAGTCGTTTGGCTAGAAGTGGTTTGGGATCGTGAACCTCATGCGTCGACGTTGGTTCGGTGTTTTCATCGGTGCGGTTCTGGGCGCGACGGCGTTGACGGTTTTTGCGCCGGTCGACTTGCCGATTGCAGAACCCTCGACCTCAGTCGGTGTCGCAAACGCGAGTGTTGCGCCGTGTTTGAGTGACGGCACTGGTTGTAGTGTCGGTTCGGTCGGCCCAGGTGGTGGAGTCGTTTTTTATGACGCTGGTTCGCCGCAGTGGTGGGGCCGCTATCTCGAAGCCTGGCCAACACAGTTGACGCTGGCAGGAACTTGGGGTGCGACCACCGGCTCGATCTATCTGTCTGCTTCAAGTGGAGAAAATAGCGATGTTCTCTCTTTACGGCGATTTGCTCAACGACGCGCGATGCAACTCGGCTTGGGAAAGGCTTCGACCCAGCAAATGATTGCGAATGGCAGCCCTTTGGCACTGGCTCTACAGAATGTGCAGACGAGCGGGGTGATCACCAACGCTGGCTGGTTCATCCCATCGAAAGATGAACTTGATGTTTTGTACAACGCTTGGAAATTGGGTCGAGTTTCCGGTGTATGGGGTGCAGTGCCGGTATGGACATCGACCGAGTCGGAAGATTCATACGCTTGGTATCAGCTGTTTCAAGATGGAACCCAGTTCACCGACGCCAACGGAGTTATTCCGAAATATCCGACGAACAAAAATGTTTTGACGAGCCCGAAGCATGTCGGCTCGGACTTCAAGCCCGCGCCGATGACGGTGATACCGGTGCGTTCGTTTGGTCAAAGCATTGGTGGTATTGGCCCGTCCCCGAGCATGACCAGATTTGCTCGTTCTGGCACCTGTGCGACCTCGGGTCAAGATTGCAAAATTGGTGATCTCGGACCTGCGGGCGGAATAATCGTCTATGACGCGGGCAGTCAGCAATCGTGGGGAAGATTTCTCGAGGTGGCACCCAAATCGTGCGAGCAGTCGAATTTGCCGTGGGCTACAAGGGAAGTCACACCGAAGCTAAGTGCAAACGATCGAATTCTGGGCAAGGCGATTGGAGCGGGTAAAACAAACACGAAACGGATAGTCGACTACGCGGCGTATTTGCAGACACTGTTGCCGAACAAAACTAAGAAGAATTCGCCAGGAAAGATACAGATGTTCGCCGCGGTTCAAGCATCGATGGAGTGCAATGGTTTCACAGATTGGTTCTTGCCATCCAAGGACGAACTGAACGAGGCATGTCGACAGCTTTCGCACTCGCGAACCGGCCGACAGTTGACGCCAGCAGGGCAATTTGACCGCGGTTACTACTGGACTTCAAGCGACTACAACGGCAAAACCGCTTGGTCGCAGTATTTCGCCGATTGCCAACAGTTCGACCGTGTGCAGACATTGCGCGGAAACGCATCTGGTGCGCAACGCCCATTTTTGGTGCGGCCGATGCGCGCATTCGGCTGACGCGTCACGCTCGGCCTGAATACTTATCTAGTTGCGGGTGGCGTAGCCGAAGGCGAGTGAAGTGGCGATTGCAACCCAAACTTGATATGGCACGAGAGCAAGACCAAGCAGTGGTGACGCTCGAAACGCGATGACGACGAGTGGCACCGTGAGCAATGTGGCGGCGCCGAGAGCGAAACCCGATGCTTGCAACGAATGCGGAACATAAAACAGCCACGCCCACAAGAGTGCGGCCGTAACGCTGAGCGCGAGCGAGGCGAGCCAAATGATCTGCTCTGTTCGCGAGTCGCGCGACGCGACAACCAAGCCGGCGATGATCAGAACGGCGAAGTTGTAAGGCCAGATGAGACCGAAGACGACATCGGGCGGTTGCCACGACGGTTGATTTAGCGAGCGATACCAACCCGCATCGGTAGAAACCCAGCGACCAGCGCCGACTGCATAAATGATGACGATGATCGTGCTGACAGTGCCGACAAAACCGCGCGTCATGATGTTGTGGACTCTAGACGGCGCCGCGGTCGAGGCGCTCGAGAAAAATCATGGGAGATTCTCAAGATCATCAAGATCTTTAGCGCGGCCACTTGCCCGTTTATTTGTTTTGAGATCACTTAGTGAAATCACCGGGATGGTTTCGCCGGCGACAGTTTGCGTTATCGCGCGCGCCGAGCATTCGGTGAAATTAACTCCATCGATTTCAGTGAGAATCTCGATTCGAAGTGGAGCTTCGCCCATTCGTACGATTCGATTGGGGTCGTCAAATAATTCGGGGTTGAGATTTGGAGTGTCGAAACCAAACTCGCGCAGACATGCGACGAGTCTTTCGGCATTCTGACGATGTCTCGCCACCCAGACATCCATGTCGGCAGTCGCGCGGGGGTAGCCGTGTAGGGCGACGGCGAAACCGCCGATCAGCAGATACTCAACGCGATGGGCGTTGAGTAATTTCAAGAACTCGCTGAAGTCTTGAGGAAACTCGATCTGTTCCATAGCTGACCTTGCGTAGTTCGAGTGCGTGGTTAAGACGAGCCTGTGGAGTTTGCTTGGCCCAAAAAGCCTTGTCGAACTTGGCATTCTGAGAGTGCGAAGTCGCGACAGTGATTACTTTTTTGAGCACGTTACAAGTCTATCTCACTTCAGTTATCTAGGTGTCTTGAAAGTCATTGAAAATCGGGTGGGTAGGTTAGACCGTGCCGCGGTCGAGGCGCTCGAGAATTTGTTTGGCGGTTTTTTGCACGTCAGCGATGTCTGAAAGTTTTTGCGCAGCGCGCACCTGACGGGCGATGCGCGGATTTTTCACGAAAGTCTTCTCGTGGCGCATGTGGAAGTCCCAATATAAAACCGTG
>VGAB01000034.1 GCA_016870935.1 Actinomycetota bacterium | reverse complement strand
TTGATGCGAGGCAGGACGTATTTGGCGAACAAGTCGCACTCTTTCAAGTGCGGATAGCCCGACAAAATGAACGCCGAAACACCGGCGTCGATCAACTCGTTTAATTTGTTGGTCACCTGGTCGGGGTCGCCGACGATAGCGATACCCGCGCCGCTGCGGGCACGCCCCACGCCAGTCCACAGGTTTTGTTCGATGTAGCCCTCGTCGTCGGCCGCGGTGCGCAATTCGCTCTGTCGATTCACGCCCGTCGAGGTCGAGTCGAGCGACTTCGCGCGAATCGCGTCGCCGGTGACGGGGTCGAGCCGCGACAACAGCCGACGCGCGGCTTCGCGAGCCTCGCGCTCGGTCTCGCGCACGATCACATGACTGCGCCAACCAAAACTCATCGGGCGGTCGTGTCGTTGCGCCCGCTGCGTCAGGTCGAGCACCATCGAAGAAATTTTCGCCGTCGTATCGGGCCACATCAGATAGACGTCGGCGCTGGCCGCGGCGCAGTCGCGCGCCGCCTCCGACAAGCCCCCGAAATAAATCGGCGGGCAACCCATGCCGTGACTCGCTATTCGTGGCGGATCAATATGCAGCTGCAAAAACTCCCCCTCGAGATTCACGGTTCTTCCCTCCAACAGTTCGCCGAGGGCGAAGAGATATTCGGTGGTGCGTCGATATCGGGCCTCGCTCGAGAGTTGCTCGCCCGGCATCTCCGAAGAGATCGCGTTGACCACCAGGCGCGAGTTCGAGATCTGTTGCAAGGTCGCGATCTGTCGGGCGAGTTGCGGCACGACGACCTCACCGAGTCGGACAGCGAGCAACAACCTGATCTCGTGGGTCAGCGTGGCGATCGCCGCCGAGAAGGCGGTCGCGTCGATGCCGAGGCTGTAGCCCGAGGGCAAAAGCACGTTGTCAAAACCGTTCGTCTCGGCGCGGCGCACGATGTCGCTGCAATGCAACCAGGATGACTGCAGTTCTTCGTCGACCACGCCCAAGAACTCGTAGTCGTCGTCGCAGAGCGCGGCGAACCACGCGACTTCGACGGGCGAACGATTGTTGGTCACGGGCTAAATCTAGCCCGAGGGGTTTTTCGCAAATTTTCTGGTGCTACGAGCAACCGCTCGACGAACCGCAGTCGCCGCAAACATAGCAAGCCCCCGCGCGCTGCATGTTTGCCGAACCGCACGCTGAGCAGATCATGCCCGTGCCCGCCGCTTTGGTCGAACCATGACTAGGTGGCGCCGAGTACGTGCCCGCGTCGATCTGTGCCACGAGGTCGCTCGCCGACGGAATCGTCTTCGGATCGGCGAAGACATCGGTGCCTTGCATCGTTTCGACGATCGACTCTTCGACACCGGGCAACGTCGGTTGCAGACGCTCTTGACGGGTGTAGATGCCCAATTCGGCGCGCTCGTCGGTGGTCAGGTATTCGACGGCCAGACGACGGAACAGATAATCGACGATCGACGAGGCCATGCGGATATCCGGGTCGTCGGTCATGCCCGCCGGTTCGAAGCGCGTGTTGACGAACGCCTCGATGAACGCGCGCATCGGCACCCCGTATTGCAGACCATACGAGATGCTCTTGGCGAAGGCGTCCATGATGCCGGCGAGGGTCGAGCCCTGTTTCGACACCGTCAGGAAAACCTCGCCAGGTCGACCGTCGGAGTATTCGCCGATCGTGGCGAAGCCTTTGCAATCGGCGACCCTGAACTCGAAAGTTCGGCCACGACGCGAGCGCGGCAGTTTTTCGCGCACGGGTTGGTGCACCACGCGCTCGACGATTTTTTCGACGACCTGGGTCGCGGCGCCGGCGGCATCGCCACCCGAGGTCGAACCCTGCTCGCCGTCTTTCTTCATCGTCGACAGCGGTTGACCGACCTTGCAGTTGTCGCGATAGATCGCCACGGCCTTGACGCCGAGCTCCCATGCCAGCATGTGCAGGCTCTCGATGTCTTCGATCGACGCCTCTTCTGGCATGTTCACGGTTTTTGAGATAGCACCAGACAAGAACGGCTGGGTCGCGCCCATCATTCGCACGTGGCCCTCGTAGTGGATCGTGTTGTCGCCCATCGAGCAGGCGAACACCGGCAGGTGCTCGGACTTCAAATCGGGCGAACCGACTATCGACTTGTTCTCGTCGATGTAGGCGACGATGCGGTCGACGATCGGCGCCTCATAACCAAGTTGGCGCAACGCGCGCGGCACCGTTTGGTTGACGATCGTCATGTTGCCGCCACCGACCAACTTCTTGAACTTGACCAAGCCCAGGTCTGGTTCGATGCCGGTGGTATCGCAGTCCATCATCAGACCGATGGTGCCGGTCGGGGCCAGAACGCTGGCCTGGCTGTTGCGCACGCCGTACTCTTCGCCGTCGCGCACTGCTGACTCCCATGCGGCTGATGCGGCCTCGACGAGGCTGGGTTGCACGACGTCGATGTTGTCGATTTCTTTGTTCGCGTCGCGATGCATGCGCAACACATTGAGCATGAAGCGCTCGTTCGCCGAGAACCCGGCGAACGGCCCCATGCGGCTCGCCGTGCGCGCGCTCGTGGCGTACGCGTGACCCGTCATCAACGAAGTCAAAGCGGCGGCCCATGCACGACCACCCGTCGAGTCATAGGGCATGCCGAGCGCCATCAGCAAAGCGCCGAGGTTGGCATAACCGAGGCCCAACTGCCTGAACAATCGGCTGTTTTCGGCGATTTTTTCGGTCGGATAATCGGCGTTGCCGACGAGAATCTCTTGGGCGGTGAACATCACTTCGATGGTGTGCATGTACGACTCGACGTCGAACGTGTCGTCGTCGTTGAGGTATTTCAGCAGGTTGATCGACGCCAAGTTGCACGCCGAGTTGTCGATGTGCATGTATTCGCTGCACGGGTTCGAGCCGTTGATTCGGCCGGCGGCGTGGGCGGTGTGCCACTTGTTGATCGTCGTGTCGAACTGCAAGCCCGGGTCGGCGCACTCCCAAGAGGCGGTGGCGATTTGACGCCACAGATCGCGCGCTCGAATCGTGCGCACCACTCGCCCGTCTTTGACCGCGGTCAAATTCCAGTCGGCGTCGTCTTTGACGGCCTGCATGAACTCGTCGGTGACACGCACCGAGTTGTTGGCGTTTTGGTATTGCACCGAGAATGAATCGGCGCCGTCGAGATCCATGTCGAAGCCCGCGTCACGCAACGCCCTGGCCTTTTTCTCTTCGCGCGATTTGCACCACACGAATTCTTCGATGTCTGGATGGCTGGCGTTGAGGATGACCATCTTTGCGGCACGTCGGGTTTTTCCGCCCGACTTGATGGTGCCGGCCGACGCGTCGGCGCCGCGCATGAAACTGACCGGGCCTGACGCCGTGCCCCCACCCTTGAGGTTCTCGGCGCTGCTGCGAATGTTCGAGAGGTTGATGCCCGCACCCGAGCCGCCCTTGAAGATCGTGCCCTCTTCTTTGTACCAATTCAGGATCGCGTCCATGGTGTCGTCGACGGAAAGAATGAAACAGGCGCTGGCTTGCTGTGGCACGCCGTTGACGCCGATGTTGAACCACACAGGCGAGTTGAACGCTGCGCGCTGCGTGATCAAAATAAATTTGAGTTCGTTGCAAAACGAATCGGCCTCGTCTTGGTCGATGAAGTAACCGCACTCCGAGCCCCACTTGGTGATCGTCTCGGCGACACGATCAACGACCTGTCGCATCGAGTCTTCGCGCTCGGCGGTGCCGGGCGTGCCGCGGAAATATTTTTGGGCGACGATGTTCGTCGCGTTCAACGACCAAGAAACAGGAAACTCGACGCCGAGTTGTTCGAACGCGACGCTGCCGTCTTTCCAGTTTTTGATTTGCGCATCTCGACGCTCCCAGACCACCTGGTCGTATGGGTGCACGCCTGGTGCCGTGAAGTGACGACGGATTCCGATCGACAGACGCTCTGGCGCTAGTGACATTTTTTCTTTCCTCTTCTTTGACTTGTATTTCTGCTGGTTACTTTTAACGAAATTTCTTCTTAACAATTGGTAAAGACACTGTTTTTGGGGCGCATTCAACACCCCACCGCGGTCTGTTCAAAGACCACAAGATATTGTGTCTAACTGCCCCCCATTGCAGTTCCGCCCACAATTGGTAGGTTCAGATTACAGCACTGTTATTCGACCTTGTCAATCATTTCGCGGGCTTATTTTTACTGCCTTTTCTGCCTTTGTTGATTCGAGCCTCAGCATAAGGCCGCCACCCTGTGGATTGGAAGTGGATAAGCATGTGAATTTCAAATAATTCGTTCGACCACTACCGGTATTCCGTTCAAAACACTGTTGCCCGAAAGCGGGTCGAGTTCTCGCTCGTCGGTGAGCAGGTTCGAGTTCACCCCGGCGTGCATCTTGGCCACACGCGTTCGAGTGCCCTCGACCGAGTGGCCCCAACCATGCGGCAGGCTCACGACCCCGCGTCGAATCGAGTCGGTGATTTCGACTGGCGCATCGACGACACCCACCCGACTCTTCACCCGCACCAAGGTGTCGGGGCTCACCCCGAGTCGCTGTGCATCATCGGGGTTGATCTGCAGGGTGCAACGGTCTTTTCCTTTCACGAGAACCTCGATGTTGTGCATCCACGAATTGTTGGATCGCAAGTGGCGTCGACCCACCAAAACCATCTGGTCGGAATCATCACTTTTCGTCGACTCGGCCAATCGACTCTCGAGACGGGACAAGTCATTTATCAACGATGGCGCGGCAAGTTCAATTTTTCCGGACGGCGTGCGCAGCACTTCCGGCAAGCGCGGCTCGAGCGCGCCAAAGTCGATGCCGTGCGGCGCGGCGATCAGTTTGTCGAGATTCACACCGTCGGGTGAAGAGCCGAACCCGTCACCGAACGGGCCGATGCGCAACATGAAGTCCAAGATTCGGTCGGGGCCTCTTCGACCCGACTTCGAAAGTTCGGCGACGAGTTCTTGCTCGTCGCGACCATAGACATTCGTCGACGAATCTTTGGTCGCACCTTGCACGAGCGTGCCGAGCGCGAGATCGTCGACGTTGCCCACATCGGCGTCGACGCCCATGCCCGCGGCTATCGCCGAGAGTTTGGCCAAGATTTCCCACTCGTCGGGGGTATCGGGCGCGAGCGGCAACACGGGCTCGCTGTAGTTGGCGACGTTGCGCACCGCGAATGTCAGCAGCGCCAAGTCGTAATGACTTCTCTGCAATTGTGATGGCGGCGGCAGAATCACGTCGGCGAACTTCGAAGTCTCGTTGAGATACATGTCGACGCTGACCATGAACTCGAGATCGTCCATCGCTTTGGCCAGTCGATCACTGTTGGGCGTCGACAACACGGGATTTCCACAGACGACGATCATCGCCCGAATCTGGCCGTCACCCGGCGTTTCAATTTCTTCGGCCATCGCCGCCGCGGGATATTCGCCGAGCGCCTCTGGGTGTCGACTCACGCGCGAAAAACCGCGACCCGTGCGAAAACCCTTGCCCACACCACTTTGGCCGCGGGTGTTGCCGCTGCCGGCGACCGGCAACGGAAACATCGCCCCACCGACACGATCCAGATTGCCCGTGAAAATATTGACGACATCTACGAGCCATGACGCCGTGGTGCCAAAACTCGAGGTGCAAGTGCCGAGTCGCCCGTAGACCGCCGCCGACCCCGAGTCGCGCAGTTCGCCGGCGATGCGTCGAGTCGTTCGCGCGTCGATGCCGGTCGTGCTCGCCACGGCTTCGGGCGTGAACGGCGCGAGCGCCGCCACGACTTCATCGACACCGGCCAGATAGGCGCCGAGCCGCTCGTCGAGAACCTGCAAACCACCTTCGGCGAGCGTGTTGGCGAGCGCCGCGAGAAAAAACGCGTCGGTGCCGGGTCGAATCGGCAACCACTCTTCGGCCTGGGCCGCCGTTCGGGTCTTGCGCGGATCGACAACCACGAGTTTTCCGCCACGTGACTGCATCGCCTCGATGCGCCCCGGGAAGTCGGGCGCGGTGCAGAGACTGCCGTTCGACTCATAAGGGTTCGCGCCGAGGATCAGCAGATATTGCGTGCGATCCAGATCGGGAACGGGCACCGAACTTGCCGAACCGAACAACAATCCCGAAGAAACTTGCTTGGGAATCTGGTCGACCGTGGATGCGCTGAACCGCTGCCGTGAACCGATGGCCTGCAGCAATACGCGGTTGAAAGTCAACGCCGAAAGATTGTGCGCGCCCGGGTTGCCCAAATACGTGCCGATCGACTCGCGACCATGGCTGTTGATGACGCTCGTCAGGCCCTCGGCCACGACGTGCCACGCCTCGGCCCAAGACACTTGCTGGTGCACGCCGTTTCTTTTGACCATCGGCATGCGCAACCGATCGGGGTCGTAGTGCAATTGTTTGAGCGTGCTGCCCTTGGGGCAGATGAATCCTTTTGAAAATACGTCGTCGAGGTCGCCGCGAATGTGGGTCACCTCGTCGTCGACGACCGTTATCGCCAAACCGCAACCGGCCTCGCACAACGGGCAAGTTCGAGTGACCACTCGTTTGTTCGACATAGGTACATCTTGCCCCAAACAGTTGCTGCGCCCTTGATCGACCAAATACGCCCCATAGGCTGACGTGATGCGCCAACTCTTGCCCCTGTTCTCTGAGACGGTGGATGTGCGAAAGGTCTACGGAGTCGAGCGTTCGCGCCACAAGAGCGGTCGACCCAGCATCGGTCTGTGCATGGTCATGAGCATCGACGGTTCGACCGTCGTTGACGGCCGCTCGACCCAACTCTCGAACCCGGCCGACCACGATGTGCTGGTCGCCTTGCGCTCGGCCGCCGACACGATCGTCGTCGGCGCGGGCACGGTGCGGGAAGAAATGTATGACGCCCCCAGCAAAAAAGGCCTTCGCGTCGGCGTGGTCACGCGCACCGGCAAAATGGACCTGAACACCAACCTTTTCACGAGCGGTGCGGGCTTTTTGATCATGCCCGAAGACACGCAGACCCCCGTCACCGATTTCAAACTAGATGTGATCAAAGCCGGCAAGGGCAGCGTCGACCTGAATCGGGCGATGGCCCAGTTGCCCGGCAACTTCGTGCAACTCGAGGGTGGCGCGTTGCTGAACGCCTCGATGTTCGCCGCCAACCTCGTGGATGAAATAAACCTGACGATCAGCCCGATGGTCACGGGCGCCGACAGCCCGCGCCTGGCCAACGGCGCACCCCCGCTGCACAGCGACTATCAGGTCGCCCATATTTTGGAGGACAACGGCTTCATGTTCATTCGCTATTTGCGAACGAACTGACGGCTATTCGCTATTTGCGCGACTCTTTTTCGAGCAGCGCCAACTCGCGCTTGAAGTCGGCCGCCGCGTCAAAGTTTTTGTAGACGCTGGCGAAACGCATGTAGGTGACCTCGTCGATGCTGCGCAGTTGGCTGAGAACGGCGTGACCCACCTGGTTGCTGGTGACGTCGTCGCCGCTCAGGCGCATGTCGTCTTCGACGCGCTCGGCGATTTCGACCAACACCGAATCTTCGACGGGTCGACCTTTGGCCGCCGACTGCAGACCCGCGATGATTTTGCCGCGATCAAAAAGTTCTTTGTCGCCAGAGCGCTTGACGACATACAGAGGAACTTCCTCGAGTCGCTCATAGGTCGTGAACCGATAGCCGCATTTCAAGCAAGAGCGTCGGCGACGGATTGAACTGCCCTCTTCTGAGACGCGCGAATCGATGACCTTGGTGTCTTCACACTGACAACTGGCGCACCTCACCCAAACAAGGTTAATCATCTTGAAAATTTGGGTGACAGTTTGGCGAATTTATGGAATTCGAACCAACTGACCCGTCGTGATCAGATCGCCGTTCATCAAAATGAGTTGATCGACGACATCGGTGATGTTGCTGTTTGGCGCGATGCGACTAGCGATCGCCCAAAGCGTGTCGCCCGGTTCGGCGATGACATATTTCGGGCTGGCTAAGTTCGCCGCTGTGGGCTTGTCGGCGGCTGCCGACGTGTCGAGCGTGACAAAGCTGATCGTCACGGCCAACAAGGCCAGCACCAGCGAAACCACCGCGCGACGACGGCGATAAACCGGGGCCATGTTGCGTTGGCTGACTCGCGACATTGGAAAACTGCTGATTGCTATTGCCATGACTGCCTCGTTTCGGGTTTGGGGGGTTGATTAGGGGTTTGGGGGTTTTGACCCCAAATCCACCATAGCGAACGGGTGTTCGTAGTACAACCTTTTTAGCGAACATTTGTTCTCCGAACAGGTGTTTGACTTTGAGGGCGAACGGGCGTACGCTTTAAATATGCGAGAAATCAAAGATCCGACCCCGATAAACGCCGCCCAGGCCAAAGCCAATACCCTCACCGAGCGCCAGCGAGGCATCCTCGACTTCATAGTCGTCAGCATGCGCGAACGGGGCTACCCCCCGTCGGTGCGCGAAATCGGCGAGGCCGTGGGCCTCAGCTCATCGGCCACCGTTCATAACCACCTGGCCGCCCTGCAAAAACTCGGCTACTTGCGTCGCGACCCGACAAAACCGAGGGCGATCGAGGTTCGTTACGAGTCGTCGAGCGGTGTGGCGATGACTCATCGCCCGACCAAACATGTGCCGCTGGTTGGCGATGTCGCCGCCGGCGTCAATGTACTGGCCCAAGAAAATGTCGAAGAACTCGTGCCCCTGCCGATGGACTTCACGGGCGACGGAGAACTGTTCATGTTGCGCGTGCGCGGCGAATCAATGGTCGACGCCGGCATTCTCAACGGAGACTTCGTCGTCTGCAATTCGCAAAGCACCGCCAACAACGGCGACATCGTCATCGCCGGCATTCCTGGCGACGAGGCGACGATCAAAACATTTTCGCGCAGCGGCAATCGCATCACCCTCACTCCGTCGAACTCGTCGATGAAGCCGATGGTTTTCGACAGCGGCGAAGTTGCGATCTACGGAAAACTCGTCACCGTGTTGCGTCGACTCTAAGAGTCGAAACAGATCACGGCTCGACGATCGGGAAACCGGTCGAGAAATTGTCGAGATTAGAAAATATTTTGAGCAGTGCCGCGGCGTCGCCCTCGATTGTTGCGCCACCAGATTTGAGTTCATCGGCGAAGGTCGTCAGCTGGGCGATCACCTCCAAAAATAATTTTCGGCTGATCTGCACGGTCGCCGACGCATTTTCATCGTGTCGGTTCTGCGAGTAATAAAACGTTCGATTCGAGACACCGAGCACCCATTTTTCGTCGGGGGTGCCCGCCATGTCGGGGAACAGCCAGTTCACAGTCAGGGCGACACCAGACAAGTTTTCTGAAATTGCTCGCACGGCGAGGGTGTCAAAAACTTGTTCGATCGTCATCGCCTTGATCAGCCCCCGTGCCCTGACGCGAGCCTCGGCGCGCGGCGGCGGACCGTTGCGCAACTCTTGCGCGGCGGTGAGATAGGCGTTGCGAAAAGTCGCCGACTCAGACTGATAACCGAGTTGCTCGAGCGCGTCGGCCTGCAGAATGCGTGCTCGCTGGTTGGTGGGTTGGGCGAACACCGCGTGGTTGACGAGTTCGACGACCCAGCGATAATCACCTTTTTGAAACGCCTGCTCGGCGTGGTCGAGCAGGCGGTCGGCCCCGCCGGCAAGATCGACATAGCGCTCGCCCACTTTGGCGGGCGAAAATTTGTTTAGATTGGCCGGGTTGCCGTCGTACCAACTCAGGTAACGCTGGTAAACCGCCTTGACGTTGTGCACAAGGTCGCCGTAGAACCCGCGGGTGTGTTCATGGGCGAGAAACTCATCGGGCAAAACCAAAAGTTCGGCGATCTCGAGAGCCGTCATGCCGTGGTTGGCCTGGCGCATCGTCTGGTCGTGGATCCATCTGTATAGATCGCGTTGCAGGGTCAAAAAATCGCGAACATCTTGGCGACCCCATCTCGGCCAGTTGTGCGACATGAACAAGACGTCTGTTTTTTCGGCGAATAAATCGATGCTCTCGTTGATGTATTTCGACCAGTTGAGCGCGTTGCGCACCAGCGCCCCGCGAATCGGCACGAGATTGTGCATCGTGTGCGAGCAGTTCTCGGCCATGCAAAGCCAGCCGTGGTCGGGGAAAAAAAATTCATCTCGGCCGGCGCCTCGGTCTCGGGTGTGAGTTGAAAAATTATGCGCACGCCATCGACGAGCAACTCTTCGCCCGTGAACGAGATTTCGCGGGTCGGGGCGATCAACGACGGTGCCGCCGTCGGGGTCGAGTTGCCGAGGCCGCTGTCGACATGACCGCGCGGCCCTGGCGCAAGCAGCGGCCCGAATTGATAGGCGGCCCGACGACTCATCGCCACGCCGGCGATGACGTTTTCAGCGATCGCCTCGTGCAGAAAACCCTGCGGTGCGATGACTTGGCAGCGGCCGGCCTCGACATCTTCGGTCGAGGTAACGCCCAACACCCCGCCAAAGTGATCGGCGTGCGAGTGCGTGTAGATCACGGCCGTCACGGGTCGCTGTTCGACATGGCGCGAGATCAACTCGAGGCTTGCTCGCGCAGTGCTGTCGGCGGTTAGCGGGTCGATCACCACCCAGCCCTTTTCGCCCCGCACGAAAGTGATGTTCGAGATGTCGTAGCCGCGCACCTGCCAGACATTCGGCGCGACGTTGAACAAGCCGTGGTGGGCGTTGAGAGTGGCGTGTCGCCACAGATGCGGGTTGACGGTGTCGGGGCATTCGCGCCCGTCGCGCAAAAAGTCGTAGGACGCCGTGTCGATCACCTTGCGATTTTGTTGGTCGACGATCAGCGGCTCGGTGCGTGCGGCGATGAACCCACGACGCACGCGCTCGAGATCGAGAGGGTCGAAAACCCGGCCGTCGAGCGCCGAGTTTTTTTGTCTCGTCGATTCGGTCGCCGCCTTGGGCAACTTCGGGTCTTGCATCTCAATCGCCGTCGGGAGGAAAGCCGGCGCCTCGCCTGACGGGAAAATATTTGTGGTGGTACTGCCCGGTGACCTCGAATATCGCCGTGCCCGTCGCACCGTCGGATGTGCGGACCATCATCTCGCTTAGACCCCCGCCCAGGACGTTGTCGGCCCGGTGGTTGATCGCGCTGTATCTCTGCGCCCACCGCCCCGTGGCGTCGACCGAGATTTTGCGGCCGCCCTGCAGCGTGAAGTCGAGCCTGCCAGCCAGCCCCGCGACGTCGTCGCCGAATTTCTCGTATGAAACGACCTGACCTTGCGCGTTCAACCACTGCAGGTCGTGCTGAAAATCGATCACTGGCGTCGGCTCGCCTCCGTCGGCGGGGGCGAAACATCCGTCGGTGTAAACCCTGGCGCCGTTCGGATACTCCCAATGCCACACGCTGAGCATCCCCTCTTCGAGTTGTATCGGCGTCCACATCCAAAGCGGGCAGCGGGCGTGCGATCGAACGCCCCACGAATGATCTCGTTGTCCCCACCAGTTGTCTACTTTGTGGGTTTTGCCATCGCGCGAATACGAACCGTTGTATGTGCCGCTCTGGAACATGTGCGACTGATCCCAGACGACCTCATGCTTGGCTTTCATCGTGCCCCGTCGCAACTGATAGGGCATTGTTCGCGCCGAAAACATGAGATCGAAACTCACCGGGGTCGCCGAACTCGGCGCAGCGACCAGCCGCACCCGTTTGAGCGGCTCGACCACTTCGATCGTGATCGGCCCGACATGAAAATCGTCTTGGTCGCCGTCGACTTTGCGCACGTGGCGCGCGATCACTGGCGCATCCCCCACCCTGCCGAGTTGCAGAGAATCCATTTCTTGTCGGGATGGAAAGTGCGCGAGGGTCAAGATCAGCACATCGCCCGGCTTTTCACGCTCGTGCAAAATGAAAAACAGGCTCTCGCGCCAGTCGGGATGAAACAGCATCGTGCTCGGAAACGGCTCGGGTATCTGATGCGCGAAACGCTCGTCGAGTTTTGTGAACTTGGCCATTTGGTTCCTCGGTTTCGCTAGGCGAACAATGTCTCGGCTTCGAGGTCGAGCATTTGTCGCCCGTGACGGTTGGCCATCGCGGCGAACATCGCGTCACCTCGCTCGGTTTGTTTTACAAGCACCGAGGCGACGATAGCCATTATGAACCCGGTCGTACCAAGCAGGCGATATTGCGCCCAGATCTCGTCGTAACGCGCGTCAATCTGCTGATTCGCGAGGCCCGCGCAGTATCTGCGCACGAGCGACTCTTCAAACTCTCGCCTGTCTTCGACCTTGAAACTCGCGCCGATGAAATAACCCAGGTCGCTCGCGCCGGGCATCGCGCCGACGGTCTGCCAATCCACGACTTTCACGAATAGTTCGCCCGAGTCCCGACCGAACAACAGGTTGTCGAGTCGAAAATCGCGATGGGCGACGGTGAGCACCTCGGAAAACGCAGCGTTGTACCGATCGAAATTTTGCACCAATCGCGAACCCAGAGCGATGATCTCGGCGTCGACCGTCGCCGCGAATCGTTCGGCAAAACCCGGGAACATCGCCTGCAACAGGGCGCCGGTGCCCGCGACCGAACTCGGCGAATGCACGGGCAACCAACCCAGGGTTCGTAATTTCGGCGAACCCCAAAGTGGCGCGTGCAATTTCACCAGTTGATCGATCGACGCCTCGGCTTGTTCGATCGACGCACCCGCGATCTGGTCGCCCTGGGTGGCGCCGACGATGTCTTCCAAGACGAGCACGAAGTCGTCGGCTGTTGCGTCGTACCAGACATGCAGGCACCTCGGCGCGTCGACGCCGACCAAACTCCGCAGGCTCGAGTAAAAACTCGTCTCGAGTTCGTAACAGCGCGTGGCGCGCGATGCGTTGCGGCTCTTCTCGTTTTGCGACGGCACCTTGACCACCACGCTGGCGGGAATCTTTGAAATATGTGTCGGTGTTGCTTGCTCGACTTTGAAACGAACCCGGTAACTTTCGGCCATCTGCCCCGTGCCGATCGGCGTCACAGACTCGATCTCTAGTTTTCGCTCGCCGAATTCTGACTCGAGAGCGTGCGACAAATATTCGGCGCTGATCCCCCGATGCGAAGAGATTGCGACCATCGATTAAACCTTATGATAAGTCGGTGAACTCGTTCAAAGTTGTCGCGCTTGCCGAGCATCGACGCCACTGGCAGACCGCCGCCGAATGGTCTTATCGCGCCTGGCAACACGAGTTTCCGAGCGACACCGTGCAGACGTATCTAGACCAATATGCGTTCGCCGCGTCGAAACCCGAACGGCTGATCGAAGTTTTCGCCGCCATCTCCGACGCCGACGATTTGCTCGGTGTCGCCACGCTCGTGGACGACGACGAATTGCCCGACGCCCCCGAGCCCGGGCCGTGGCTGGCCGCCGTTTTCGTCAGGCCCGAGGCCCGCAAAGCCAAAATCGGCTCTTCGTTGGTGAATGCGGCAGTTGAACGCGCGCGCGAGTTGGGCTACCCGACTATTTATTTGTATACCGAGCATGCCCAGAACTGGTATCTCGAAAAGGGTTGGCAAAAAGTGCGCGACACTGTTTTTCTGGGGCTGCACCACACCGTGATGCGACTCGAACTCGTCGACTAAAAATTAGAGTCGCGCGACGACGATCAATCGTTGTCGGTCAACGCCCAACGGGCTTCGACGGTGACCGAAACTTTCTGCGTGCCCAGATCGACCACCGTCTTTGTCGCCTCGGCTGCGCCGGCGTCGGCTCGCAACCATGGTTGCGGGCTCACGGCAGACGACGAGAATTCGCGAACCGAGATCACGGCGCCGAGATCTACGCCAAGCAAGTCGGCGTAATCTTCGGCTTTCTTTTTCGCCGACTTGATCGCGTTCTCGCGCGCTTGATCGATCGCATCGGCTGTGTCGAGCAAGATCGGCGCCAAAGTATCGATTGTCAGGTCGGTGCCGACATTCGAAACCACGGCATCCACGACGTCGCCTGCTTTATCGGTGTCGCGCAACGTGACGGCGAACGACTGCGAGGCGCGAAAACCGATCAACGACTGTCTGCCATCTTGTGAATATGAATACTCGGGATAAATGCTGATGCTTTGGGTGGCGATGTCTTTTTTGTCTACCCC